>NZ_AP024585.1:4200000-4500000 GCF_018323885.1 Citrobacter amalonaticus | reverse complement strand
CCTACCATTCGCAGCAGCGCGGTCACCACGGCGGCGGCGACGATCACCACAATCAATGGCATCTTACGCCAGGCGAGAAAGACCGCGAACGCCACGCCGAGAACGCGTGCCATGCCAGCAAAATGCACGCCTTCATAAAAGGTGGTGGCCAGGGCGACGGAAAACAGCAGTACCGTGGCGGCATCGGATAACAGTGCCTGAGCGCGTTCAGAGAGCGCCAGGCGACTGCCCAGTCTGGCGCCGCCGAGGCGCATTAAATAGGTGCCTGCCGATAAAATGGCGATACCGACGATAAACAGCGTCATGTTACCCATTACTTTTTCCTCGTCAGTAAGCCCAGCAGGGAGAGCAGAACTGGCAGCCCGACCGGCGCGAAAGGCACGGCGGCGAGCGACACGGCGGCTCCGCTCAGGCCCCGAATCAGAGTGGTACGGTTTTTAAACGCCGGGACGACGAGAGCCAGCAGGATAGCCGGGAACACGGCGTCCAGCCCGATGGTTTCCGGGGCTGGCAGCAATTGACCCACCACGGTGCCCAGCAGGGTCCCCAGCGGCCACAGAATGGCAACGCCGAGGCCACATAGCCAGTAGGCGGCTTTGCGCTGCTCTGGGGTTTTCTGCGACAGGCCGAACACGACGCTTTCATCGTTCATAATATGGCAGCCGAAAAAACTCGCCGCGCGGGTGCCGACCAGATCCCGTACCGTCACGCCAAACGGAACATGGCGGGCGTTAACCAGTAAACCGGCTGCGGCAGCGGCTAACGGATTACCGCCGCTGGCGACAATGCCGATAAACATAAATTCGGATGCCCCTGCCAGCACACAAATAGAGAGTACAAACGGCACCCACACCGGGAAGCCATAAGCCATCGCCAGTGAACCGTAGGACATCCCAACCACGCCTACCGCCAGGCAGACCAGAAAGATTGCTTTTATCGTGTCTGCCTTCAGACAGGAGAAGAAGTGCGCCATGATTTAGCCATATCGAACGAATTTCCATTATAATGAACGCAACATCAGTGTTTGACAAGATGAACGATTCGTTCGATATAAAAAACATGGAGTCGGGTATGACACAACCCATCAGCGTGATCGCCAAAAGTCTGGTTCGCGAGCGTCAGCGGACGGGTCTGTCGCTGGCAGAAATCGCCCGACGGGCGGGGATCGCCAAGTCGACGCTTTCCCAACTGGAGGCGGGGAACGGTAATCCTAGCCTGGAAACCCTCTGGTCGCTTTGTGTGGCGCTGGATATTCCCTTTGCGCGACTGCTGGAGCCGCAGGTGCAAAAAACGCAGGTGATCCGGTGCGGTGAGGGTACGAAAGTAGTGGCCGAACAGGCGCACTATCAGGCGATTTTACTGGCTGCCTGCCCGCCTGGCGCACGGCGTGATATCTATCTGTTGTTGACCCAGCCAGGAGCCGACCGCATTTCTCAGCCGCATCCACCGGGCTCGATCGAGCATATTATTGTCACGAAGGGAAAAGCGCTGGTCGGGCTGACAGAAGCGCCAGAAGTGTTAGGTGAGGGCGACTATATTTGTTATCCCGCCGATCAGGAGCATATCTTCCAGGCGCTGGAAGCGGATACCCAGGCGATTCTGGTGGCTGAGCAGAGTTTAGCGAACCTGGAATTTCACCGTTATGGTATGCAAAAGGCTCCCCCGAATGATTACTTCTAATTATTTTTTCTCTTAATGCATATTTAATTGTTTTTATGATATTTCGTTTATTTTAGCCCTTTTGTTATATTCCTCACGAACTGAAAGCTTTCTGCGTTTACACAAAGAAAGCTGCATGTTAGTAATTGCTGGCCTGCGGCGCGGTAACAGTTGATTATTATCGTCAATTGTAGCCGTTATTAAATATAAAAATAACACATACTATTTTGTTATTCATTTTGCGTATTTCTCAAAGAAATACGCTGTCCATTATTTATTTTCAAGGAGCGCAAATAAATGAGGAAATCGACGCTGGCTTTAGCAATAGGTCTGTTATTAATCGCTAATAATGGTTTTGCTAAAACGCAAAAAATGACACTGGAACAACGGCTCGAACAATTGGAAGCGCGACTGGAGGCCGCAGAATATCGGGCGGCAAAGGCGGAAAATCAGGTTCAGCAATTACAGACCCAACAGGCAACCGAAATCCGTGAAATTAAGGCGGCACAGGGCAACACGCCAGTTAACGGCCAAACCCCTCCTGAGGAGACGAAAAAGAATGCCGCGACACCGAATCTGCTGCTTTCCGGTTATGGCGATCTGAAAATCTATGGTGATGTTGAATTCAACATGGATGCGGAAAGTAATCATGGCTTGCTGGCAATGACCAATGCCAGTGTTGACCATGACCCGACTAACGAACAGTGGAATATTAATGGCCGGATTTTACTGGGCTTTGATGGTACACGTAAGCTGGGTGAGGGTTATTATGCCGGATTCTCCGCCCAACCGCTGGGGGATATGACCGGTACGGTGAATATCGATGATGCCGTCTTCTTCTTTGGTAAAGAGAATGACTGGAAAGTGAAGGTGGGGCGCTTCGAAGCCTACGATATGTTCCCGCTGAATCAGGATACCTTTGTTGAACATTCGGGGAATACCGCCAACAATCTGTATGACGACGGCAGCGGTTACATCTATATGATGAAAGAAGGCCGCGGTCGTTCTGATGCTGGCGGTAACTTCCTCGTCAGCAAGCAGGTGGATAACTGGTACTTCGAGTTAAACACTCTGCTGGAAGAAGGCACTTCACTCTATAACGATGACGAATTCCACGGTCGGAGAATGGATCAACAGAAAAACGTTGCCTATTTGCGTCCGGTTATTTCATGGTCGCAGGATGCGTTCTCGGTAGCTGCCGCGATGGAATCGAACGTCGTCAATAACGCCTATGGCTACACCAACGCAAACGGTAAATTTGTCGATCAGTCGGACCGTACCGGTTACGGTATGACGATGACATGGAATGGTTTAAAGAGCGATCCGGAGAATGGCATGGTGGTTAACCTGAATACCGCTTATCTTGATGCCAATAATGAAAACGATTTTACCGCCGGGCTGAACGCGCTGTGGAAACGTTTTGAATTAGGTTATATCTACGCGCATAACAAAATTGATGACTTTGAAGGGGTGGTGTGCGATGACGGCTGCTGGATTAATAATAAAGGCACCTATGACATTCATACCATTCACGCGTCGTATCAGTTTGCTAATGTGATGAATATGCAAAACTTCAATATTTACCTTGGCGCATATTACTCAATTCTGGATAGCGAAGGCGATAACGTGAACGGCGACGATTCTGATAATCGTTATGGTGGTCGCGTTCGCTTTAAATATTATTTCTAAACGAAAAAGGCCCGGTAGCGCCGATGGACTGCACCCCAAAAGTTGGACACTCAACTGAGTAAGGTGCAGTTTTTTATGGCAAAGCCAAAATATTCCCCTGAAACAAAACTGGCTGTGGTTAATCATTATTTGTCCGGAAAAGACGGAGAAGAGCGTACAGCCGACCGTTTTGGTGTTGAAAGAACTTCCGTCCGTCGCTGGGTCAGGGCGTGGCAACTCCACGGTATGGAAGGGCTGTCAGGGAAAAATAAACATCATTCAGCTGAATTTAAACTCGTCGTCGTCCGGGCGGTTATCCGTGACCACCTGACGATGCGTGAAGCAGCTGCCCGGTTTAATCTCTCTGCAGAAACGCTTGTCCGACACTGGGTCTGCGTGTACAACGATGCCGGAGCGGAAGGACTGCTAAACATTCAACGCGGGCGGCCTGGAAAAATGACAAAACAAAAAATCCCCCCATCCCCTACAGATAAAGAACTGGAAAAACTCTCCCCCGAAGAACTCCGGGCTGAACTCCGTTACCTGCGGGCAGAGAATGCCTATCTAAAAAAGTTGAAGGCCTTGGTTCAGAGCGAAAAAAACGGCAGCAAGCCCTGATAATCAGTGAACTGAGGCATAAGCACGCTCTGCGAGACCTCCTGCGCGCGGCAGGCATGTCCCGCAGTACATGGTATTACAATATGAATGCCCTGAAGCAGGTGGACAGGCATGCCGGGCTGAAAGATAAAATCCGTGAGATATACGCCTGGCACAAAGGCCGTTATGGCTACCGCAGGATCACGCTTTCGCTGAGAAAGCAGGGTCTGCTGGTGAACCATAAAACCGTGCAGCGGCTGATGACAGAGCTGTCGCTCCGGTCTCTGATAAGGGCGAAGAAATACCGCTCATGGAAGGGGGAAACAGGCAAGGCAGCCCCCAATATCCTGAGCAGGAACTTCAGTGCATCAAAAGCCAATGAAAAATGGGTTACGGATGTTACAGAGTTCTCGCTGCAGGGTAAAAAGCTGTACCTGTCGCCGGTACTCGATCTTTTTAACCGGGAAATAATCTCCTACAGCCTGTCGGAAAGGCCGGTGATGGAGATGGTTAATACCATGCTGCGGGATGCGTTCTTAAAGCTCGGACCAGACGACGCCCCCTTGCTGCACACAGATCAGGGCTGGCAATATCGGATGGCAGGCTATCAGGCAAAGTTAAAGGCGCAGGGCATGACGCAAAGTATGTCCCGAAAAGGAAACTGTCTGGATAATGCCGTGATGGAAAACTTCTTCGGGACGCTGAAATCGGAGTGTTTTTACCTGAGTCAGTTCAGCAATATCAGCGAACTGAGGAAGGCGATAGAGGATTATATCCGTTACTACAACAACGAGCGGATAAGCCTGAAACTAAAAGGCCTGAGTCCGGTAGAGTACCGGGCCCAGGCTCTGAAGGCCGCTTAATATAAACTGTCCAGATTTATGGGGTCAGTCCACGAGGTCTACCGGGCTCATCGATTACTCCAGATAAAACACGTTTTTCAGCTCTGCGCTCACCGGGCTGTTATCCGGATTTGCGGGCATGACGTCGCGCATATGCTTCCACCAGCGCTGACAAACGTCAGTGTTGGCAACGGCGTTCCAGCGTTCTTCGGACTCAATCTCTACGGTCGCAAACAGCAAATTACGCGGCGCATCGAGATAGATCGCGTAATGATGCGCCCCGTGCGCTTTCAGCACAGCTTCCAGCTCCGGCCAGATGGGATTATGCCGACGCTGGTACTCCTCATGTGCGTCGGCATTCACCTGCATCACGAACGCTTTGCGGATCATAATGCCTCCAGATACAGCTCGCGTACTTCGTCACGGCTGGCAGTCCGCGGGTTACACGGCGCACAAGGATCCGCCAGCGCTTTGTCCAGCCAGCCTTCGATATCCTCTTTAGTGACGCCAAGCTGGCTGAAACCAGCCGGAATACCGACACGTTTGCTTAATGCGCGGATGGCGTTGATCGCTTCCATACTTGCTGCTTCATCGCTCATACCACGGGTATCGACACCCATCGCCTGCGCGATGCGGGCAAAACGCGCCACTGCGTTCGGGCGGTTAAAGTTTTCGATAATCGGCAGCAGGATGGCGTTACAAACGCCGTGCGGCAGGTTATGCGTGGCGCCCGGCTGGTGCGCCAGGGCGTGAACCAGCCCCAGGCCGGCGCTGTTGAACGCCATCCCCGCCAGATACTGACCAAACGCCATTTGCTCGCGCGCTTCCAGGTTGTGGCCATCATCGACTGCTTTTGGCAGCCACAGGTTGATTAGGCGAATCGCTTCCAGCGCATTGGCGTCAGTCAGCGGGTGTGCACCAACAGAAACATATGCTTCCACCGCGTGGGTCAGCGCGTCCATACCGGTTGCTGCCGTCACGGAGGCCGGGATTTCCAGCATCACGCTGGCATCGTCCACGGCGATATCCGGGATAATGTTCGGATCGATGATAACCTCTTTCACCTGGCGTCCGGAGTCGATGATCACGGCGTTGCTGGTCATCTCGGCAGCGGTTCCGGCAGTGGTGTTAATGGCAACCAGCGGTACGCCTGGGTTTTTCACTTTCCCCACGCCGGAGTAAGCGGTGGAAGGCCCCGGGTTCGCGGTGAGGATTTTCACGGCTTTAGCGGTATCGATCGGGCTGCCGCCGCCAAAGGCGATGAGGTAATCACAGTTCGCGTCCTGATAAGCCGCGTAGCCTTTTTGCACCAGCGCTTCGGTCGGGTTCGGGAACACCTCATCGAACAGGTGGTACGACATTTTGTGCTCATCCAGCGCCGCAAACAGACTGTCGAGCAGGCCCAGCTTAACCAGTTGACCGTCGGTGACGATCAGCGCTTTTCCCCATTGCTTATTCGCTACGAGGTTCACCATATCGCCAATCGCGCCCGCGCCGTGCAGACTGATTTTCGGAAGTGCCAGCATAAAGCTCATGTTGTTTCTCCTTAAAGTGATGATATTTCCGGCGGCAAAACTCCATGTCGCCGGAGGGATTCAGATTCGTCGTCGTTGCATCATTCGGCGGGTAAGAATCGGCAGCGAGATCACCACGATCAGCATCGCGCCGATAATGATCGACATCACGATGCCCGGCACGTTGAGCAGGCTCAGGCCGAAGGTCACCAGCCCCATCAGGAACGCTGCGATGATGACGCCAGTCATGCTGCCGGAGCCGCCGAGAATATTGACGCCACCCAGCACCGCCATTGTTACCACGGCCAGCTCCCAGCCCATCGCGATGGTGGGACGCGTACTGCCGAGTCTGGAGGTGAGCAACACGGCGGCCAGTCCCGCCATGAGTCCGACCAGAGCGAATAAAATCAGGTTGTGACGTTTCACGTTAATGCCGGAGTACCACGCGCCCACCGGGTTATTACCGATGGCGTAGGTGCGGCGACCAAAGTTCGTTTTGTGCAGCAGGAAGGTGAACACGATCGCCAGTACGATAAACAGCGCAAACTCGAACGACAGCGCGCCCCAGACGTAGCCCTGACCAAACCACGTAAAGCTTTCCGGGTAAGCATTCAGCGCCTGATCGCCGAGTAAAATGTAGGTTATGCCTCGATACAAACTCATGGTGCCGATGGTGATCACGATGGATGAGAGATTAAACCGCGTCACCAGGATGCCGTTCAGCAGCCCGCACAAGAGTCCGGTTCCCAGCCCGACGCAGACCAGCAGGGGCGTATCCATTCCCGCTGCCGCGCAGAACCCCATGGCCGTCGAACTGAGCGCCAGAGTTGACGCCACCGAGAGATCAATTTCCCGGGCGATAATCAGCATCGCCATGGGCAGCACGATGATCGCTTTTTCGGTGAAGTTGAACGTTGCGTCGGAGAGATTCCAGATATTAAGGAAGTACGGCGAGGCCAGCGCGTTGACGATAAATACCGCCAGGGTGACGGCGAACAGAAAACCCTCCCAGCACAACAGGCGTTGCCAGACCGCGCGCGTATCGGGGGCGCGTTCGATCGCTTCAGACGTCATCACTTTATTCATGAGTTCACCGCCTGTTTTTGCCGTGCCAGCGCTGCGTTGCGCAGAATTAACCGGCCTTTGTGTTTATTGCTGCGTTCGTTGAGCAGAACGGCAATCACGATCACCGCGCCGGAAATAGCCATCTGCCAGAAGGGTGAGATGCCAATGACGGGCAATGCGTTATTGATCACGCCAAGGAACAATGCGCCACACAGGCAACCGAGAACGCGACCGATTCCTCCCATCGTACTGATACCCCCAATCACACAGGCTGCCACAACCTGTAACTCAAAACCGTTAGCTACATCGACATAGGCAACAGCGAATCGGGAAATCCACAGGTAGCCGCAGAAACCGGCGAGGGCACCCGACAGGCAGAAGCTGATGAACTGCATTTTCCCGGCATTGATCCCGGTGTAATACGCCGCAGTGGCATTCCCGCCTGCGGTGTACAGCGCTCGCCCTGTGCGGCTGTAGCGCAGGAAGTAGCTGACTACGATAACGGCGGCGATGGCGCACCAGCTCAGTACCGGCAGGCCAAGCAGAGCAAAACGAGGAAGGACGAGGAAGCTGTCGCTCATCTGATGCGAGTTAATCCAGCCGCCGTTCGACAGCAAAAAGATAATGCCGCGATAAATGCTCATGGTACCGAGCGTGACCACTATCGCCGGGATACCTAATTTCCAGACCAGCAGACCGTTGATCATTCCCATCACCAGACCGCAGGCGGTTGCCAGTAATATCAACGCCCAGACGGGGATCTCAGGATGCTGGAAGTTGAGCAGGGCGACGATCATCCCGGTGAGCGCCAGATTGGCGGCCATCGACAGATCGATACCTTTGGTCAGTAGTACCATCATTTGCCCGAACGCGAGGATGATCAGAATCGAGGTGTCATTGAAGATTTCGGCCAGATTGCCAGGAGAGACAAACGACGGGACGCGACTGCCGATGGCGGCGATCATCAGGAGAATAACCGCTGCCAGCAGGGCTTCGCGGTGTTTGAGCAGGCGCTGAATCATTATGCTGCCTCCTTATTGATGCCGCTGGCGGCGCTGACAATGGCCTCCGCTGTGGCTTCACCGGCGCGGTATTGCGCGACCATCAGCCCTTCGTGCATGACGATAATTCTGTCTGCCATGCCCATCACTTCCGGGAGTTCAGAGGAGACCATAATCACCGCCAGCCCTTGCGCCACCAGTTCGGACATAAACTGGTGCACCGCCGCTTTTGAGCCGATATCGATGCCTTTGGTCGGTTCGTCGAGAATAATCACTTCAGGATGGGTGGCGAGCCATTTACCGATCACCACCTTTTGCTGATTGCCGCCGGAAAGCGTTTCGACCGCCTGACGCCAGCTAAACGCTTTGACCTGCAGGCGTTTAGCATAGCTGTCCGCCAGTTGCCACTCTCGCGCCGCATTGAGCACGCCACGCGGATTCAGCTTACTCAACTGCGGCAGGCTGATGTTCTCGGCGATACTCATTTCAATGATTGCCCCCTGTTTTTGTCGTTCTTCCGGCACGCAGACAATACCAGCGCGAATCGCATCGGCAGGCTGATGAAAATGAATGGGCCGTCCGTTGAGACGGATTTCACCGTGAGAAGGCCGGGATACGCCGGACAGCGCCTGCATCAATTCGGTCCGTCCTGCCCCCACCAGCCCGTAGAAACCGAGGATCTCCCCTTTTCTCAGAGTGAAATCAATGTGGGCAAATTCAGTGGGATGGCAGAGATCTTTCACCTCCAGTACCGTCTCGCCTTTCTCGCAGGCCACTTTCGGGAAAGTCTGGGTAATCGCGCGTCCTACCATCATGGCGACCATCCGCTCTTCGCTAATCTCATGGATGTCGCCGGAACTGACGAATACGCCGTCGCGTAGAATGGTGTAGTGATCCGCCAGCTCAAAGATTTCATCGAACTTATGGGAGATAAACAGAATCGCTTTGCCTTCCTGCTTCAGGCGCTCAACGATTTGATAGAACTCCAGAATTTCGTGTTGCGACAGTGCGGCGGTCGGTTCATCGAGAATCACTACCTGGGCCTCAAAGGAAAGCGCACGGGCAATGGCCACCATATGGCGCTGGGCGATGCTCAGGGTTTTCAGCGTGGCGCGCGGATCGATCTGCACCTCAAGGCGGGTGAGGATCGCTTGCGCCCGACGGTGCATTTCTGGCCAGTCGAGCTTTTTGAAAAAGCCTTTATACAGGTATTGGCCGACAAAAATATTCTCAGTCACCGACAGCTCATCGAACAGCACCGTTTCCTGATGAATCGCGGTGATGCCGACTTTATGCGCCGCTTCCGGCGTCGGGAGCTGAACAGGAATAGCCTTGTAGAGGATTTCCCCCTCATCAGGCTGATAGATGCCGGTCATGACTTTGACCAGCGTGGATTTCCCCGCGCCGTTTTCGCCCACCAGTGCGGTCACTTTGCCTGGCCAGAGATCGAGCTGCACGTTCTCAAGGGCGCGCACGCCGGGGAATATCTTGCTGATCCCATGAAGTTGCAATAAAGGGGTGGACATGTCAGTTCTCCTCTTCATGTAGTGTTGCCGGATGGCGCTAACGCTTATCCGGCCTACAAAACGTATCGGTACCCGCAGGCCGGATAAGCACAACGTCATCCGGCGGCGTGATCCAGGGATCAGAAGATTTTTGAGAACTTATCAATGTTGCTGGCATCGTAGACGAATGGCTTAGCCATCGCCCCATTGCCGTCGGCATCCAGTTGCACTTTACCCAGTTTCCCCATATTGGCTTCGGTTTTGCTGGCGGTGCCTTTAACCAGATCGTCCGCCAGGTACGTCGCCGCATAGCCCAGATCGATAGGGTTCCAGATCGCAAAACTTTTCGACGCGCCTGACTTCACCGCGCCTGCCATTTCGGATGGCAAGCCGAGACCCGTCACATACACTTTGCCAATTTTGCCCTGATCCTTCACTGCCTGCGCCGCGGCGACAATGCCGACGGAAGACGGGGAGACGATCACTTTCAGATCCGGGTAAGATTTGAGCAGCCCTACTGCTTCGCGGTAGCTCTTGTCTGAGAGATCGTCGCCATAAGCCACGGTCACCAGGTTGATAGACGGATACTGCGGAAGCACCTTTTTCATCTCCGCAATCCAGATATTCTGGTTGGTCGACGTTGGCGTGGCGCTCAGGATCGCCACATCGCCTTTCTCCACGTTCAACGCCTTCAGCGCATCGGCGGCGAGTTTGACGTTGGTTTCGCCGATCAGGGCATTATTTGACGGGTTAAGGTGGATCTGCCGCCCCGCAGGCGCGACGCCGGAATCCCATGACACGACTTTGATACCACGCTGCATCGCTTTCTTCAGGACGGGTACAACGGCATCGGGATCGTTGGCAGAGATGGCGATCGCATCAACGCCCTGGGCGATCAGCCCATTCAATACTTCGATCTGCGCTTCAGCGGTAGTCGTGGTGGGACCGGTGTAGATCACTTTGACATCTCCGATCTCTTTGGCGGCTTCCTGAGCGCCGACGTTTGCCGCTTCGAAAAATCCATTACCTAACGATTTCGCCACCAGGGCGATTTTTACTTCAGCTAAAGCGGAACCGGACAACGCCAGAGCGGCAACGGTGAGGATCAAGCTTGTCTTTATATTCATTGCTTTTACTCCACATCATGTTGATTCCCATGGGGAATGGTTTGGATTTGCAGGTGACAGAGTTCGCCCCGTCTCAGTGAGCGGGGCGCGATGTTGTTATCAATACAGTTCTAATGCACTGGCGAGCGGGGTGACGCCAAAGCGTTTACCCAGCGCGATCAGTTCTTCGCGGCTGATGGTTTGCTTCATACCGCCCATCGACAGCACTTTGACTAACACTTCGGCGGACTTCTCGGCGGTATCGATCAGTCCAAACGTTTCATCCAGCGTCGGGCCGCTGCCGAATACGCCGTGGAACGGCCACAACACCAGCGAATGTTTCTGCATTTCCTGCGCGGTGGCCTGGCCGATTTCATCGGTGCCCGGCACCATCCATGGCAGAATGCCCACGCCATCCGGGAAGACCACCAGACACTCGGTACTGCCTTCCCACAGTTTGCGGGTAAAAAGCGCGGTGCTGTTTTCCAGCACGTAGGTCAGGGCGATCAGGTTGGTGGCGTGGCAGTGCATGATCACGCGATCTTTACCTTGCGTGGTCTGGATACGTTCGCAGTGCGACAGGAAGTGTGCCGGCAACTCAGAGGTGGGCACCGCCTCGTTCGTCAGCCCCCATAGAATGTGGTAGCCCGCTCCGTCGCTGTCCACTTTCACGATGCCCAAATTGGCGGCGGGATCGAGTTGTACGTTGCGGAAGAATTTACCAGAGCCGGTCACGATAAACGGCGTGTTCGCCAACAGCGGCATTGGCTGGCTCAGGGCAATGTAGCGTGGTGCAGGATGGAAATCGGCGCTGAAAGGGGCAATATCCGCGTCATCGAGACGCAGCGTCAGGTTGCCGCCATTGCGCTCGTCCCAGCCTTTCAGCCAGGCGTCGGAGGTGGCTTTAATCATCCCCTGGACAAACCAGGCGTCGAGAATATTTTGCATAAAAGGTCTACCTGTTTTAGTCAATGCCCGATGGCAATGCGCCTATCGGGCCTGCGATGTTGAATGTGTCAGTAGGCCGGATAAGCGCAGCGCCATCCGGCAATAATGTGTTAACCGCGTTTGCTCAAAATCTCTTTCTCATAGGCGCGAACGCTCTCGAGCCACTGGCTGCCAGCGGGCGTGTCATGACGCTGGCAATACATTTCCCATACCGCCTGCCACGGCAGCGATTTTTGCTCTTCCAGCAATGCCAGGCGTGCGGTGTAATCGCCACTGGCTTCCAGTTGGCGCAGATGTTCGGTGGGTTCCAGCAGGGCGCGCAGCAGCGCTTTTTTCATATTGCGGGTACCGATGACCCATGCCGCGATGCGGTTGATGGAGGCGTCGAAGAAGTCGAGACCGATGTGGACGCGGTCGAACAGGTTGTGGCGTACGATCTCGCTGGCAATCGCCTGGGTTTCATCATCCAGCAGTACCACGTGGTCGCTGTCCCAACGCACCGGGCGGCTCACGTGCAGCAGCAGACGCGGCACATACAGCATGGCGGCGGAGATTTTGTCGGAGATCACTTCTGTCGGATGGAAGTGGCCCGCATCAAGGCACAGCGCGGTCTGGCGGCTGGTGGCATATCCCATGTAGAACTCGTTGGAGCCGACGGTGTAGCTTTCTGCGCCGATGCCAAAGAGTTTGCTTTCAACGGCGTCGATATGGTGCGCCGGGTTCAGTTTTTCACTGATGACTTCGTCCAGCGCGTCCATCAGACGCTGACGAGGGGCCAGGCGGTCTACGGTGACATCTTTCATGCCGTCCGGGATCCAGATATTCATCACCGACGGCGTGCCCAGTTGCTCGCCAAAGTAGGCGGATACGCGGCGGCTGGCCTTGCAGTGGTCGATCCAGAATTGGCGGATTGTGTCGTCGGCATGCGCCAGCGTGAAGCCGTCAGCGCTCAGCGGATGCGAGAAGCAGGACGGGTTGAAATCCAGACCAAGTTGATGCGCTTTTGCCCACTCTACCCAGTTTTTAAAGTGTTCCGGTTTGATTTTGTCACGGGCGACCGGGGTATCGGATTCCAGATAGATGGCATGCAGGTTCAGGCGTTTAGGCCCAGGGATCAGGCTGAGCGCCTGCTCCAGATCGGCGCGTAGCTCATGGGCATTACGCGCTTTACCCGGGTAGTTACCGGTGGCCTGAATACCGCCGGTGAGCGATCCTTCCGGGTTTTCGAAACCGGCTACATCATCGCCCTGCCAGCAGTGCATTGAGACCGGCAGACGATCGAGCTGGCGCAGCGCCTCCTCGACATCAATACCTACTGCGGCGAAGCGTTGTTTCGCCAGTTCCCAGGCTTGTTCCAGTTGAGTGGTCATGCGCAAAGCTCCTTTGTCTGTCGTTTTGAATGAAATTGCGTCATATAGCGGGCAATCTCACTGTCAGGATTGGGGGTAAACGTCGTCAGGTTGTAATTAGCGGTGACCACCTGGCGGAAGTCATCGACGTTGTTGAGTTCATCCAGCGTCATCAACTGGATACCGATGTTGCCGAGCGTAGAGGCTTCAACAGGCCCAGCCATGACGCGAATACCGCAGGCATCGGCGCACAGTTGGTTCAGCAGGGCGTTCTGGCAGCCACCGCCGACAATGTGCAACTGGCTGAAGGTCTCGCCGCGCAGCGTCGCCAGTTCTTGCAACACATCGACGTACAGCAGCGCCAGACTGTCGAAAATACAGCGCGCCAGTTCTGCATCGCTATCAGGCACCGGCAGTCCGGACTCGCGACAGGCGGCCTGAATTTCAGCGCTCATGTTGGCGGGGTTGATAAAGCGATCGTCATTCGGGTTGATCAGAAAACGGCAGGCGGGCAATGCGTGCGTGGCGGCAATCAGTGCGGACAGGTCGTCCACCTTGCGCTCTTTCAGCACGCGCTGCAGCAGCCACAGACCCATGATATTTTTCAGTACCCGATAACGCCCCTCCGCGCCGCCTTCATTGGTGATGTTCGCCGCCAGCGCGGCGTCGTTGGTGTAAGGCGTTCGGCTTTCAAAGCCCATTAACGACCAGGTGCCGGAGGAGAGATACGCACTGTGTTTATCAGCCAGCGGCGAGGCGATCACCGCGCTGGCGGTGTCGTGACTGGCGACGGCCACCACGGGGATCTGATTCTTCTGCGGGCAAATCCAGTAACCAATCACGTTGCCCGGATGCGTCGGGTGACCGAACCAGCCGTTGTCTGCCCCCGTCCATGCCAGCAGCGTCTCATCCCAGTCATCGCTGTTGATGTTTACCAGTTGCGTGGTGGTAGCGTTGGTGTATTCCCAGTTCAACTCCCCGGTCAGACGGAAGCTGAAGTAGTCGGGGATCAGCAAGGCATGTGCGACCTGCGAAACCCACTCCGGCTGCTGTTCAACCAGTGCACGCAGCTGGTAGAGCGTGTTGAACGGCAGAAACTGGATCCCGCTGCGTTGATAAATAGTGGTTTTACCGAGCTGTTCCTGTGCGCGTTGCATTACGCCTGTGGTGCGGCTGTCACGATAAGAAACCGGTAGCCCGACGCGTTGGCCTTGTTTATCGATCAGGACATAGTCCACGCCCCAGGTATCAATACCGATACTGTCAATGCGGATGCCTTCATCGCAGACTTTTTCCAGCCCCAGGCGAATGGCGTCTTCGAGACTGTCGAGATCCCAGGTGTCGAAACCGTCCTGCTTTTGCAGGCAGTTCGCGAAGCGATGGATTTCACGCAGCGTCAGGGTGCGATGTTCACTGTCATAGCGCGCCAGCATTACGCGTCCGCTGGAGGCGCCAAGATCGACAGCGACACAATGGCGAAAAGTCATAGTGAGGTCCTTCTGAGTTTCATTAAGCCCAGTCTAAAAAACCTCGTTATGGCTCACCTTCTTGTTACTGACAGGCAAAATTGGCCGTTGGCAAGAAAGCAAAGGTGAACGTGATAACGTTCACAGTTTCCGGTAATAGGCGCGATTTCACCTGATGTGACGCCGTCCGCATTTCCGGATCTTTCCCGTCTTTTCTTGAAAAATTGACCTTGTTTGCACGGTTTTATGTCAAAAATTTAAGGTGAGGTGGCTAACCCTTAATTACTATTTCTGACATGTTCATTTGACCTGGATGCCATCATGACCGTACTGCACTGCGTGGATTTTTTTCCATCAGGTAAAGCGCCTGTGGCCATTGAGCCCCGCTTACCTCAGTCCGCTTTTCCAGAGCATCATCATGATTTTCATGAGATTGTGATTGTGGAACATGGCACCGGTATTCATGTATTCAATGGACAGCCCTATACCATCAGCGGCGGTACGGTTTGCTTTGTCCGCGACCATGACCGGCACTTGTATGAGCATACGGACAATCTTTGCCTGACCAATGTGCTCTACCGTTCGCCCGATGCGTTCCGCTTTCTGGCAGGGTTAGATCAGTTACTGCCGCAGGAACAGGATGGCGTGTATCCCTCTCACTGGCGGGTGAATCAGAGCGCGCTACAACAGGTGCGCCAACTGGTGGCAAAAATGGAACAGGACGGCGATGAGAGCGATCTCCCCGGCGTCGCCAATCGTGAAATTCTGTTTATGCAACTGCTGGTGCTGTTGCGCAAAAGTAGCCTGATGGAAGGGGCGGACAATAACGATGCGCGCCTGAACCAGTTGATGGCCTGGCTGGAAGATCATTTTGCGGAGGAGGTCTGCTGGGAGGCGTTGGCCGATCGCTTCTCGCTTTCCCTGCGCACGCTGCACCGCCAGTTGAAACAACAGACCGGGCTGACGCCGCAGCGCTATCTTAACCGTCTGCGCTTAATCAAAGCCCGCCATCTGTTGCGTCATAGCGATGAAAGCGTCACAGAAATCGCCTATCGCTGTGGTTTTGGCGACAGTAACCACTTTTCGACCCTGTTTCGCCGTGAATTTGACTGGTCGCCGCGCGACATTCGCCAGGGACGGGATGCGTTACTTCAGTAACGCGAATGCTATCAACGTTTTTCGCCGCCAGAATGTTAATAATCATCGATCTGTGATGCCGGAAATCTTATCCGGCCTGGGTGTTGACGTAATTTGCGGGTCGGATAAGGCGAAGCCATCATCCGGCAAGGAATATTCAGGTGGCGAATCAACTGATTCTTCTAAAAGATGACTTCTTTGCGAATGCCGGACAGGCCGTCGCTGTCGCCGATCGCTATCCGCAGGATGTGTTTGCCGAACATACGCATGATTTTTGTGAGCTGGTGATCGTCTGGCGCGGCAATGGTCTGCATGTGCTCAATGACCGTCCCTATCGCATCACCCGTGGCGATCTGTTTTATATTCGCGCCGAAGACAAGCACTCTTACACCTCCGTTAACGATCTTGTGTTACAGAACATCATCTATTGCCCGGAGCGGCTAAAGCTGAATCTGGGCTGGGAGAGCGCGATCCCGGGTTTTAACGGCACACCGCGACAGCCGCACTGGCGACTGGGCAGTGTGGGTATGACGCAGGCGCGCCAGGTGATAAGCCAGCTTGAGCATGAAAGTAACCAGCACGATCCGATCGCCAACGACATGGCGGAGCTGCTCTTTGGCCAACTGGTGATGACGTTGAAGCGTCATCGCTATGCGACCGACACGCTGCCAGCGACCTCCAGCGAAACGCTGCTGGATAAACTGATTACCGCGCTGGCCGCCAGTCTGGAGCGTCCGTTTGCGCTGGATGTCTTCTGCGATCGGGAAGCGTGCAGTGAACGCGTGCTGCGCCAGCAGTTTCGTAGCCAGACCGGAATGACGATTAACCAGTATCAGCGCCAGGTTCGCGTCTGTCATGCGCAATATTTACTTCAGCACAGCCGTCTGATGATCGGTGAGATTTCGATGAAGTGTGGCTTTGAAGACAGTAATTACTTTTCTGTGGTGTTTACGCGGGAAACCGGGATGACGCCCAGTCAGTGGCGTCATCTCAGTAATTCAACGGATTAGCTTGCCATACCCAGACCGACAATGTTGGCGGCGATGATGATCACCACACATCCCAGACTCAGGACGCTGACAGGACGACGCCCGGCGTTGTTCCACTCTTTCAGTACCAGACCGACAATACCGCCGCACAGCACGTAGAAACTCATGTGCAGCATCCAACTGATGTAGTCATATTGCGCCGGAATGCGCGCGTGGCCCCAGGCGTAGAAAAAGAACTGCAAATACCACATCAGGCCACCCAGTGCGGACAGCAGCACGTTGGTGATGATAAGCGATTTTGCCAGCGAGAAGTCGGCTTTTACCGACAGGCTCTTCACTTTTGCCAGACGAATAAAACAGAAACCCAGATTGACCAACGCGCCGCCGCCCATGATCACTACATAGCTTGGCAGTGCGACATACAGCGGGTCTACACCCAGTGCCGCGGCGGCTTCATGCATCGGCTTCGCCGCGTTCATCGCAAACGACATGCCTGCGGAGAAAATGCCGCACATTACCGCCAGCAACAGCCCTTTTTTCAGGTTGAATTCTTCGGCTTTGATGCCCATTTTACGCTCTTTGAGCTGACCCGCGCGGGTGACGATCCCGACGCCAATCAGCGCAACCAGCACCCCGAGCAGCGTCATACGCCCGCCTTCGGTGTTAATCAACACATCAAAATTGCCGTTGATGATAGGGGTCATCAGCGTACCGACAATCAGCGTAATGCCGATGGCAATGCCAATCCCCATCGACATGCCAAGGTAGCGCATGGTCAGACCGTAGTTGATATTGCCGATGCCCCACATGGCGCCGAACAGAAACACCGGCAGTAGAGTGGAAAGGCTGAATGAACTGTAGTAGGCCCAGAAGTCAGGCAGCAGCATGGCGCTGATGGTCCACGGGAGGATCAGCCACGAGACAATCCCACCGACCGACCACATGGTTTCCCATGACCACTGTTTCACTTGTTTGAACGGGGCATAGAAACAGGCTGCACTGGCCGCACCTATCAAATGCCAAAAAATACCCATCGTAATCGCGTTACTCATCACATCATCCTCATTGTTTTTATCGTCGTTTCTAGCCTTCCGACGTCATGAGTTTAAAAATTGCGCAGATGTATAACCTTTTGCCGATTGCCGTGATTTTCCCTTTCTGGCAAAGACCCGGTTAAGTGGGTGATACGGCTCACATAATCAGCAATAGACGTTAATGTAATAACCTTAGTAAAAGTACGGCATTGATAATCATTTTCAATATCATTTAATTAACTATAATGAACCAACTGCTTACGCGGCGTTAACACCCGGCCGCTCGACAATAATGGAGATGATTATGAGTTATACACTGCCATCCCTGCCGTACGCTTATGATGCGCTGGAACCGCACTTCGATAAGCAGACGATGGAAATCCACCATACCAAACACCACCAGACCTATGTAAACAACGCCAACGCGGCGCTGGAAAGTCTGCCTGAATTCGCTAACCTGTCTGCTGAAGAGCTGATCGCTAAACTGGATCAGGTACCGGCCGACAAGAAAACCGTTCTGCGTAATAATGCGGGCGGTCACGCTAACCACAGCCTGTTCTGGAAAGGCCTGAAAAAGGGCACTACCCTGCAGGGCGATCTGAAAGCGGCTATCGAACGTGATTTCGGCTCTGTTGATAACTTCAAAGCAGAATTCGAAAAAGCTGCCGCCACCCGTTTCGGTTCCGGCTGGGCCTGGCTGGTGCTGAAAGGCGACAAGCTGGCGGTCGTTTCAACCGCAAACCAGGATTCCCCGCTGATGGGTGAAGCGATTTCTGGTGCGTCTGGCTTCCCGATTGTGGGCCTGGACGTGTGGGAACACGCTTACTACCTGAAATTCCAGAACCGTCGTCCGGACTACATCAAAGAGTTCTGGAACGTGGTGAACTGGGACGAAGCGGCTGCGCGTTTCGCTGCAAAAAAATAAGTCTTATTTAACAAGACATCGCGTTTATATGACCCCGTCGGCGTGGCCGGTGGGGTTTTTTTGTGATCAAAATCGAATGAAAAACAGTGATCCACAAAAATTGAAACATTGTTTTATTGTGTGGTTGGGATCACTTTTATTATTGTGCTGAATGTCTATCGTTGACACATCTTTACATCGGAAGGTGATGGAAATGCAGATTAAACGCACGATAGAAAAAATCCCTGGTGGCATGATGCTCGTCCCTCTGTTCCTGGGCGCGTTGTGTCACACGTTCTCTCCTGACGCGGGGAAATATTTTGGCTCATTCACCAACGGGATGATCACTGGCACGGTGCCTATTCTGGCCGTGTGGTTCTTCTGCATGGGGGCCTCCATCAAGCTAAGCGCGACGGGTACCGTCCTGCGTAAGTCCGGGACGCTGGTGGTGACTAAAATTGCCGTGGCGTGGGTAGTGGCGGCGATTGCCTCGCGGATTATTCCTGAACATGGCGTGGAGGCAGGATTCTTTGCCGGGCTGTCGACACTGGCGCTGGTTGCGGCAATGGACATGACCAACGGCGGGCTGTACGCGTCCATTATGCAACAGTACGGCACCAAAGAAGAGGCCGGGGCATTTGTTCTGATGTCGCTAGAGTCCGGACCGCTGATGACGATGATCATCCTCGGTACGGCCGGGATTGCGTCGTTTGAACCGCATGTGTTTGTCGGCGCAGTGCTGCCTTTCCTGGTGGGCTTTACGCTGGGTAACCTTGACCCGGAACTGCGTGAATTCTTCAGTAAAGCCGTCCAGACGCTGATCCCTTTCTTCGCCTTTGCGCTGGGTAACACCATCGATCTGAGCGTGATAGCACAGACCGGTCTGTTGGGTATTCTGTTGGGTGTGGCGGTGATTATCGTCACCGGTATTCCGCTGATTATTGCCGATAAACTGATTGGCGGCGGCGACGGTACAGCAGGGATTGCGGCGTCCAGCTCAGCAGGAGCTGCAGTGGCGACACCGGTACTGATCGCAGAAATGGTGCCCGCGTTTAAACCGATGGCACCGGCTGCAACTTCGCTGGTCGCCACCTCGGTGATTGTGACATCAATCCTGGTGCCGATTATCACCTCCATCTGGTCGAAGAAGGTCAAAGCAAAAGTGGCGGCAGTCGACATCCAGAATGCAGTGAAATAATACAATAATGCCGGATGGCGCTACGCTTATCCGGCTTGTTTTTGCGTCATAAAAAGGCCTGGTGAATCTCACCGGGCCTTGTCTATTAACGACCAAACACCTCATCAATCGTCCGGCAATCGTGTTCGTTCAACTCGCCGCCCGCATTGCGTGAAACCCCTGTGCAATAGCCAAACTTGCGCGATACCACCGTCTTGATGGTGGTGACGAAATCTTCGCCGATGGCATAAATCGACATGTATACGCCAATTTTCTGCTGAATGTCGCGAAGGGCCGCCAGGTCACCGGCCTTGAACGCCTCACGCGCGCTGACAAACAGCTCCGGCATCACATTGTTCAGCCCAGAGATAATCCCCGCGCCGCCAGCCAGCAGATTGGGAATGAAGTACTCGTCATAGCCTGAAAGGACGGCAAAGTCGTTACGCACGGCCTGCGTTGCCTCGATCATTCGGCGGGTATGCGACTGACAGTCAACAGTATCTTTGATCCCGGCAAAGTTCGGGAACTCGCTGGCAAGCTGGGCAACCAGATCCGGCGTTAAGTCGCTGCCGGTGCGCGGCGGGAAGTTGTAGGCAAACCATTTCCCGCTGAGCTTTTGCCCCAACTGGCGGAAGTAGCTCAGCAGTTGCTTCGGCGTTTGACCGTAGTAATAGGGTGGCAGAACCATCACTGCATCGTAGCCTGTGCGATACGCTTCCTTCGCCATCCGCAAGACATCGTGGATGCAGGTGGAGGAGACGTTAGCCACCATCTTCAATGGGCTCATGGCGCGCGCCTCGCGAATCAACAGCAGGCGTTCGTCAAGGGTGAAGGAAGCGAACTCTCCGATACTGCCCATCAGCAAAATCACGTCGATTTTTGCGTCAGTGAGGCGTTGAAGGTGTTGGCTCAGACCGTTGAGATCGATATTACCATCCTGATCCATTGGCGTAATGGAGGGGCACCAGACGCCAGCAAACTGCGTTTGACCTGTCACGTTGTTGACTCCTTATTATGAAATGCCGTTTCAAAATCACTTCCATTGATAGCATGGATATTTGCGCGTCGTGTGAACCTTGCTCTCATTTTGCGCGGTTGAGGTAAAATAATTGTGGTTAAATAAGGCAAATTGATCAGGGAGAGGGCCAGATGCGATATCCAGTAGACGTGTTCAGCGGCAAGATTCAGGACTACGCGGGAAGCCGCCCCAGTGCAATTGGCAAAATTCAGGTCGATGGCGAACTGATGCTGACGGAACTGGGTCTGGAAGGTGATGAACAGGCAGAAACGAAAATCCACGGCGGGCCCGATCGTGCGCTGTGCCATTATCCGCGCGAACATTATCTGTACTGGGCGCGAGAGTTCCCCGATCAGGCGGATCAATTCGTGGCCCCGGCGTTTGGTGAGAACCTCTCTACCGATGGCCTGACGGAACACAATGTCTATATTGGCGATATTTTCCGTTGGGGCGAAGCGCTGATTCAGGTCACACAGCCGCGCTCACCGTGCTTTAAGCTTAATTTCCACTTTGGTATTAGCGATATGGCGAGCCTGATGCAGAACTGCGGCAAAACGGGCTGGCTGTGTAGTGTGATTGCGCCAGGCATGGTGTCAGCCGATGCGCCACTGGAGCTGGTTTCCCGCGTTAGCGACGTCAGCGTACAGGAGGCGATCGCCATAGCCTGGCATATGCCTTTTGATGATGAACAGTACCATCGTTTACTGTCAGCGGCGGGGCTGTCGAAGAGCTGGACGCGAACGATGCAAAAGCGTCGTTTAAGCGGCAAAATCGAAGATCAATCACGGCGTTTGTGGGGCAAATAAGCGCTGCTATCCGGCAACGGAAAAAATGCCTGATGGCGCTACGCTTATCCGACCTACCGTTCGTGGAGATTTGTCGGCCGGATAAGGCGTTTACGCCACTATCGGCACAATACCGTTACGAACGTTTATACAACGGCAACCAAATCACCAGCCGTAAACCGCCCAGCGGGCTGTCTTCGGCTTTCACCCAGCCGCGATGCTGCTGAATGGCGGTTTCTACAATTGCCAGACCCAGACCGGTGCCGCCGGATTCGCGATCGCGTGCTTCATCGGTGCGATAGAACGGGCGGAAAATCTGCTCACGGTCTTCCGGGCTGACGCCAGGACCATCATCATCCACTGTGATCGTGATTCCGTCTTTATCCACTGCGAAGCCGACTTCAATCTTCGAGTGTGAATAGCGCAGGGCATTACGGACGATGTTTTCCAGCGCACTTTCCAACGCGTTCGGGTTTCCGTACAGCGGCCACGGTCCCGGCGGGAAATTCACCGTAAGCGATTTGCCCATCTGTTCGGCTTCAAAGGCGGCATTATCCAGCACCTCACCCCACAGATGATTGGCTTTCATCGTTTCGCTGACCAGCGCATTTTTCTGCTGATTGCGCGACATGACCAGCAGATCGTTGATCATGCTGTCCAGACGCTGCGCTTCCGTCTCAATACGCTCCAGCTCCTTACTTTCGCCGCTGCGACGACGCAACAGCGCGGTCCCCAGTTGCAAACGGGTGAGCGGGGTTCTCAGTTCGTGTGAGATATCAGACAACAGACGCTGTTGCGTGGTCATCATCCGCTCCAGCGCGGTCACCATCTGGTTAAAACTGGCGCCTGCGGCAAGAAATTCCTGCGGACCAGCTTCCAGTTCCGGATGCTGACGCAGGTTACCCTGAGCCACCTCATCCGCCGCGTTTTTCAACTTACGCGCCGGTTTTGCCAGGCTCCACGCCAGCCATAACAACAGCGGGGAACTGACTAACATCGTGACAATCAGCAACAACAGCGGGCGGTCAAACAACAGGTTGATAAAATCGGATTGGGAACTGCTGGCTGGTCGAATCAGGTAAAGCTGGTAGTTATCTTCCCCGTCTCTGACGGAGAAGGGCCCCACCATTTCAACGCGACCGTACTTTTTCTTCTGCGGATGATCGGCGTTATCCGCCTGACCAATAAAGTTACGAATGATCTGCATTTCGCTGCGTTCAGCGCCGATCACGCGTCCTTCTGTAGTCACTAGCAATAACCGCTGTCCTGGCGGCGCCCACTTGTCAATCGCACGGAACAGGCGACGCCACCACATCAAATCATTGGGTGGATCGTTCGCGAGTTCAGCTTCTACGTGTTGCTCAATCATTAACCCCTGGCGCTGTTCGCTGTCCAGTAGCTCGGTCATCTGGCGTGAGTCGAGCTTGGGTAACATCAGTACCAACATCAACACCAGTGCCAGCGTCAACCAGAAGATGGCAAAGATGCGCGCGGTTAAGCTCCCTATCATGAAGCGGAAACCATCAGATAGCCGCGACCACGCAGAGTTTTAAACCACGGATGCCCGTCTTTCCGCTCCGGCAGTTTGCGCCGCAGGTTGGAGATATGCATGTCGATGGCACGGTCGAAAGGCGTCAGGCGTTTACCCAGCACTTCCTGGCTCAAATGTTCACGCGATACCACCTGGCCGAGATGCTGCGCCAGCAGATAGAGCAGGGTGAATTCGGTACCAGTTAACTCCAGCGTCTGACCATCAAAGCTGGCTTCCTGGCGGCCCGGGTTAAGGCTAAGGGCATCCACTTCCAGCGTCGGCGAGCCGTTATCGCTGCTCTGCTGCTGCTCGCTCCAGTGCGAACGACGCAGGATCGCGCGGATACGGGCGACCAGTTCACGATCGTTAAACGGTTTCGGCAAATAGTCATCTGCACCCAGCTCAAGGCCGAGTACACGATCCAGTTCGCTGCCGCGGGCGGTCAGCATAATTACGGGCGTCTGGTGTGTCTGGCGAAGCGCTTTCAACGTATCGATACCGTTTTTCTTCGGCATCATCACATCAAGCAAAAGTAAATCAATGCTGTCGTCCAGAAGCTCAAGCGCCTGCTCCCCGTCATGGGCAACCAGCACATTGAAGCCTTCCATTTCGAGCAGCTCCTTTAACAGGGAAGTCAGCTCTCGGTCATCATCAACTAACAGGATTTTATTCATTGTTTAAGTACCTCCGAGGCAGAAATTACGTCATCAGGCGTCGCTAATCCATGACTTTACGTTGTTTTACACCCCCTGACGCATGTTTGCAGCCCGAATCGTAAACTGTCTCTCGTTGAATCGCGACAGAAAAGATTTTGGGAGCAAATGATGCGCAAAGTTACCGCTGCCGTCATGGCCTCAACGCTGGCACTCAGTACGGTTAGCCATGCAGCTGAAGTCGTTACAGGCGATAACTGGCACCCGGGAGAATCCTCTGCGCCGCGCACTGTACAGAGCCATATGTTTGACGGCATAAGTTTAACCGAACATCAACGTCAACAGATGAGAGATCTGATGCAACAGGCCCGCCATGAGCAGCCGCCTGTTAATGTTAGCGAAATGGAGACGATGCATCGTCTTATTACTGCAGAAAATTTTGATGAAACCGCTGTACGCGCTCAGGCAGAAAAAATGGCGCAGGCACAGGTTGCCAGACAGGTCGAAATGGCCCGCGTTCGCAACCAGATGTATCGCCTGCTTACCCCCGAGCAGCAAGCGGTTTTAAACGAGAAGCACCAACAAAGAATGGAGCAGTTGCGTGACGTGACGCACTGGCAAAAAAGTTCTTCGTTGAAGTTATTGAGTAGTAGCAACTCACGTTCCCAGTAGTAAACCCTGTTTTCCTTGCCATAGACACCATCCCTGTCTTCCCACACATGACGTGGGGGTTTTTTTTGCCTGTAAATTGTCATCGTCATAATCACTGATTGTCTTACACCATCCGTTATACTACCGGCATGAAATGGCAGGAGTGTTTATGAATCAATCCTATGGGCGGTTAGTCAGTCGGGCGGCCATTGCCGCGACAGTGATGGCATCGCTGTTACTTTTGATCAAAATTTTTGCGTGGTGGTACACCGGGTCGGTGAGTATTCTGGCGGCCCTGGTCGACTCGCTGGTGGATATTGCCGCGTCGCTCACTAACCTGTTAGTGGTGCGCTATTCGCTGCAGCCCGCGGATGATGAACATACCTTTGGTCATGGCAAAGCGGAATCACTGGCTGCGCTGGCGCAAAGCATGTTTATTTCCGGTTCGGCGTTGTTTTTATTTTTAACGGGTATCCAGCATCTGATTACACCGACGCCGATGAACGAACCCGGCGTGGGGGTTGTGGTTACCATTATCGCCCTGATATGTACTGTGGTGCTGGTCTCGTTTCAGCGCTGGGTGGTGAAGCGGACGCAAAGCCAGGCAGTACGGGCGGATATGCTTCATTATCAGTCTGATGTTATGATGAACGGTGCGATTCTCGTGGCGCTCGGTCTGGCCTGGTACGGCTGGCATCGTGCAGACGCGTTGTTTGCTTTGGGGATTGGCATCTATATTTTATATAGCGCGTTACGCATGGGTTATGATGCCGTGCAGTCGTTACTGGATCGCGCATTACCCGATGAAGAACGTCAGGAAATTTTTGACATCGTGACATCATGGCCGGGCGTCAGTGGTGCTCACGATCTCCGTACGCGGCAGTCAGGGCCGACCCGCTTTATTCAGATTCATTTGGAAATGGAAGATAATCTGCCGCTCGTTCAGGCGCATGTTGTGGCTGAACAGGTAGAGCAGGCGATTTTACGGCGTTTTCCGGGCTCCGATGTCATTATCCATCAGGACCCGTGTTCCGTCGTTCCCAGGGAAGGCAAAAGGTTTGAGCTTTCGTAAGTGAGCGTAAAAAAGAGAGCCAGGCCCGCATTTTGTGTATAAATTACCGCCATTTGGCCTGACCTGAATCAATTCAGCAGGACGGGATTGTTATACTATTTGCATATTCGTTGGATCGTCTCGCTATGCAGGATCGACTTCCGGCAACAGACTTCATTTTGCATTCCAAAGTTCAGAGGTAGTCATGATTAAGAAAATCGGTGTGTTGACAAGCGGCGGTGATGCGCCGGGCATGAACGCAGCAATCCGTGGTGTGGTGCGCGCAGCACTGACGGAAGGACTGGAAGTCATGGGGATTTATGATGGCTACCTGGGTCTGTACGAAGACCGCATGGTGCAGCTTGACCGTTATAGCGTGTCCGACATGATTAACCGCGGTGGTACCTTCCTGGGTTCCGCTCGTTTCCCGGAGTTCCGTGACGAAAATGTCCGCGCCGTGGCTATCGAAAACCTGAAAAAACGTGGAATCGACGCGCTGGTGGTGATCGGCGGTGACGGTTCTTACATGGGTGCGAAACGCCTGACTGAAATGGGCTTCCCGTGCATCGGCTTGCCTGGCACTATCGATAACGATATCAAAGGCACTGACTACACCATCGGTTACTTTACGGCGCTGGGCACCGTGGTTGAAGCGATTGACCGTCTGCGCGACACCTCGTCTTCTCACCAGCGTATCTCTATCGTTGAAGTGATGGGGCGTTACTGTGGCGACCTGACGCTGGCGGCAGCGATTGCCGGTGGCTGTGAGTTCGTTGTGGTACCGGAAGTGGAATTCAGCCGTGACGATCTGGTTGCTGAAATCAAAGCGGGTATTGCGAAGGGTAAGAAACACGCTATCGTGGCAATCACTGAGCACATGTGCGATGTCGACGAACTGGCGCATTACATTGAGAAAGAGACGGGCCGTGAAACCCGCTCGACCGTACTGGGTCACATCCAGCGCGGCGGTTCTCCAGTGCCTTATGACCGCATCCTGGCTTCCCGTATGGGTTCTTACGCCATTGAACTGCTGCTGGAAGGTCACGGTGGTCGTTGCGTCGGTATTCAGAACGAAAAACTGGTTCACCATGACATCATTGATGCTATCGAAAACATGAAGCGTCCGTTCAAAGGTGACTGGCTGGATTGCGCGAAGAAACTGTACTGATTCTTTTCTGCGCCTGATGGCGCTACGCTTACCCGGCCTACAGATCGCAAGACTTGTAGGCCGGATAAGGCGTCAGCCGCCATCCGGTATACACCCTCCATATATTCCCTCACGTTATAGCCAATCTTTTTTTATTCTTTAATGTTTGGATACCTTTCTGGCACGCTTTGCTCATCACAACACAACATAAGAGAGTTGGGCGATGAACAAATGGGGCGTGGGGTTAACTTTGCTGCTGGCATCCAGCGGCGTTCTGGCAAAGGATATTCAATTACTGAACGTGTCTTACGATCCAACGCGTGAGCTGTACGAGCAGTACAACAAAGCGTTTAGCGCACACTGGAAGCAAGAAACGGGCGATAACGTGGTGATTCGTCAGTCACACGGCGGGTCAGGCAAACAGGCGACCTCGGTGATTAACGGCATTGAGGCGGATGTGGTGACACTGGCGCTGGCCTATGATGTGGATGCGATTGCCGAGCGTGGTCGTATTGATAAAAACTGGATCAAACGCCTGCCGGACAACTCTGCGCCTTACACCTCTACCATTGTGTTCCTGGTGCGTAAAGGCAACCCGAAGCAAATTCATGACTGGAACGATCTGGTTAAGCCTGGCGTTTCGGTGATCACGCCTAACCCGAAAAGCTCCGGCGGCGCACGCTGGAACTATCTGGCTGCCTGGGGTTATGCGCTGCACCACAACAACAACGATCAGGCAAAAGCGCAGGACTTTGTGAAGGCGCTGTTTAAGAATGTCGAAGTGCTGGACTCTGGCGCACGCGGTGCGACCAATACCTTTGTCGAACGCGGCATCGGCGACGTGCTGATCGCCTGGGAGAACGAAGCGCTGCTGGCGACCAATGAGCTGGGCAAAGATAAATTTGAAATCGTGACGCCGAGCGAATCCATTCTGGCTGAACCGACGGTCTCCGTTGTGGATAAAGTGACCGAGAAGAAAGGCACTCAGGCCGTGGCGGAAGCCTATCTAAAGTATCTCTACTCACCGGAAGGTCAGGAGATTGCGGCGAAAAACTACTACCGTCCGCGTGATGCAGAGGTGGCGAAGAAATACGAAAATGCGTTTCCGAAGCTGAAACTCTTTACCATTGATGAAACGTTCGGTGGCTGGACGAAAGCGCAAAAAGAACACTTCTCGAATGGCGGAACGTTCGATCAAATCAGCAAGCGTTAAGAGCTGGCAGGAGAAGAAGCCCGGGGTATTTACCGCCGGGCTTTTTTATTTGTCATCATTTTGCGTTACTCTTGCAGGCCGTTGAGATACAGGGAACGCGTTATGAAAAAAACAGGCTATGGACTACTGGCCGTTGTCGTTATTGCCGCTGCGGCAGGTTTTGGCTACTGGAAGCTGGCCGGAAACCCGGATGCGTTGCGTAAGATTGTGCTTGAGCAATGCCTGCCCAACCAGTTGCAGCATCAAAACCCTGCGCCATGTGTCGAAGTGAAGCCCGATGCTGGATATGTGGTCTTTAAAGATCGCAATGGTCCGCTGCAATATCTGCTGATGCCGACTTATCGCATTAATGGCACCGAGAGTCCGTTGCTGGTAGAACAATACACGCCGAATTTCTTCTGGCTGGCCTGGCAGGCGCGCGATTTCATGAGCCAAAAGTATGGCAAGGATATTCCGGACAGCGTCGTGTCGCTGGCAATCAATTCGCGCAGCGGACGGACGCAAAACCATTTCCACATCCATATTTCCTGCCTTCGTCCTGATGTCAGAGCGCAACTGGACGCTAACCAGACCAAAATCAGCACCCGCTGGTTACCGCTGCCGGGCGGACTGCGCGGGCATGAGTATCTCGCCCGTCGCGTGACAGAAAGCGAACTGGCGCAGCGCAGTCCGTTTATGATGCTGGCCGAAGAGGTGCCGGAAGCGCGTGAGCGAATGGGCAGCTACGCGCTGGCGCTGGCGCGTCAAAGTGATGACGCTTTTGTTCTGTTGGCCACGCAGCGCAACATGCTGGCGTTTAACCGGGCGTCGGCAGAAGAAATTCAGGATCACGACTGTAAGCTCCTGACTCAGCCCTGATCGCCACGCCGACGGTTGTCGGCGTTTTTTTGCTCAATCTCCCACTTCAGGCCAGCGAAGATGTATCGTTGGTTAAAATAATGTGAATTCGGTCAAAAGATATAAAGGTATACCTTTATATCTTTTGTGGTTCCATTACACTCCCTCATAACGCCTGATCCTGGTTTTCTGGGTCATGCGTTAATCATAAAAGCTTTTATTTCACGTAGTTACGTCATCCTTTTTTCGACATTCTTGCGCTGAACGGCGCAAAAGGAATACCGATATGAAATTGTCTATCGTGGAAAAAATAGGTTTCGGCGCCGGGGATATGGCGATCAACGTAGTGATTATTGCCATGCAGCTACTGCTGGCATATTTCTACACGGATATTTACGGTTTACGGGCAGCGGATGTGGGTGTGCTGCTGGTGGTGGTGCGGATGATCGATGCCATTATCGATCCGGCAATGGGAATGCTGACCGACAAAGTGTCGACCCGCTGGGGACGCTATCGTCCATGGTTGTTATGGTTTGCCATTCCATTTGGCTTTGCCGTCTATCTGATGTTTATCACGCCGGATATGGCGTATATGGCGAAGCTGGCATGGGCCTATTTCACTTACATTCTGATGACGCTGGTCTATACGGCGATCACTATCCCTTATATCTCTCTGATTGGTGTCATCACGGACGATCCGGGCGAGCGTCTGAGCGCCAACGGGTATCGTTTTGTGATGACCAAAATCGCCGCGTTTCTGGTGACGATTGTGGTTCCCATGCTGGCGGTCTGGCTGGGACAGGGCAATAAAGCGCTGGGTTATCAGCTCTCTATGGGCCTGATGGGGGCGATGGGCGCCGTGCTGTTTATCTTCTGCTTTATGACCACCCGCGAACGCAGCGAGCCTGAATTGCCGTCACTGTCCGTCAAACAGCAGTTCGCGAATTTACTGCGTAACGACCAGTGGCTGATTCTGGGCGTGGTGATTATGTTGCTGATGTGCGGCTACGTGATCCGCGGTTCGGTCGCGGCCTATTACGCCAAATATTATCTGAATGGCGGTGACAGCCTGATTTCACCGTTCCTGACCGTCGGCGTGGTGGCGTCTATTCTGGCGATGATTGCGACCACGTGGGTGACTAAGTTCTGGGACAAAATAAAAATGTTCCGCTACACCCAACTGATGACCTTCGCGCTGAGTATCGGCATGTATCTTTGCGTCGGGCAGCAGAACCTGATCCTCGCCTTTGTCTTTTACTTTCTCATCAACTTCTTCTGCGACATGCAAATGCCGGTGTTCTGGTCTTCCATCGCGGAGGCCGTCGATTACGGCGAGAAGAAAACCGGGCTACGCGTTTCCGGACTGGCTTTCGGCGGCATTCTGTTCTTTCAGAAATTCGGGATGGGGATTGCCGGCGGCGTCCTTGGCTTCCTGCTGAGCCACTTCGGCTACCAGGCGGATGTCCAGCAGAGTGCAAGCTCGCTGACCGGGATTGCGCTGATGATGACGCTCATCCCTGCCGTCTTCCATCTGGTGGTTGGCGTGGTGATGAAAAAGTATCTGATCAACAACGATTATTACCGCGATATCCAGAGTGAACTGGCGCAGCGTCAGGCGTGAGGAGGAGCAGATGAGTCATCTCAAAAAAGTCTGGGTGATTGGCGACGCGTCCGTAGATCTGGTGCCGGAAGGCGCGGACACCTACCTGAAATGTCCGGGGGGGGCATCGGCTAACGTCGCCGTTTGCATCGCGCGACTGGGTGGCGACTGTGAATTTATCGGCTGTCTTGGGGAGGATGACGCCGGACGTTTTCTCCGCCAGACGCTGGCAGAAAACGGGGTAGGTGTGGGGTCATTGCGCCTCGACCCACAGCAAACCAGCGCGGTACTGATCGTCAATCTGACGCCAGAAGGCGAGCGCAGTTTTACCTATCTGGTACATCCCGGCGCGGACACTTTTGTCTCGGTGCAGGATTTACCGACTTTCAGCGCCAACGAGTGGTTTTACTTCAGCTCGATTGGCCTGACAGACAGTCCGGCGCGTGAGGCGTGTCTGGAAGGCGCCAGACGCATGAAGACGGCGGGAGGGCACGTCATGTTCGACGTTAACCTGCGCGTCAGCATGTGGCGGGATATCCAGGAAATCGTCCCCTTACTCGCACAATCTATTGCGCTGGCCTCCATCTGCAAGGTCTCTGCGGATGAGCTGTGTTGGCTGGGTAAGGTCGAACGCTGGCAGGACGCACGCTATCTGATGCGTGAACTTGGCTGTGAAACCACCGTTATCTCATTGGGCGATGCAGGGGCGTACCTGGTGACGCCAGAGGGCGAATGCGCGTTCCCGGCCGCGAAAATTTCCGTGGTGGACACCACCGGAGCGGGCGATGCCTTTGTCGGCGGGCTGCTTTATACCCTTTCACAGGCCGCTTCCTGGGACAGTCACTTGCTTGCGCAGGCGATCGGTACAGCCAATGCCTGCGGCGCAATGGTGGTCACGGCAAAAGGGGCGATGACCGCGCTGCCTTATCCTGAACAGCTCGCGGCTTTTCGCGCCAGTCATCCACTGGAAAAAATATGCTAAACCGTTAAGGAGTCATTCATGCACGTTGAAATTAACAAAATACTGGGCTGCCTGATTGGTGCCGCTGCGGCGGACGCGATGGGCGCAGCGACCGAAGTGCGTACTCAGCAACAAATTCGAGAATACTTTGGTGGCTGGGTGACCGGTTTTGAGAAACCGCCCGCCGATACGTTTGGTCGCTGTAACGAAGCCGGAATGTGTACCGATGACTTTATTCAGGCGAAGTACATCATGGACGCCCTGCTACAGCACCATCGTCAGGTGAGCGATGAAGCAATGCGTGAAGCCTTCCAGCGCTGGCTGGCCTATCCGTACTACGCCAATTTTACCGGGCCAACCACCCGAGCCGCGATGAAAGCCATCTTTAACGATAATCGCGTGTCCCTGCAGGGGGAACTGGAAGGTGAGAAACAGTCGGTACAGATTATCAATAAGGGTAATGCGGAAGCCACCAACGGCGCGGCAATGAAGATTTGGCCTGCCGCCGTACTGCATCCTGGCGACATAGAAAAAGCGATTCAGACTGCGCTGGAAATCTGCCGCTTTACCCATAATAACGTACTGGCGATGTCTGGCGCAGCGGCGATGGCGGCTGCAACCAGCGAGGCGTTACAGTCCGTGGCGAGTGCGGAAAGCATCATTGCGGCCGGGATTTACGGCGCTGACAGGGGTTATGCGCTGGCGGCAGAACAGGGCGCGATGATGGTTGCCGGGCCGTCGGTGGCGCGTCGTATTGAACTGGCGGTAGCGATCGGTAAGCGGCACGCCCATTGGGAGACGGCGATTGTTGAGATTGCCGATATCATCGGGTCCGGGTTGCACGTCAGCGAGGCGGTTCCGGCCGCGTTTGGTCTGTTCGCGTGTTGTCCGGATTCGGCCGTTGATGCTATTATTTCCGCCGTTAATATCGGCAATGACACCGATACCGTCGCCACCATGGTTGGGGCACTCTCCGGCGCCTGGCACGGTGCTGATGCTTTTCCTGCCGACTATTTAACTACCGTTAATCGTATGAATCATTTCGATTTGGCTGAACTCGCCAGACAGATTAAAGGGTAGTGCGCTGCCCTGCGGGGGCGGCGACAACCGTCCCCGACTGGCAGACTTTCGAGGTAAATGGCTTGCAGGTTGATAAAACGAGTTTCACTCCGCTGTATAAGCAGTTGTTTTATATCATCTGCCAGCAGATCCAGAACGGCACCCTGCCGCTGGGGAGTCAGTTGCCAACGCAAAAAGCGATCGCCCAAACCTATAATGTGTCGCTGATCGTCGTGAAGCAGGCGTGGAGTGAGTTGATCAACGCCGGTGTGATCACCTCTCAACGCGGAAGTGGTTCCGTGGTGAGCGCGGTGCCGGAAGGCGTCAGCTATGGTCATACCTTTCGCGGGATCACCAGCGACCTGCGTGATGCCAGCGTGGCGGTTGAGAACCGCATTCTGGAAATCGCCACACGCCGGGCGCGCGACGCGCAGGAAGATGGTTTAAGCCTGCCGGCCCATCATCACTATCTCTATATTTCTCGGGTGCGATACCTGAACGATCGCCCGTTTAACCACGAGAAAATTTATCTCGATCTCTCCTTCTTTCCGGGATTAACCCTGACAGCGGATGAACTGGCCCATACCTCGCTTTATCACCTGTTGAATGTGAAAAGCGACTCAGCGATCGAAAAGGTCGATGCCATTCTGCCCAGTCCTGATTTATGCGAGAAGCTGCAGATTGCTGAGAACAAACCACTCCTTTCCGTGGCGCGCCAGACGTTTATGGCGGGGGAAGCGCATCCCTTTGAGTATTGCCGCTACTATGTGCTGTCTGACTACTTCGGCGAAATCCATTATCACTGACCCTCTGCTTTTTTAGGGGGAGACGCGCGTTTACAGAAGGGGGATGCCCCCGTATTCTTGTTGAAAAAAACAACAGGAGACAGGCATGTCGCTCTGGTTTTCACACCCTCTGTTTCTGCCCTCGTTGGTGGTGATTGTCACCATCCTGCTCTGGGCAACCTCGCTATTACCGGAATTTATCACTGCGCTGCTGTTCTTCACGGTGGCGATGGTGGCGAAAATCGCCCCACCGGACGTCATCTTTGGCGGCTTTGCCTCCTCGGCGTTCTGGCTGGTATTCAGCGGCTTTGTGCTGGGCGTGGCGATCCGCAAAACCGGACTGGCGGACAGGGCGGCAAGAGCGTTGTCATCACGGCTGACGGAATCCTGGCCGCTGATGGTCTCAAGCGTGGTGCTGCTGAGCTATGCACTGGCGTTTGTCATGCCCTCCAATATGGGACGTATCGCGCTGCTGATGCCCGTTGTTGCAGCGATGGCGAAGCGTGCCGGGATCCTCGATGGCACCCGTGCGTGGTATGGTCTGGCGCTTGCTGTGGGTTTTGGCACTTTTCAGCTTTCCGCCACCATTTTGCCTGCTAACGTGCCGAATCTCGTAATGAGCGGGGCGGCGGAAGGATCGTACGGTATCCACCTGAACTATCTGCCTTATCTGCTGCTGCATACGCCGGTATTAGGCTGGCTGAAAGGTGGACTGTTGATTGCGCTCATCTGCTGGCTGTTTCCCGGAAAACCCCATGCGCCACGTGAATTCTCACCACCGGAGCCAATGAGCCGCGACGAAAAACGACTGGCCTGGATGCTGGCAGTCGTGCTGGTGATGTGGGTCAGCGAAAGCTGGCATGGCATTGGCCCGGCGTGGACCGGGCTGGCGGCAGCGGTCATCACCCTGTTACCGCGTGTCGGGTTCATCAATGGAGAGGAGTTTTCCACGGGGGTTAACATCCGTACCTGCATTTATGTTGCCGGTATTCTTGGACTGGCGAGTGTAGTGACGCAAACCGGTATTGGCGATGCGGTCGGTGAAGCGCTGCTGCACGTGATGCCGCTGGATCCGGAGAAACCGTTCACCAGTTTTCTCGCCCTGACCGGCATCACCACTGCGCTTAACTTCATTATGACCGCTAACGGCGTTCCGGCGCTGTATACCACCCTGGCGCAGAGCTTTTCTGAGGCAACGCAATTCCCGCTGCTGTCGGTGATTATGATTCAGGTGCTGGGCTATTCAACGCCGCTTCTGCCGTATCAGGCATCACCTATTGTGGTGGCGATGGCGTTAGGCAGGGTGCCAGCGAGAGCCGGGCTGCTCCTGTGTCTGGTACTGGCGCTGACGACTTATCTGATCCTGCTGCCACTGGACTATGCATGGTTTAATCTATTAGGAAAATTGTAGTGTTAATTGCCTGATTATTTTAGTTTTGTGAGAGGGTGGTGAGTTTTACCTGCACGAATGACGGTTAATACTGAAACGCATACTTATGCGCAGGATACTCAAGGATTGAACCATGGATAGATTGACCCCCATTCGCGGTTGGCCCGCCATCATCTCGATGGTTATCACACTGACCATCTGGTTTATCATCCCTTGTCCTGCGGACGTGACGCCACAGGCATGGCATCTGCTGGCGCTGTTTATCGGTACGATTGCGGCCATTATCGGCAAAGCGATGCCTATCGGAGCGATTGCTGTTGTGGCGATCATGCTGGTGGCGATGACCGGTGTGACGAATCCCGGTAAGCCTGCGGCAGCGCTTAACGATGCGCTGAGTGGCTTTTCCAACCAACTGATTTGGCTGATCGGTTTATCGATCATGCTGTCGCAAAGCTTGCTGAAAACAGGACTTGGGGCGCGTATCGGCTACGGATTTATTGCGTTGTTTGGTAAGCGAACCTTAGGTATCGCGTGGGCATTAACCCTCGCGGAAACGCTGATTGCCCCCGTCACCCCAAGTAACACGGCACGCGGCGGCGGCATTATTCACCCGGTGATGCGCGCCATTGCCGACAGCCTTGGATCGCAGCCCGGCAATAGCGAAAATGGCTCAACGGGGCGCTATCTGGCGCTGGTGAATTACAACATTAACCCGATCAGTTCAGCGATGTTCATCACCGCAACCGCCCCTAACCCCCTCATTGTCACCTTTTTGTCCCAGGGAACGGATGGGGTACTGAATATGACCTGGGGGATGTGGGCCATTGCGGCGCTTCTTCCGGCGGTCGTTTCGCTGATTGTGATGCCCATCGTCATCTGGTGGCTCTATCCACCCGCCATTACCCGCACACCCAATGCGCCGCAGTTCGCCCGGCAAAAGCTGGATCTTCTCGGCCCACTGTCGCTGGCGGAAAAAATCACGCTGGCGGTGTTCATTTTGCTGCTCTGCCTGTGGGCTGGCGTTCCCGCGATGATCATGGGCAGCGGCTGGACCGTTAACCCCACCAGTGCGGCGCTGATCGGTTTATCGATTCTGTTGCTGACGGGGGTATTACACTGGGAGGACATCCTTAAGTGCCGCGGTGCCTGGGATACCATTGTCTGGTTTGCCGCGCTGGTGATGATGGCGGATTTCCTCAGCAAACTGGGACTGGTCGGCTGGCTTGCGACCAGTGTGGGGACGGCAATCAATCACCTTGGCGTCCACTGGGGTATTGCGACACTGCTGTTGATCCTGCTTTACGTCTACTCTCATTACTTTTTCGCCAGCACCACGGCGCATATCACGGCCATGTTCTCCGCCTTCTTCATCGCGGGGTTAGGTCTGGGCGCGCCACCGGCCCTGCTGGGGCTGATGCTCGGTTTCTCCTCTTCGCTGATGATGTCGCTCACCCACTACGGTACGGGCACTGCGCCGATCATTTTTGGCTCTGGCTATGCCACTCTGGCGGAATGGTGGAAGACGGGGCTGGTGATGAGTGTGGTAAACCTGACTATCTGGGCGGTGACAGGGGCTTTCTGGTGGCACTGGCTGGGATACTGGTAATACGGGGATAAGTCGGGGGAGAGGTCCCCCCGACTACACAACTTAAGCTTGTTTTGCTGCTTCAGCTGCTTTTACGATCACGGCGAAAGCGTCAGCTTTCAGAGAAGCACCGCCAACCAGCGCGCCGTCGATATCCGGCTGAGTGAACAGTTCTGCCGCGTTAGCTGCGTTTACGGAACCGCCGTACTGGATGATGACCTGCTCAGCAATTTTCGCGTCCGCTTTGGCAATATGATCACGGATAAATTTGTGAACAGCCTGTGCCTGCGCTGGCGTTGCGGATTTGCCGGTGCCGATTGCCCAAACCGGTTCGTAAGCGATAACTACGCCTTCGAATGCCGCAGCACCCTGTGTTTTCAGAACGGCGTCGATCTGACGTGCGCACACTTCTTCTGTTTTGCCCGCTTCGTTTTCAGCTTCGGTTTCACCGATGCACAGAACGGGAGTCAGACCCTGCTCTTTCAGCACAGCGAATTTTTTCGCGATCAGTTCGTCAGACTCTTTGTGGTAAGTACGACGCTCAGAGTGGCCGATGATGATGTACTGTGCGCCGATGTCTTTCAGCATTTCAGCACTTGTTTCACCGGTAAATGCGCCGGACAGGTTCAGGTCAACGTTCTGTGCGCCCAGGAGGATGTGGCTACCGGCCGCAGCATGTTTTGCCAGATCGATATACATTTCTGGCGGTGCGATCGCTACCGCACAGCCAGCGACGCCAGCCAGCTCTTTACGCAGGTTAGCAATCAGTTCGTTTACCATGTGGCGGCTGCCGTTCAGTTTCCAGTTACCCATCACTAAAGGATGTCGCATTTCTATTCTCCACGCTTTGTCAGCGAATTAAGGAAGATGGCCGCCCCGCAGGGCAGCATGGTCTGTGAAACAGTATAGAGATCACTCCCCGGAAAGGCTTTGCTTTTTATCATCAATTGGGCCCGTCCAGATTTTCAGATAACGCCAGCTTAATCGGTTCAACCGCGAAGGTCAGCCCCTTTTCGCCGTTATCTGCGACAACATAGCGAATTGCGCCTTCGGTCTCCGCGTAATAGCGCTTATTTTTGCCCGACGTAAGCAGCTTTTGCAGCTTTTTCTGGCTCTGCTCTTTGGTCAATAAGGGGGCGACCGTGCGGATCACTGCCGCCATATATTCCTGCGCTTTGGCTTTCGCCGCTTTCTGTTCCGGCCCCTGAATCGGCAGCCAGGTTATCTGCATGCTCTTAATCTTCAGCGTTCCGCGCTCAAGAGCGGTCGAGGCGTACAGGTTTTCATTTATTTTGCTGGCCGCACGGGTGAGGTTGGCTTTGTCGCGACTACTGTCGATGGCGCGGAATTCATTTAAGGTAAGCTTCGGATTTTGCGTATTAAAGTTTTCGCGAAACTGGCTGATCGAAAGGTCAAACGTGGGGGCACCGGCGAGTAAATACGGTGCGGTGGTGGCCGCCAATGGCTCAGCCGCCAGCGCCGGAGGGCTGGAGAGCATCGCAGAAAACAATAATAAAAACAGTGAACATCCTGGCTTCATCAATCTTACCTTTCGTTATGACTGTCCACGATTAAAACGATAACCGTCTGGCTTGTCAAAAGGGTAAACTGTCGAAGATAGTCATTTTAAAGGAACAGACATGACCCTACAGCAGTGGTTATTCTCATTTAAAGGGCGTATTGGACGCCGTGATTTCTGGATCTGGATTGCGCTGTGGATTGTCAGCATGGTGGTTCTGTTTTCGCTCGAGAGTCAAAAATTACTTCCCGATCAGATTGCTCCCTTTGCCCTGGTGTGTCTGCTCTGGCCGACGGCAGCGGTTACGGTGAAACGTCTGCACGATCGTGGGCGTTCGGGGCTGTGGGCGTTATTGATTATTCTTGCCTGGATGCTGTTAGCCGGTAACTGGGCTATTCTGCCGGGGATGTGGCAATGGGTGGTCGGACGGTTTGCGCCGACGCTTATCCTCATCATGACTCTTATCGACCTGGGGGCGTTTGTTGGCACCCAGGGCGAAAATAAATACGGTAAAGACACGCAGGATGTCGCGTTTAAATCAGCGCCCTGAACCGTATTACCAGTAATGCTCGGCGGTCATATGGCCTGGCCGGCGACGAAGGTGTTTCGTCATCTGCCGGGTCTCTTTCAGCAACTGCTGTGTGTCGCGAACCATTTGCGGATTTCCACACAGCATCACATGGCTGGTCTCTTTATCCATCGGTAAGCCTACCGCTTTTTCCAGTTCGCCACTTTCAATCAATGCCGGAATGCGGCCGGTCAGTGAACCCGCGACGGTCTCCCGGCTCACCACCGTCTGGATCCGCAGTTTGCCTTCGTAGCGCTTTTGCAGCGCCTGCATCAGCGGCAGGTAGCTTAAATCGGCGGCGTATCGTGCGGCGTGGACCAGTACCAGATTTTTGAAACGTTCGAGATCGTTACCCAGTTGCAGAATCGATAAATAGGGACCAATGGCGGTGCCCGTTGCCAGCATCCATAACGTGTCACAGTCCGGTACTTCGTCAAGCACAAAGAAACCGGCGGCTTCGCTCACTACCTGTACTTCGTCGCCGGGCTTGAGTGCCGCCAGACGTGGGCTTAGCTTACCGTCAGGCACGGTGACCAGGTAAAACTCCAGATCGGGATTGTCAGGGGCATTCACATACGAGTAGGCACGCTGGACGCGCTCGCCGTCAATCTCAAGACCGAGTTTGGTAAATTGACCTGCGGTGAAGGGATGAACGGGGGCGTGAACGGTCAGACTAAACAGAGCATCAGTCCAGTTCTGTACCTTTGTGACTTTGCCTGTTACCCAATCTGCCATGGTTTTCTCCTGTACGGGTCTCGTTCCCTTATCTTCGTTCGTTGGCGGAAAGATTTCCAGCCCGGAGGGGCTGGAAGGCTCGAACGAACAAATCAGTTACAGGATGTGCGCCTGCACGTCCGGGTCTTTACGGTCGAGATAGTGGATCGACTGAATACGGCGGATGGTGCGTGACTTACCGCGGATCAGCAGCGTTTCGGTGGTCGCGATATTACCTTTACGGCTGATCCCTTCCAGCAGATCGCCTTTGGTGATGCCGGTTGCGGAGAAAATAACATTATCGCTGCGCGCCATTTCATCCAGACGCAGCGCTTTACCCGCCTCGATGCCCATTGCCTGGCAGCGTGCCAGCTCTTGTTCGCCAATGCGACGGTTCTCTTCGCTGTCGCCTTTGACATCATGACGTGCCAGCAGACGACCCTGCATGTCACCATCCAGTGCGCGGATCACCGCGGCGGACACCACGCCTTCCGGTGCACCGCCAATCCCGTACAGCACATCCACTTCGCTGTCCGGCATGCAGGTCAGAATGGACGCGGCAACATCGCCATCAGGAATCGCGAATACGCGCACGCCAAGCTTCGCCATCTCTGCGATCACGTCATCATGACGCGGTTTCGCCAGAATCGTCACCGTCAGTTCGCTCAGCGGTTTGCCCAGCGCGTTGGCGACATTGCGCAGGTTCTCTTCCAGCGGCAGATTGAGATCGATGCTGCCTTTTGCGCCCGGTCCGACAATCAGCTTTTCCATATACATGTCAGGTGCGTTCAGGAAGCAACCCTTGTCACCCACGGCCAGAACGGCCAACGCGTTGGCCTGGCCCATCGCCGTCATTCGTGTGCCTTCAATGGGGTCGACGGCAATATCCACCGCGTCGCCGCGACCGGTACCGACTTTCTCACCGATGTAGAGCATCGGCGCTTCGTCGATCTCGCCTTCCCCGATCACGATGGTCCCGTCAATGTTGACCTGGTTTAGCATTATGCGCATGGCGTTAACGGCCGCGCCGTCGGCGGTGTTTTTGTCACCGCGTCCTAACCATTTGTAGCCAGCCAGCGCCGCCGCTTCGGTTACGCGGGAAAATTCGATGGCAAGTTCTCGTCTCATAGCAAACTCGTAGCAGAAAGGAATGGCGCGAAGTGTAGCACAGGGGAGAGGGGGAAATTATTGATATCAGAGGGTGAGTGTGCGGGGTTGTCCCCGCACCGTAATCTCATCCGTAGGCCGGATAAGACGCTTTCGCATCGTTATCCGGCAATTCGCGATTACTCTTCGTGGTCTTCCCACGCCAGCGCGCGTTTGACCGCTTTCTTCCAGCCGCTGTAACGGTAGTTACGCTCGGTGGTTTCGATGCCAGGGCGGAATTCACGTTCGATGACCGCTTTTTCCTGCAGTTCATCAAGGTTCTGCCAGAAACCGACTGCCAGACCGGCCAGGTAGGCCGCACCCAACGCCGTGACTTCACGCACTTCCGGACGCTCAACGCGCGTGCCAAGAATGTCAGACTGGAACTGCATCAGGAAGTTGTTGGCGACCGCGCCACCGTCCACGCGCAGGGCGTGCAGGCGAATGCCGGAGTCTGCCTGCATCGCTTCCAGTACGTCGCGGGTCTGGTAGGCAATAGATTCCAGCGTTGCACGGATGATGTGGTTGGCGTTCACACCACGGGTCAAGCCGAAGATCGCGCCACGCGCATACGGGTCCCAGTACGGCGCGCCCAGGCCGGTGAAGGCGGGGACGACGTACACGCCGTTAGTGTCCTTCACTTTGGTCGCGAAATACTCGGAATCGAAGGCGTCGCTGATGAGCTTCATTTCATCACGCAGCCACTGAATAGAAGCGCCCGCCATAAACACAGCGCCTTCCAGCGCATAGTTCACTTCCCCGGTCGGGCCGCAGGCGATGGTGGTCAACAGGCCGTTTTCGGATTTCACCGCTTTTTCGCCGGTGTTCATCAGCATAAAGCAGCCGGTACCGTAGGTGTTTTTCGCCATCCCTTCCTTCACGCACAGCTGGCCGAACAGTGCAGCCTGCTGGTCACCGGCGATACCGGAGATCGGAATACGCGTGCCGCCTTTACCGCCGATGTTGGTCTGACCGTAGACCTCGGAAGAACGGCGCACTTCCGGCAGCATGGCGCGTGGAATATCCAGCGCATCCAGCATCTTGTCGTCCCAGTCCAGCGTGTGGATGTTGAACAGCATGGTACGCGAGGCGTTGGTGTAATCCGTTACGTGTACGCGTCCCTGGGTCATTTTCCAGATAAGCCAGGTATCAACGGTACCGAACAGCAGTTCGCCGCGACGTGCGCGCTCACGAGAGCCTTCGACGTGGTCGAGGATCCACTTCACTTTGGTGCCGGAAAAATACGGGTCAATGACCAGACCCGTGTTATTGCGGATGTACTCTTCCATGCCATCGCGCTTCAGATGTTCGCAGATATCCGCGGTACGACGGCACTGCCAGACAATCGCATTATAGATAGGTTTACCGGTCTCACGTTCCCAGACGATGGTCGTTTCACGCTGGTTAGTAATCCCGATAGCTGCAATCTGCTCGGAACTGATGTCCGCTTTCGCCAGGACTTCCACCAGGGTAGAGCTCTGCGTTGCCCAGATTTCCATCGGGTCGTGTTCTACCCAGCCTGCTTTCGGGTAGATCTGCTCAAATTCGCGCTGTGAGACGCTTACGATATTGGCATCATGATCCATCACGACGGCGCGGGAGCTGGTGGTTCCCTGGTCGAGCGCAACGATATATTTTTTCTCAGTCATAATTATTTGTCCCGTAGTCACATTACAGCGAAGCTTTTTGTTGTGAAGTGGTCGTGGTTTCCTTCTCTTCCACGGCACAGATATCGCACGGCAAATGGCGACCGATCAGCTTGCGATAGGCGAAAGCACCCAAAATAGCACCAACGATGGGGCCAAACAGCGGCACCAGGAAGTAAGGAATATCTTTGCCACCGGTGAAGGCGACATTACCCCAGCCTGCAAGCCAGGCGAACGCTTTCGGACCGATGTCACGTGCCGGGTTCATCGCAAACCCGGTCAGTGGGCCCATGGATGCGCCGATAACCGCAATCAGTAAACCAATCAACAAAGGAGCCAGCGGGCCACGCGGTACACCGTTACCGTCATCAGTCAGTGCCAGAATAAGCCCCATCAGGATAGCGGTAATCACCATTTCAACCGCGAAGGCCTGCACAAAATTGATATGTGGGTTGGGATACGTTGAGAAAGTGCCGGCCAGATCAACACTCTCAATGCTGCCACGTACAATGTGGTGCGTTTGTTCGAAGTCGGCGAAAAGATTGTAGTAAAGCCCGTAAACTAACGCCGCTGCGCAAAAGCCACGGCAAATTGAGAAAGGATAAAAGGAACAACTTTGCGCTTGTCGAAACACGCAAACAGCCACAACGCGATAGTGACTGCCGGGTTGAGATGTGCGCCAGACACCCCTGCGGTCAGGTAGATAGCCATGGCTACCCCCAATCCCCAGATGACGCTGATTTCCCACTGTCCAAAAGACGCACCCGCGACTTTAAGCGCAGCGACACACCCCACACCGAAGAAAATCAACAACCCGGTACCGAGGAATTCAGCAATGCACTGGCCTTTTAAGGTTGATGTTTGACTCATAATCGGATCCTGAAGAGTTTAATGTTTATTGTATGCGAGGAGGTCACTGACGTCCGCGATGCCCTGTAGGCACACTGTTAATTTATCGTTAACGAGCACAAACGAGAAATATCGAACTTAAAATGTGTGTACTCCGTCAATAAATGAGCGTTTTCGCGCCATGAGGCGCGTTTTGTTATACAAAAATAGTGTGAGCTGAATCATTTCATTAACCAAAGCGTTAACACTTAAGGGTTAGGCCGTCGATGTCTGTAAGAGTCGACTGAAAAGTGTTGCAAACCGCAATCAGCGCGGGATGCCGCTGGACAGGGAGAGCGGGGCTTCATACAATCGGCACTATATATTGTGCGCGTTCACGTGAAGCGTCGCCTTGCAATTCAGGAGAGTATGACCATGTCTTTAGAAGTGTTTGAGAAACTGGAAGCAAAAGTACAGCAGGCGATTGATACCATCACCTTGTTGCAGATGGAAATTGAAGAGCTGAAAGAGAAGAACAGCTCGCTGGCGCAGGAAGTGCAATCTGCACAGCACAGCCGTGAAGAGCTCGAGCGCGAAAATCAGTCTCTGAAAGAACAGCAGAATGGCTGGCAGGATCGTTTGCAGGCATTGCTGGGCCGCATGGAAGAAGTCTAATCCTCGTCATCTTTCACGTTATGGCGGCGTTGGCTGCGCGTATTCACCCCGGTCACGTAGTTTACTACGCTCCTGGGGATTCATTCGCTTGCCGCCTTGCCCTAACGCGAAATCTTTAGAGGATTCCTGAGCAAGTAGCTTGTAGGCCGGATAAGGCGCAAGCCGCCATCCAGTAGCCCGCGATAACCAATAAAAAAGGCACCTTACGGTGCCTTTTTCGATCACTCGATATCGAGCGGGTCTTCGGAGAGGATGATTCCGGTGTTATCGGCGTACAGATGGTCGCCGGAGAAGAAGGTCACGCCGCCGAAATTGACGCGGACATCGCTTTCCCCAATCCCTTCGCCTGCTGCACCTACCGGAATCGCGGCAATCGCCTGAATGCCGATGTCCAGCTCTTCCAGATCGTCTACCTGACGCACCGCGCCGTAGATGACCAGACCTTCCCATTCATTTTGTACAGCCAGACGCGCCAGTTCGGCGTCGACCAGCGCACGACGGACAGAACCGCCGCCATCGACCAGCAGAATGCGACCACGGCCATTTTGTTCGAGCAGATCGTACAGCAACCCGTTGTCCTCGAAACATTTCACCGTGACGATTTGTCCGCCAAACGACGACCGTCCTCCAAAGTTAGAGAACAGTGGTTCCACGACGTTGACATCTTCTTGATAGATGTCACAAAGCTCGGAAGTATCGTATTTCATAGGCTTAACGTTCAGTTGCTGCGAGAATTTTTAGTATATCGCGCTATGCGTACTGTTGGCAAAATCATCAATTGTTAATTGATATTTGTCAGTTATCTTGCCCACTGACTTAAGAAAATCCCGACAACAAACAGCAGGTTAGTCAGCAACGCGGCTTTTACCGTACGTTCAAGCATTGGGCGCATCGCTGCTGGTTCCATCTGGCGCATCACGTAACGCGCCTGTTTTACCAGTACCGGTGCGGCCAGCAGGAACAACCAACCCCACGGACTTTGCAGCGAAAGCAGGTTAAACAGCGCCAGGCAGATCAGCGTGCCTATCAGCAAGCAAGCGTGGTAACGACGGGCATTTACGGCGCCGAGGCGGACAACCAGCGTGTTCTTGCCGTTTTCCCGGTCACTGTTGATATCGCGCAGGTTATTGATGTTAAGCACGGCGGTGGCCAGCAGACCGCAGGCGGTAGCCGGAAGGATTAACGCCGGGATCAGCGTATGCGCCTGCAGATACCAACTCCCCATCACGCTCAACCAGCCAAAGAAGACCAGCACGGAAATATCGCCCAGACCGATATAGCCATAAGGACGATTGCCCACGGTATAGGTGATGGCGGCAATGATCGACAGTACGCCAAGCACCAGGAAGCCGACAAAATCCGCCGGTGTGCGGCACGCCACCGCAACCAGCGACAGACCGGACACGCAAATGAGTACCACGGTGATGATCAGCGCGCGCTTCATCTCCTGTTGGGTGATCACCCCTTTTTGCATCCCACGCAACGGCCCAATGCGATCCGGCTTATCACTGCCTTTAACGGCATCACCATAGTCGTTGGCGAGATTTGACAGGATTTGCAGAAGCCCTGCCGTAATGAGCGCCAGCAAGGCGACCAGCGGATCAAAATATCCCTGCCACCATGCCAGGGCAGTACCGACGATGATCGCCGCGAAGGCGAGCGGTAGAGTCTTGGGTCGTAAACTTTCCAGCCAGGCCTGGGAGCGGCTAATTTGTTGTTGTTCAGTCATATTTAGCGCCAATAAAAATGGGGCCTTTCAGCCCCATCAACAATGATGAAAATGCAGTGAACGCGATTATAGGATAAAACGGCTCAGATCTTCATCTGCGACCAGCGCATCCAGATGTTTGCTCACATAATCCGCATCAATTGTTATGCTTTGACCGTTCAAATCGCTCGCATCATAGGAAATATCTTCCATCAGACGCTCCAGAACGGTGTGCAGACGACGGGCACCGATGTTTTCGGTGGTCTCGTTAACCTGCCATGCTGCTTCAGCTATACGCTTGATACCGGATTCCGTAAACTCAATGTTGACGCCTTCGGTCGCCATTAGCGCTTTGTACTGCACGGTAACAGAAGCGTTAGGTTCCGTCAGAATACGTTCGAAGTCGCTGGTAGTCAGCGCCTGCAGCTCTACGCGAATCGGCAGACGACCCTGCAGTTCCGGGATCAGATCGGACGGTTTTGCCACCTGGAATGCGCCAGAGGCGATAAACAAAATGTGGTCGGTTTTGACCATACCGTGTTTGGTCGAGACGGTGCAGCCTTCAACCAGCGGCAGCAGGTCGCGCTGTACGCCTTCACGGGACACGTCCGGACCCGAGGATTCGCCGCGCTTACAGATTTTGTCGATTTCGTCGATAAATACGATCCCATGCTGCTCAACGGCGTCGATAGCTTCCTGTTTCAGCTCTTCCGGGTTCACCAGTTTGGCCGCTTCTTCTTCAATCAGCAGCTTCATCGCGTCTTTGATTTTCAGCTTACGCGCTTTCTGCTTCTGTCCACCCAGGTTCTGGAACATGGACTGCAGTTGGCTGGTCATCTCTTCCATTCCCGGAGGCGCCATGATTTCCACGCCCATCGGTGCGGCGGCAAGATCGATCTCGATTTCTTTATCGTCGAGCTGGCCTTCACGCAGTTTTTTACGGAACGCCTGACGCGCAGCGGACGGTTCAGACTGTTGCTCCGCCTGGCCCCAGTTATTTTTCGCCGGTGGGATCAGCACATCAAGAATGCGCTCTTCTGCCATCTCTTCCGCACGATAGCGGTTCTTTTCGATCGCCTGGACGCGAACCATTTTAATGGCGGCATCGGTCAGATCGCGGATGATAGAGTCGACTTCTTTACCGACATAACCCACTTCGGTGAATTTTGTTGCTTCCACTTTAATGAACGGCGCGTTGGCAAGCTTTGCCAGACGACGGGCGATTTCGGTTTTACCGACACCGGTTGGGCCGATCATCAGAATGTTTTTCGGTGTAACTTCATGGCGCAGCTCTTCGTCGAGCTGCATGCGGCGCCAGCGGTTACGCAGTGCAATCGCCACGGAACGCTTGGCGTTATCCTGGCCGATGATGTGCTTGTTCAGTTCGCTGACGATTTCGCGTGGGGTCATTTCAGACATGGGAGATCCTTACGCTTTAGACGGTAATTCTTCAATGGTATGGAAATGGTTGGTGTAAATGCAGATATCACCTGCAATATCCAACGCTTTTTCAGCAATGTCGCGAGCGCCGAGCTCGGTGTTTTCCAGCAGAGCACGTGCCGCAGCCTGGGCGTAAGGACCGCCGGAGCCGATGGCAATCAGATCGTTTTCCGGCTGCACGACGTCACCGTTACCGGTGATGATGAGGGAGGCGGTTTCATCCGCGACCGCCAACAGCGCTTCAAGTTTGCGCAGCATGCGATCGGTACGCCAGTCTTTCGCCAGCTCAACGGCGGCTTTAACCAGATGTCCCTGATGCATTTCCAGCTTGCGCTCAAACAGTTCGAACAGCGTGAACGCATCCGCCGTACCGCCCGCAAAGCCAGCAATGACTTTGTCGTTGTACAGACGACGCACTTTCTTCACGTTGCCTTTCATGACGGTGTTACCCAGTGTGGCCTGACCATCACCGGCGATAACCACCTGGCCGTTACGGCGTACGCTTACTATTGTTGTCACGAGCAGACCCCTTGGTTACAAATGCAGAATACAAGCCCCGCACGGTGTGCGGGGCGTAATGCAAGTATAGATGGGGGAGATTTTGGGGGTTTCAACCCCCGGAGGCGAGTCGAATACAGTTTGTGTGACCTGCCATCTTCAGACGGCTAATGGTGCTGTCGGCATTCTCTTTGCCTTTCACCGGCCCGATGACCACGCGGTTCCAGCCATTATTGGTGGTGATTTTGGAGTCAAAGCCTTCGAAAGCTAACTGTGCACGCACGGTTTCTGCCTGTTCTGCGCCTTTAAACGAACCACATTGTACCATCCAGCGACGTTCGTCTTTCTTCTCTGTCGTCGGCTTCGGTGCCTCTGGCACGCGCTCAACCGGTGCGGCTGGCTGTGTTTTTGGCTGCGATGCCGTGGTGTGCGCCGGGGTCTGCAGCAGATCCTGGTACGGTTGCGACGTCGCAGCGGGTTTCTGCGTCTGCGTGGCAGGCTTCGACGGCTGCTGCACTGGCGCCGTTTGCGCAGTACGCGTTTGCGTCTGTGGCTGCGTACGCGGCTGTTGAACCGGCGGCGTGCTGTTCCACTGCTGCTGTTGCTCAACCTGACGTTGCTGAGCCTGGCGCTGCAACGTTTGCTGACGTTGTGCCGGTGTCTGCTCGTTCCACGGCACTTCGTTGAGCTGCGTCGGTTGCTGGCGCATGTCGGCCTGCATTTGCGCAAGTAACTGGCGCTGTTCTTCAGTCAGTTGATCCGGCTTCATGACTTCACCACCGGCTGACGGTTCTGTGGGCGCACGTACGCCCGGCTGACGGCTTTCCAGCTCTTTAATATAGCGCCAGCGCTCTTCCGGCTTTGGCGGCAGCCCGTTGCCGGTCACTTTCTGACCCTGCAACGTTTCGGATTCTTCTTTTTTATGATGCGTAATGAAGTACAGACCACCGATAAAGGCCACAAGCACGGCGGCGGCAATGGCGACCATTGCGGGCGATACCGCAGACGTGTTGCGTTGCTTTTTCCGTGAGGTGCTCTTTTTGCGCCGCGAAGGTGCCGGTTGGCCGCGACGTACATAATCTCGTTGTGCCACTATCGTTTCGCTGTATTGATTCGTTCGTCAGCCCGCCATGTTACTTAAGCGGCGGGCCTTTGACCAGACACGGTGTCTGAAAGGTTTACGTTAAGGCGCGCGTCGTACCCCGAAGGATTAACTCACAATCCATTAAACGCGAGCCGCTGTTGACATTTTGCCCCTGAATTTGGTCAAGCAGCAACAGCATCGCTTCGCGACCAATTTCGAAACGCGGTTGCGCAACGGTGGTCAGCGGCGGATCGCAAAACTCCGCCAGGGCGATGTTGTCGAAACCAATAATCGACAGGTCATCCGGGACGTTGATGCCCTGGCGTTTGGCCCATGAGAGGGCACCAAGCGCCATGACATCGCTATGACAGAATACCGCTGTCGGTGGTTGCGGCAAGTCGAACAGTTGTTTAAGCGCATTGCCGCCAGCTTCGTAGGTAAAATCCCCACGGGCGATATAGTGCGGATCAACGGTAATACCGCAACGACGCAGCGCCTGCACGTAGCCCTGCAAGCGGTAATGACACAGCGGCATTTCTTCCGGCCCGGCAATACAGCCAATGCGCTGATGTCCCAGCTCATGCAGGTAGTTCACGGCATTGAAGGCGGCGGTCAGGTTATCGATATGGACGGTAGGCAGTTCCAGTTCCGGCGCAAACTCGTTCGCCATCACCATCGGCGGCAGATTGCGCTGCTCTTCAATACTGGCGTCAAACGGCAGACGAGAGCCCAGCAGCAGCATGCCATCAATTTGCTTGGTGATGATCAAATTGACGAAGGTTTTTTCCTGCTGGTTCTGATGCGCACAATCGCCGATCAGCACCAGATAGCCATGACTGGCGGCGGTGACCTCGATCCCACGGATCAGTTCGCTAAAGAAGGGATCGCAAATATCCGGAACAATCACCAGGATGGTTCGCGATTCATTACGTTTAACGTTGCGTCCCGCCGCCTGCGGTAAATACCCGACCTCTACAGCTGCCTGTTCAACCCGGTTTCGGGTGGACTGAGAGACTTTATCCGGGTTCATTAGCGCGCGAGACACGGTTGCCGTTGAGACTTTCGCCTTCATGGCAACATCTTTCATTGTAGCGGCAGCAACCTGCTTATTCGGTTTCACTCTTTCTCCTCGCCTGGGAAATCCGGCGCAGCACAATCCCTGTTTAAATTCACATCGGAAACATTTTTATCAGATAGCGAATGGAAACGGTTACAGAATTTTCATAAAAAGTGTGATGGGTGTTAAATTTTACGATCCGCCTCGCATCGTGAGGGGGTTATCCCTCAATAGGATCGACATCCAGTACCCATTTCACCTTGCGTGAATCCGGTAAGGTATTGATGAGCGCGAGCGTTCCGCTGACGATATGTTGCAAACGAATTCGTGATGGATGTTGCAATAAAATCTGCCAGCGATAGCGTCCGCCGCGCTTCGGCGCCAGCGCCGGAACGGGGCCTAACACCCAGAGCTTGTCATCTGCCAGCGGGCTGGCCTGGATCAGATTACGCAGCTGCTGCAAAAACAGTGAAGCCTGCTGATTATTATGATCTTCAGCACGCACGATGACGTGGCTGGTCCACGGCGGCAGTTGCATCGTTTGGCGTTCGGCCAGCGCCTGTTCGGCAAATGCATCATAGCCTTTATGCAACAGAGTTTGCAGCAGCGGATGTTCCGGATGGTGAGTCTGCAAAACCACTTCCCCCTGTTTGCCTGCGCGTCCTGCGCGTCCGGACACCTGAGTATAAAGTTGGGCAAAGCGCTCCGCCGAGCGGAAGTCTGCGGAGAACAACGCGCCATCCACATCCAGCAGCGCAACCAGCGTCACATCAGGGAAGTGGTGACCTTTTGCCAGCATCTGGGTGCCGATCAGGATCCTTGCGCCGCCGCGATGGACTTCCGCCAGATGTTGCTCAAGCGATCCTTTTCGGCTGGTGGTATCGCGGTCAATGCGGGAAATCGGCACGCCGGGAAAGAAGGGGGCTAAGGCTTGTTCAAGCTGCTCGGTGCCTAACCCGACCGGCACCATATGCGTGGAGCCGCAGGAGGGGCACTGACGCGGCACCGGGCGCTGACTGTCGCAGTGGTGGCAGCGCAAGTGGTGCTGCGCCTGGTGCAGGGTGTAGTAGTGATCGCAACGCGGACACTCTGCAATCCAGCCGCAGTCGTGGCAAAGCAACGCAGGCGCAAAACCCCGGCGGTTGAGGAATAAAATTACCTGGTTATCGGCCTGTAAATGCTGGCGCATACGGGCGATTAACGCCGGTGCCAGGCCTGCCTGCACCTGTTGACCTTTTAAATCGAGTACATGCTGAGTGGCGGGGCGTGCGTTTCCGGCACGACGCGTCAGGCGCAGCATGCGGTATTTTTTCTGCCTGACATTGCAAAGCGTCTCAAGCGCCGGCGTTGCCGAACCGAGGATAATCGGGATGCGTTCACTATGGGCGCGCCAGACCGCCAGATCGCGGGCATGGTAGCGCCAGCCTTCCTGCTGTTTATAGGAACTGTCGTGTTCTTCATCGATCACGATCACGCCAAGATTTTTAAACGGTGTAAATAAGGAGGAACGGGTGCCAATAACGATCGCGGCTTCGCCGTTTTTCGCCTTCAGCCAGGCAGAGAGGCGTTCGCTGTCGTTGAGAGAGGAGTGCAGCACTTCCACCGGCGCGTTGAAACGTTCGCGAAAGCGGGCGATGGTTTGCGGCGTCAGGCCAATTTCCGGCACCATTACCAGCGCCTGTTTACCCTGCGCGAGGACGTTTTCCAGTACGCTCAGGTAAACTTCGGTTTTACCTGAGCCTGTCACCCCTGCCAGCAGCCAGGCGGAGAAACTGTCTGACGCACTGTGAATGGCGCCAACGGCGGTGGCCTGTTCGGTGTTCAGGCGCAGACGTTCGCCGCAGACCGCGTAATTTGTGCGCCAGTCGCTAAAACCAGGCGTTTCGCTCGCCAGTTCGCACAAGCCTTTTTTACGCAGCGCCTGAAGCGCGGCATCGTTGAATTCGAGAGCAGCCACCTGATCGCGCCAGATTTTCCCCTGCCGTAACGCAGCCAGTGCCTGCTGCTGTTTGGGGGAACGCTTCAGGCTATTGAGATCAACCACCTGACCCTCTTCGGTGGCAAACCAGTACCACATTGGCGTGTTGGTAGCAGGTTTCCCCTGACGCAACAGGATGGGCAGAGCGTGGAACAGCACATCGCCGATGGGATGATGATAATAATCCGCCGCCCAGATCAGCAGACGCCAGACAGAGGTCGAAAAGAGCGGTTCATCATCCAGCACGTCAACGATCGCTTTCAGTTCATTCAGCGGCAGCTCGCTTTTGTCGCTGACCGAAACCACGATCCCGACGCGCTCTTGCTGTTTGCCAAACGGCACGCGCACGCGACATCCTGCCTTGACGCTGCTCATGCCTTCCGGCAGAAGATAGTCAAAGGTGCGGGGAAGCGGAACGGGTAAGGCAACGCGCGCTACGGGCATAAATCGTCCTGACTTGAAATCTGGCGGGTTAGTATACACATTAGTCGTGGGTGACGAGCGAATCAGTTTGCATGAGTGGGCTAATTTCTGTATGATTCGCCGCCTTTGATGCAAATTGATTGTGTCAAACTATACTATCAACATCGCGTGGTGTCTGGCGTTAGGGCTGGAAGAGCGACGCGGCCTTAAACTGAGGTTTCCCATGAAAAAAGATATTCACCCGAAATACGAAGAAATTACTGCTACCTGTTCTTGCGGTAACGTCATGAAAATCCGCTCTACCGTTGGTCACGATCTGAACCTGGACGTGTGCGGTAAATGCCACCCGTTCTACACTGGCAAACAGCGTGACGTTGCAACCGGTGGCCGTGTTGACCGCTTCAACAAGCGTTTCAACATCCCGGGCAGCAAATAAGTTTCAGCTGTCAAAAAAAAGCGCCGACTGGCGCTTTTTTTGTCTCTGAAATTTATCTGTTCCATATATATCATTAATGTCTTGAATAAATAACGCCATGGCAAATTGAAATGGTGTTTTTAATTTATCGATAAATTGTTTCTGTTGGTGATGTCTGTCTCTCTTATCTTCCTTTTTTTGCCATGATTTTTATTTGCTGGCAAAATTTAAAAGGTTTTAACTTTCCCACTTAAATAAACTTCACTTCGTAATATAAAATTATCCTTGTTTTCATCATTGCATTTTTATCGTTGTGATGTTGATAAGGTCAGATTGTTTTTGATGTATTCTATTGAGAGGGATTGCTATGAAGCGTGGATATGCGTTATTACTTATTCCAATATTATCTGGAGCCGCTCATGCTGGCTACGTAGATTATCGTCATGAATATTATGACGACGGACGTAACTATGACCGTGTTTATATGTCCCATCGTTTTGCCAGTGGATTTGGCGTTGCGGTAGAAGCGATTTCGCGCTCTGATGATTCGGATCCAAAACATCCGGTTAATAACATGGAGACGAACGGTAACGAGTACACGGCCAGTTACCAGTTCACCTGGCAAGACCTTGTCTGGCAACCGGGACTGGCGATAGAAACAGATGAAGGTCAGGCAATCTATAAGCCGTACTTGCGTGTGCAATATAATATCAATGATAGCTGGTGGACGGCATTCCGCTATCGTTTTGAGTATACTCGTCGCAATTCAGAAGTCAGAGATGATCGAATGGTTTATCGCCCGGAGGCCTGGTTGGGCTATAACCTTCATGACTGGATGTTTGAACTGAACGGTATTTATAAAATCGCAGACAGTGAAGATTTATATAATAATAAAAAAGAAGACTATGAACTTAACTTTCGCGTTGCCTATAAAATAGGTTCCTGGATTTCTTTTGCTGAAGTGGGTAACGTCTCTTCCGGCTATAATACAGCGACAACCGACGATCGTCAGACACGTTATCGTATTGGTATTGGTTATACTTTCTGATTAATAAATTCTTCTCTATGACATATTCCTGTGCGGTAAGCGTATTTTTTTTTTTGCCGCGCGTACTTCATGCTTAATAATCAGGGAATCCAGATGAATAAGCGAAAAATAGGTCTTGTGAATTACCTCGCCTATGGCTCAGGTGATTGTCTTGGCGCAGGGACAACCGCGCTGACTGCGGCATGGTTATTATATTTTTTCACCACCTTTTGCGGATTAACACCAATAGAGGCGACGTTTATTTTTGCGATGGCGAGAATTTTGGATGCGGTGGTCAGTCCGCTGATGGGATATCTGACGGATAGCTTTGGCAATACGTGGTTGGGAAAACGATTTGGTCGACGGAAGTTCTTTATTTTACTGGGTATTCCCTGCGTTTTCTCCTATAGCCTGATGTGGATGGAGGGAATGAGCTACTGGTATTATCTGGCCGCCTATCTGTTGTTCGACGTGGTCTACACCATGATTTTGGTGCCTTATGAAACGCTGGTTCCGGAAATGACCGACGACTTCAGGCAGAAAACGAAGTTTTCCGGGGCGCGTATCGCGATGGCGCAACTGTCAGCGATCCTGGCGGCTTTTTTACCCGGTATTTTGCTGAACCATTTTGGTAAGGACAATGCCATCTCCTTCTTTTACGCCAGCCTGGTGTTCGCCATTATGTGTGCCGTGGTGCTGACTTTCGTCTGGATCTTTACCTGGGAACGTGAACGTAGTGCGGAAGAGCTGGCGGTGCAGGCGCAAAAGCTGACTCTGGGGCAGAGTCTGCATCGCCTGGTGATTGAGCTGAGCTCAACGTTTCGCATTCGAATTTTTCGTCTGCATCTCGGGATGTATCTCGGCGGCTATATTGCGCAGGACGTTTTCAACGCCGTGTTTACCTATTACGTGGTGTTCGTGCTGATGCAAAGCCCAACGCTGGCGTCCAATCTCATGGGGACGATGGCGATCCTGCAGTTTATCGCCGTGATGGCGATGATCCCGCTGTGTATCCGTTTTGGCCCGGCGCCGTCGTATCGTGTGGTGGTGCTGCTGTTTGGTCTGGGCGCGCTGTCATACTCCGCACTGTACTATAGCGGGATGAGCGACAATTCGGCGCTGTTGCTGCTGATTTCCGCGGTGGCCGGTCTGGGGCGCGGCGGCATCAATTATATCCCGTGGAACATTTATACCTATATTGCGGATGTGGATGAGGTCATCACCGGACAGCGTCGCGAGGGGATATTTGCGGGCATCATGACCCTGACTCGCAAAGCGTCTCAGGCCGGTGCCGTAATGTTGGTCGGCATTGTGATGCAGTATTCCGGTTTTGTCTCAGGACAGGCCACTCAGGTGCCGGGTGTCAGCCATACCATCATGCTGATTCTGAGTTTCGGTACGGTGGCGGTGCTCTGCATGGGATTCCTGGTTTCACTGCGTTTTCGATTAAACCTGAAAACGCACAAAGTACTGCGCGAAGAGACACTGAAAATGCGTCAGGCCGGAGGGGTTACCCCGGACGCGATCACACCTCAGGCGCGCCAGACCGTGGAGATGCTGGCTGGTATGCCGTACGAACAGCTGTGGGGAAACAATACGATTGGTTATGTAAACCGGCAGAAGGCGCAGTACCATCAGCCAGCCTGATCCGAGAGAGCCAAACCGATAATCACCATGAAAAAAAGCAGAAGCGTGGCTTCTGCTCTTTTCTGCATCAATATTCCCACGTCTCCGGGTCGATGCCCAGTTCGCGCATAATTTCTTTCGCCGCTTCCGGGATTTCATCGCTACGCTCTTTGCGCAGGTCTGCATCGTTTGGCAGGGGTTGTCCGGTAAAAGCATGCAGAAACGCTTCACACAGCAGCTCGCTGTTGGTGGCGTGACGCAGGTTGTTCACCTGACGACGCGTGCGTTCATCGGTGAGGATTTTTAACACCTTCAGAGGAATGGAAACCGTAATTTTCTTTACTTGCTCACTCTTCTTACCGTGCTCAGCGTATGGGCTGATATATTCGCCGCTCCATTCAGCCATGAGATACCTTAATCCTCTTCGTCATTAATATGGGGCAAGACCATACTATTAGTATGCCTACTCGCCGTAATTCCGCATAGTTTACCGTACAGGCGATACCGTGACACGGATTAAGCACCTGTAGTTGTGCGCTAATGCAGATAATTTTAACGGCTATTTCCGGTTTGCTCAATCTATACGCAAAGAAGTTTAGATGTCCAGATGTATTGACGTCTATTGTTAACCTGTTTACTCTGGGACCTGACTTTTCATCGACTCAGCTCAGGAACACCCTAACATGACGCGTAAACAGGCCACCATCGCAGTGCGTAGCGGGTTAAATGACGACGAACAGTACGGTTGCGTCGTTCCGCCGATTCACCTTTCCAGTACCTATAATTTTACCGGTTTTAATGAGCCGCGCGCCCATGACTATTCCCGTCGCGGTAACCCGACGCGCGATGTGGTCCAGCGTGCGCTGGCCGAACTGGAAGGCGGTGCGGGTGCGGTACTGACCAATACCGGTATGTCGGCGATTCATCTGGTGACGACCGTGTTCCTGAAGCCCGGAGATCTGCTGGTTGCGCCACATGACTGCTACGGCGGCAGCTACCGCCTGTTTGACAGCCTGGCGAAGCGCGGATGCTATCGCGTGCACTTTGTCGATCAGGGAGATGAGCAGGCGTTGCAGGCCGCGCTGGCAGAAAAACCTAAACTGGTGCTGGTAGAAAGTCCGAGTAATCCGCTGTTACGCGTGGTGGATATTGCGAAAATCTGTCAACTGGCGCGTGAAGCCGGGGCCGTCAGCGTTGTCGATAACACTTTTTTAAGCCCGGCGCTGCAAAATCCGCTGGCATTGGGCGCCGATCTGGTGTTGCATTCATGCACGAAATATCTGAATGGTCACTCTGACGTCGTGGCGGGCGTGGTGATAGCCAAAGATCCGGAAATCGTCACCGAACTGGCCTGGTGGGCGAATAATATCGGTGTGACCGGCAGCGCGTTTGACAGCTACCTGCTGCTGCGCGGGCTGCGTACGCTGTCGCCGCGCATGGAAGTGGCGCAGCGTAATGCACAGGCGATCGTCGATTACCTGCAAACCCAGCCGCTGGTGAAAAAGCTGTATCACCCGTCGCTGCCAGAAAATCAGGGGCATGACATTGCCGCGCGTCAGCAGAAAGGCTTTGGCGCAATGTTGAGTTTTGAACTGGATGGCGATGAGCAGACGCTGCGTCGTTTCCTGAGTGGGCTGTCGTTGTTTACGCTGGCGGAATCTTTAGGGGGAGTGGAAAGCTTAATCTCTCACGCCGCAACGATGACGCATGCTGGCATGGCGCCAGAAGCGCGTGCGGCCGCCGGGATCTCCGAGACGCTGCTGCGCATCTCCACGGGTATTGAAGATGGCGAAGATTTAATTGCCGACCTGGAAAATGGCTTCCGGGCTGCAAACAAGGGGTAAACATGAGTGTGATTGCGCAGGCAGGGGCGAAGGGTCGTCAACTGCACAAATTTGGTGGTAGTAGTCTGGCTGACGTGAAGTGTTATCTGCGCGTCGCGGGCATCATGGCGGAATACTCACAGCCTGACGACATGATGGTGGTTTCCGCTGCGGGCAGTACGACCAACCAACTGATCAGTTGGCTGAAATTAAGTCAGACCGATCGCCTCTCTGCGCATCAGGTACAACAGACCCTGCGACGCTATCAGTGTGAACTGATTAGCGGCTTGCTTCCCGCCGACGTGGCGGAGGCATTAACCAGCCTGTTTATCAGCGATCTGGAACGTCTGGCCAATCTGCTGGACAGCGGCGTGAATGACGCCGTTTATGCGGAAGTCGTGGGCCACGGTGAAGTATGGTCAGCGCGTCTGATGTCGGCTGTGCTCAATCAGCAGGGCATGGAGTCGGCCTGGCTGGATGCGCGTGAATTCTTACGCGCTGAGCGCGCTGCGCAACCGCAGGTGGATGAAGGGCTTTCTTACCCGCTATTACAGCAACTGCTGATCCAGCATCCGCAGAAACGTCTGGTCGTGACCGGTTTTATCAGTCGTAGTAATGCGGGTGAAACGGTGCTGCTGGGCCGTAATGGTTCTGACTACTCCGCCACGCAGATTGGCGCGCTGGCGGGCGTTTCCCGCGTTACCATCTGGAGTGACGTGGCCGGGGTTTACAGCGCTGACCCGCGTAAAGTCAAAGATGCCTGCCTGCTGCCGCTGCTGCGTCTGGATGAAGCCAGCGAGCTGGCGCGTCTGGCGGCACCGGTTCTGCACGCCCGTACGCTGCAGCCGGTTTCTGGCAGCGATATCGATCTCCAGTTGCGCTGTAGTTATACGCCAGATCAAGGCTCCACGCGCATTGAGCGTGTATTAGCTTCCGGGACCGGTGCGCGTATCGTGACCAGCCATGATGACGTCTGCCTGATTGAATTTCAGGTGCCCGCCAGCCAGGACTTTAAGCAGGCGCATAAAGATATCGATCAGGTCCTCAAGCGTGCACAGGTGCGTCCGCTGGCCGTTGGCGTCCATACCGATCGTCATCTGCTGCAGTTCTGCTATACCTCGGAAGTGGCCGACAGTGCCCTGCGAATCCTCGATGAAGCCGGTCTGCCGGGTGAACTGCGATTGCGTCAGGGGCTGGCGCTGGTGGCGATGGTGGGCGCAGGCGTCACCCGTAACCCGCTGCACTGCCATCGTTTCTGGCAACAGTTGAAGGGACAGCCGGTAGAATTTACCTGGCAGTCGGAAGAGGGCATCAGCCTGGTGGCCGTACTGCGTACCGGCCCAACGGAGAGCCTGATTCAGGGTCTGCATCAGTCCATATTCCGCGCTGAAAAACGCATCGGCCTTGTGCTTTTCGGCAAGGGCAACATCGGCTCCCGCTGGCTTGAGCTGTTTGCCCGCGAGCAGAGCACGCTCTCGGCGCGTACCGGATTTGAATTTGTGCTGGCCGGGGTGGTGGATAGCCGTCGCAGCCTGCTGAACTACGAAGGGCTGGACGCCAGCCGGGCGCTGGCGTTCTTCAATGATGAAGCCATTGAACAGGATGAAGAGTCGCTGTTCCTGTGGATGCGCGCACACCCGTATGACGATCTGGTGGTGCTGGATGTGACCGCGAGCGAACAGCTGGCGGATCAGTATCTCGACTTTGCCAGCCACGGTTTTCACGTCATCAGCGCCAACAAGCTGGCTGGGGCGAGCACCAGCAATAAGTATCGCCAGATCCACGACGCGTTTGATAAGACCGGGCGCCACTGGCTGTATAACGCGACCGTGGGTGCGGGGTTGCCGATCAACCACACCGTGCGCGATCTGATCGACAGCGGCGACACCATCCTGTCGATCAGCGGGATCTTCTCCGGCACGCTGTCCTGGCTGTTCCTGCAGTTTGATGGCTCTGTGCCGTTTACCGATCTGGTGGATCAGGCCTGGCAACAGGGACTGACGGAGCCGGATCCGCGCGTTGACCTGTCGGGTAAAGATGTGATGCGCAAGCTGGTGATTCTGGCACGCGAAGCAGGCTATGACATCGAGCCGGATCAGGTCCGCGTTGAGTCGCTGGTTCCCGCGCATTGTGAAGAAGGCTCAATCGACCACTTCTTTGAGAATGGCGATGAGCTGAACGATCAGATGGTGCAGCGTCTGGAAGCGGCCCGTGAAATGGGGCTGGTACTGCGCTATGTGGCGCGTTTCGACGCCAATGGCAAAGCGCGTGTTGGCGTGGAAGCGGTTCGCCCGGAGCATCCGCTGGCAGCGCTGCTGCCGTGCGATAACGTCTTTGCTATCGAAAGCCGCTGGTATCGCGATAACCCGTTAGTGATCCGCGGGCCCGGTGCCGGGCGTGACGTCACTGCCGGGGCGATTCAGTCGGATATTAACCGTCTGGCGCAGCTGCTGTAGTTTTTTGCCGGATGGCGCAGTGCGCTTATCCGGCCGATGGTTCGGGCGTAATTCAGGCCGGATAAGATGCTTCAGCATCCTGTCCGGCGTGTTACCGACCAGCAAACACCTCTTTTGCGGCGAACAGACCGTTCAGCGCCGCCGGGAAACCGGCATACACTGCCATCTGCATCATGACCTCAATAATCTCCTCCTGCGTTAACCCGACATGCAGCGCGGCAGCAATGTGAACCTTCAACTGCGGTGCGGCGTTGTCCAGTGCGGTTAAGGCGGCGACGGTGGCGATTTCCCGACTGCGTAAATCCAGTCCGGGGCGGGAATAAATGTCGCCAAAAGGAAACTCAATCAGATAGCGAGCGAAGTCGGGAGCGATGTCCTTCAGGCTCTCGACGACGGCATCGCCGCCTTTGCCATCAACCTGCTGTAGCATGTTCTGACCGGTGATAAAGCGTTCTGAATGCATAGTGTCTTCCTCATCTGTTAGTGATGACGTGAGGATAGGGTGGGTGGAATGATTTGGATAATACCGTTTCCGTGATACCTTTTCGGTATGACAACACCGCTTCTGCACTCTCTGGATATTCGCCTGCTGCGTTACTTTGCCGTGGTGGCGGAAGAGAACAACATGAGCCGGGCAGCCCTGCGACTGTTTATGTCGCAACCGCCGCTTAGCCGCCATATACGCCAGCTTGAAGAACGTCTGGGGGTGACGCTGTTTGTCCGTCATACCAAAGGGTTGACGCTGACGAATGAGGGGCTGCGCGTGCTGGAGATCGTGCGTCCGCTGCTGGAACAGCAGGATAAAACCTATGCGGCCCTGAATCAGCTTGCGCCAGACGGCGTGCAGTCGTTGCGTCTGGGGCTGACGACGGCATTTGAGCAGGGCGTTTTCGCCGCGCTGGAAACGCAACTGAATACCCGGGTTGATACCCTGCGTCTTGTGCGCCAGGGCTCGCCCGATCTCATACGTCAGGTGCGACGCGGAAAACTGGATGCTGCCGTGGTGGCGTTGCCGCTGGAGACCGCCGGACTGACCATCACGCCGCTCGACTGGCGTGAGCCGCTCATCGCAGCGCTACCTGCCATTTGGTCAGAGGCTGGCAGTGACACCCTCTCCCTGAAAGCACTTAATCACCGGCCGCTGTTCTGGTTTAGCCGGGAACGAAATCCGGCCTTCTTTGACGCTACGCGGGCACGCTTTCAGCGTATAGGTTACGCTCCTGCCTGTCTTGAAGAGCCGCTGGAGCATGACGTTCTGCTGGCGCGAATAGCCCATGGCGATGGTCTGAGCTTATTCCCTGCTTCCTTTGCCGCTATTCAGCGTCAGGGCGTGGTTTTTCGACCACTGAGCGAGGGTGAACTCAGCATTCAGGTGGGGCTGGCGATGTTGCCGGAGAACGCTGCCCGCTTACAATGGCTGAAAAGCATGATGCTGTCCGCTGGTATAGCCCACTAACGTGAATTTTTTTCATCTTCCCTGACTTTTCCTCACCATCAACGATGATTTTTCAGTTGACGTCATCGTGCTTTTCCGTCATTTTTACATCTGGACGTCTAAACGGATAGATGTTCACAACACAACATATAATGACAAGCGATTGATGAGGTAAGGTATGAGCTTTTTTCACGCCAACCAGCGGGAAGCCCTGAATCAGAGCCTGGCGGAAGTCCAGGGTCAGATTAACGTTTCGTTCGAGTTTTTCCCGCCGCGCACCAGTGAAATGGAGCAAACCCTGTGGAATTCCATCGATCGCCTGAGCAGCCTGAAGCCGAAGTTTGTTTCGGTAACCTACGGCGCCAACTCTGGCGAACGCGATCGCACGCACAGCATCATCAAAGGGATTAAAGATCGCACCGGTCTGGAAGCCGCACCGCACCTGACCTGTATTGATGCGACCCGCGATGAACTGCGTACTATTGCACAGGACTACTGGAACAACGGAATCCGCCACATCGTTGCGCTGCGCGGCGATTTGCCGGCAGGCAGCGGTAAGCCCGATATGTATGCTGCCGACCTGGTGAGCCTGCTGAAAGAGGTGGCCGACTTTGATATCTCCGTCGCCGCTTACCCGGAAGTGCATCCGGAAGCGAAAAGCGCGCAGGCGGATCTGCTCAACCTGAAACGTAAAGTGGATGCCGGGGCGAACCGCGCCATCACCCAATTTTTCTTTGATGTCGAAAGCTACCTGCGTTTTCGTGACCGCTGCGTCTCTGCGGGTATCGACGTGGAAATCATCCCTGGCATTCTGCCGGTCTCGAACTTTAAGCAGGCGAAGAAGTTTGCCGATATGACCAATGTGCGCATTCCGGCGTGGATGTCACAGATGTTTAATGGCCTCGATGACGATGCGGAAACCCGTAAGCTGGTGGGAGCAAATATCGCCATGGACATGGTGAAAATTTTAAGCCGGGAAGGCGTAAAAGACTTTCATTTCTATACACTTAACCGCGCTGAAATGAGTTATGCCATTTGCCACACCCTGGGTGTCAGACCCGGTATCTAAATGCCTCGGCCCTCCCCGGAGGGCTTTATTACACCTCATTTTGATCTACATCTCTGTAACTAAAAATATAAAAGGTATCGGCTATCGAATCTGTGGATTTTTTCGACTATATCTTATCTCTGTAGGTGTATATCGTAATGTAAACACTGTAAAGGGAGCATATAGATGAGCACGCCAGACGATATCCATAACCCGACGTCCGCCGGAAAATGTCCTTTTCATCAGGGCGGCCATGACCAGAGCGCTGGAGCAGGAACAACCAGCCGTGACTGGTGGCCTAACCAGCTCCGCGTCGACTTGTTAAACCAACATTCCAATCGCTCAAACCCGCTGGGTGAAGATTTCGATTACCGCAAAGAATTCAGCAAATTAGATTATTCCGCGCTGAAAGGCGATCTCAGAGCGCTTCTCACCGAATCTCAACCGTGGTGGCCTGCTGACTGGGGAACGTATGCCGGTCTGTTTATCCGCATGGCCTGGCACGGGGCTGGTACCTATCGTTCCGTTGACGGACGCGGCGGCGCAGGTCGCGGACAGCAGCGTTTTGCTCCCCTGAACTCCTGGCCGGATAACGTGAGTCTGGACAAGGCGCGTCGTCTGCTGTGGCCAATCAAGCAAAAATACGGACAAAAAATTTCCTGGGCCGACCTGTTTATTCTGGCGGGTAACGTTGCGCTGGAAAACTCCGGCTTCCGTACCTTTGGTTTCGGTGCGGGTCGTGAGGACGTCTGGGAACCGGATCTGGATGTAAACTGGGGCGATGAGAAAACGTGGCTTGCCCACCGTGATCCGGAAGAGCTGGCTAAACGTCCTTTAGCCGCCACCGAGATGGGGCTGATCTATGTTAACCCGGAAGGTCCTAACGCCAGCGGTGAACCGCTTTCGGCGGCTTCAGCGATTCGTGCAACCTTTGGCAACATGGGGATGAACGACGAAGAGACCGTTGCGTTGATTGCCGGCGGTCACACATTAGGGAAAACCCACGGCGCAGGCCCGGCGACGCACGTCGGCCCGGACCCGGAAGTGGCACCGATCGAAAACCAGGGTTTAGGCTGGAAAAGTGATTTTGGTAGCGGTGTGGGCGCGGATGCGATTACATCCGGACTGGAAGTGGTCTGGACGCAAACCCCAACCCAGTGGAGCAACTACTTCTTCGAGAACCTGTTCAAATATGAGTGGGTACAGACGCGCAGTCCGGCTGGCGCCATCCAGTTTGAAGCAGTCGATGCGCCAGAAATCATTCCTGATCCATTCGACCCGTCGAAAAAACGTAAGCCGACGATGCTGGTCACCGACCTGACGCTGCGTTTTGATCCGGAATTCGAAAAAATTTCCCGCCGTTTCCTGAACGATCCGCAGGCGTTTAACGAAGCCTTCGCCCGTGCGTGGTTCAAACTGACCCACCGTGATATGGGGCCGAAAGCGCGTTACATCGGTCCGGAAGTGCCAAAAGAAGATCTGATTTGGCAGGACCCGCTGCCGCAACCCACCTTCAATCCAACGGAAGAAGATATCCTGAGCCTGAAGTCTGCCATCGCGGATTCCGGTCTCTCTGTCGGTGAACTGGTGTCCGTTGCGTGGGCGTCTGCGTCGACCTTCCGCGGGGGGGATAAACGTGGCGGGGCGAACGGTGCGCGTCTGGCATTAGCGCCGCAGCGCGGCTGGGATGTCAATGCGATTGCTACGCGTGCGCTGCCGGTTCTGGAGAAAATCCAGCGTGATTCCGCTAAAGCGTCGCTGGCCGATATCATTGTTCTTGCCGGTGTCGTGGGGGTTGAAAAAGCCGCCAGCGCTGCAGGTGTCAGCATTCATGTGCCGTTTACGCCTGGTCGTGTGGATGCGCGTCAGGATCAGACAGATATTGAGATGTTTGAGCTCCTCAAACCGATCGCCGATGGGTTCCGTAACTATCGCGGTGAACCTGGCGTGGCAACAACAGAGTCTCTGCTGATCGATAAAGCGCAGCAGTTGACTCTGACCGCACCAGAAATGACCGTGCTGGTGGGTGGTCTGCGCGTGCTTGGCGCGAACTACGACGGCAGTAAACATGGTGTCTTTACCGATCGTCCGGGTGTACTCAGCAATGACTTCTTCGTCAACCTGCTGGATATGCGTCACGAATGGAAACCGGTTGATGAGTCAAACGAACAGTTTGAAGGTCGCGATCGTCAGACAGGTGAAGTGAAATACACCGCTTCTCGTGCGGACCTGGTTTTTGGCTCTCATGCGGTGCTGCGTGCTCTGGCGGAAGTGTATGCCGGTAGCGATGCGCACGTGAAGTTCGTGAAGGACTTTGTTGCGGCATGGGTGAAAGTGATGAACCTGGACCGTTTCGACCTGCAGTAAGCCCACCCCTGATGTAATCTGACCCCACTTCAGCGACGGCTTGCAGTCGCTGAAGTGTATTTGTAGGGGTATAGTGTCCGCAGGAAACGTCAATCTACTGGATCTATCATGTCTGTCTCAGGAAAGGGCAATCCACTGGCAATCGGTGGTCTTATCTTGCTTACCCTTATCTGGAGCTATAGCTGGATTTTTATGAAGCAGGTCACGAGCTATATCGGCGCGTTCGACTTCACTGCATTACGCTGTATCTTCGGAGCCTTAATATTATTCCTCGTCCTCCTTTTGCGCGGCCGTGGCCTGCACCCGACGCCGTTTCGGTTTACGCTGGCGATTGCGCTGTTGCAGACCTGCGGGATGATTGGCTTCGGTCAGTGGGCGCTGGTCAGCGGCGGGGCGGGGAAAGTCGCTATCCTGACCTATACCATGCCGTTTTGGGTCGTTATTCTGGCGGCGCTGTTTCTGGGGGAGCGACTGCGACGCCTGCAATACGCCGCAATTGCCATTGCCGCAATAGGGTTACTGCTGGTGCTGCAACCGTGGCAACTGAATTTATCAACGTTGAAGAGCGCTCTGCTGGCGATTCTCTCCGGAGTCAGCTGGGGAGCGAGCGCCATTGTCGCTAAACGTCTTTATACCCGCCATCCACGCGTCGATTTGCTGTCGTTAACGGCCTGGCAGATGTTGTATGCCGCGCTGGTGATGAGTGCGGTGGCCTGGCTGGTGCCGCAGCGGGAAGTTGACTGGCAGCCGGTGGTCCTCTGGGCGCTGGGATATAGCGCGATTCTTGCGACGGCGCTGGCCTGGAGTTTGTGGCTGTTTGTCCTGAAGAATTTGCCTGCCAGTATCGCCAGCTTAAGCACCCTGGCGGTGCCGGTCTGTAGCGTGCTGTTTTCCTGGTGGCTGCTTGGTGAAAACCCCGGTCCCGTTGAGGGTGGGGGAATTGTGCTGATCGTTATGGCGCTGGCAATTGTCAGCCGGAAAAAGCGTGAGGTGCAGGTGGTCGAACAGGCCTGATGAGATAAGAAACACTCCCGGCGAGGCCGGGAGTGTAGAGCGTGTTATTCCCACTCTTGCAGATAGCGCTGACCGTACTGGTCGGCAACCAACAGTGCGGCATAAACCTGATCCGGCGTTGCGCCGCCAGGCATGTTGTGAATGGTTTCGCCTTCCGCGCAGGAGGCTTCTGCCACAATACGCATCTTCGCCGGGATATCCTGTTTGATATCCAGTTGCGCCAGCGTAATCGGCAGACCGACGGAATGGCACAGTGCGGCAACGGTCTCAATCTCTTCAACCGGCGCGTTTTCCAGAATCAGCTGCGTCAGCGTACCGAAGGCCACTTTTTCACCGTGATAATAGTGATGCGCATCCGGGATCGCCGTCAGACCGTTGTGAACCGCGTGCGCGGCAGCCAGACCGCCGCTTTCAAAGCCGACGCCGCTCAGATAGGTGTTGGCCTCAATCACGCGCTCAAGCGCCGGGGTCACGACATGCTGCTCGGCGGCGAGCATTGCTTTTTCACCCTCTTCGAGCAGCGTGTTGTAGCACAGTTCAGCCAGCGCCAGCGCCGCCTGAGTGCATTTGCCGCCCGCCATGGTGATCGCGCCGCTGCGTGAACACGCGCGTGCTTCAAACCACGTGGCCAGCGCATCACCAATCCCTGCGGCTAACAGACGCGCCGGGGCGCCGGCAACGATTTTGGTGTCGACGATAACCATATGTGGGTTGTGCGGTAGCAGCAGATAACGGTCAAATTCACCAGCATCGGTGTAGATAACGGAAAGTGCGCTGCAGGGCGCATCGGTTGAGGCGATGGTCGGGGCGATCGCCACAGGCAGGTTCATAAAGTGGGCAAGGGCTTTGGCGGTATCCAGCGTTTTACCGCCGCCGATGCCGAGCACCGCGCCACACTGCGCATTTTCCGCCACGCTGCGCAAACGGTCGATCTCGTTTTGCGAGCATTCACCGCCAAACGGCGCGACTTCCAGCGCCAGTCCTGCGTTTTTAAAGCTTTTTTCCAGTTCGCCCTGAGCGAAACCGAGAACAAATTTGTCGCCAACAACCAGCCAACGTTCAGCCAACGGCTTGAGGTATTCGCCAAGACGAGTGATGACATCTGCACCCTGGATGTACTTACCAGGGGATTGAATAATGCGATCCATACCTTATTTCCCTCACAGGTTGATGTTACCGAATGCGTTTTTCCAGTCTTGCTCAAACTTCTCAACAGCTGACTCTACCGCAGGGGTATCGAGCATTTGTTGCGCTACATCTAAAGGAAGGGTGATTGCTTCACAGCCCACCAGCAGACAGTCCAGCGCCTGGCGCGGGGTCTTGAAACTGGCGGCCAGCACTTTGCTTTTCGGGGCATGACGTTCCAGTAGCGTCTGTAATTCCTGAACGGTGCGAATACCGTCTCCGCCCTGGGCATCTACGCGGTTGACGTAAGGCGCGACATATTTTGCCCCCGCCAGCGCGGCAAGTAGTCCCTGAGAGGCGCTGTACACGGCGGTTCCCAGGGTGACTATGCCCTCTTTTTTCAACTGCTTGATGGCGACCAGTCCTTCAGAGGTTACCGGGATTTTCACCACAATTCCCGGAACGGCATTGTTCAGACGTTTAGCTTCGTTCACCATTCCCTGCGCATCGCGACTCATGGTCTGGGCAAACAGAACGCCGTTTTCGCCAATCACCTTTTGCAGACGCGGCAGAACATCCCAGATGGATTCTTTGCTTGCCGCGATAATACTCGGGTTGGTCGTCACCCCGGCGATAGGGAAGATGCGGGCCAGACGTTCGACTTCCGCCACATTGGCGCTATCCAGATACAGTTCCATTTTGCTTCCTCTTAAAGTTCAAGCTCATGTTGCAGCAGGCTGGCAATCGCGTCGGCAGACGCGGCATTCACCAGTGCATTGCGAAATTCTTCGTGCATAATGCGACGGGCCAGGCGTGAGAAAATACGCATGTGCTGGTCCCCCGCCGCGTGTTTGTTGAGCGTTAGCATGATGACGAACTGCGCCTCGTCATCTCCCCAGCGGACAGGCGCTTTCAGGCGTGCCACGCTGATAGTGGACTGCTCAATGTGTTCAGATTTGCTGTGCGGAATGGCGAAGCTGAAGCCCAGCCCGGTAGAGAATACTGCCTCACGAGCCCACAGATCGGCTTCCAGTTTGCGGGGGTAGCGGCAGCGGCTGGCGAGCAGCAGATTGTCGGTCATTCCTTTGATCACCTCTTCTTTGCTGCGCCAGTCACTGTCGAGGGTGATGCACTGGGCGGTGACCAGTGGGGCATCCTGCTGTGACATGCGGAACTGCGCCAGCAGATGCTCCACTTCCAGCGACGTGCGACAGGCCATCGCCTGATTCAGCAATTGTCGGCAGGCGCGACTGTCGAGTTGCGCCATTCGCGCTTTAGCGGCAGGAATGGCGGGGGCGCTCATGCTGATTTCATCCAGCCCCAACCCGACCAGCAATGGCAGAACGGAACCTTTTGCCCCGAGCTCGCCACACAGGCCGATCCATTTCCCCTGACGGTGCACCGCCTGCACCGCGAAATCCAGCGCGCGCAGAAAGGCGGGGTTCAGGCTGTTGTAGTGGCGGGTCACTTTGGCGTTATCGCGGTCAACGGCCAACAGGTATTGCGTCAGGTCATTGCTGCCAATACTAAAGAAATCAATCTCTTCGCAACACTGGTCGATGATGAACATCACTGACGGGACTTCCAGCATAATGCCGAGCGGGATCTTCTCATCAAATGGGATCTGTTCATTGCGAAGCTGCTGTTTGGCTTCCGCCAGTTTCTCTTTCACCCACAGGATCTCTTCCATTGAGGAGATCATCGGGATCATAATTTTCAGGCTTCCGTGCGCCGATGCGCGCAGGATCGACCGGAGCTGAGTGGTAAACAGCGCGGCGTACTCTTCATAGATACGCACGGCGCGATAGCCGAGGAACGGGTTGGCTTCAGCAGGAATATTCAGATAATCAACGGGCTTATCGCCGCCGATATCCATCGTACGCACAATAATGCTGCGCCCCTGTGCGGATTCCAGCGCCTGGCAAAAAATGTTGTACAGCTCGTTCTCGTCCGGAGCGCTGAGCCGATCCATATACAGCATTTCGGTGCGGAACAGGCCAACCGCCTCCGCGCCGTTGCCAAATGCCGCCTGCGCTTCCACGGAGTGAGCAATGTTGGCGGCAACTTCCATACGAATGCCGTCGGCCGTGCGCGCTTCCTGGGTCAGCCAGACGCGCTGTTGCTCGCGCAGCGCCTCGTGTACACGGGCTTCCTGCTGATAGTAGCGGCTGACCGGTTCATCAGGCGCGACCACCACCGCTCCTGCATTGCCATCGATATAAACTTCTTGCTGCAGCCACGGGGTTAAAGCGTCAATCGCGACACCGACCAGAGTGGGGATGTTGAATGAACGAGCAAGAATCACCGTGTGCGAAGTGGTGCCGCCGCTTTTCAACAGCAGTCCTTTGAGGAACGTTTTGTCCAGTTCCAGGAACTGGCTGGGCGTCAACTCATCCGCCATACAGATGGTGGGTTGGGTCAGCTTTCCCGGTGCCGGAAAGCGCTTTTCGCCGTAGATGTGTTGCAGCAACTGGAAACAGACGTCGCGAACGTCCAGCGCGCGTTCCTGCAAATAGCGACTGCTGGAACGGGCAAACTCATCGCAGAAATGGTTGGCGCTGTCGACAATCGCCTGCGCGCAGCTTAAGCCGCGAGAAACGCCTGCCAGCAAATGCTGACGTAAGGAGGTATCGCCCGCCAGCGAACGGTGGGCTTCCAGAATCGCACTGGTGGTGCCGTCGCTGTCGAGCAAACGAAACGCAATGTTTTTTACCAGCAGCGTTAAGCCGCGATCCAACGCCGACTGCTCGCTTTCCACATCGCCTGCCACAGGGAGTTCGCCGAGCGCGTTGAGATCCAGCGAAGAGAGAAGCGTCAGGATACCGCCCGCGCTACCACTGCAAACGCTACGGGCGCGGAAAAGCTGCGGGTTCAGGTGAGTCAATGAAACCGGTAGTGGTTCTAATTCGCTGTTACTGGCTTCTGCCAGCGGGGCATCGCAGTGGGGGAACTCGTCGCGCAGCCACAGGCTCAGGCGCTGATGGGCATCGGATTCATCTGCTCCTGTAATGAGCAACTGGCAGGGGTCGCCAGCCAGCGTATCCGTGCCAATCAACGCCAGTGCGCTCTTGGCGTTGCCCTTACGATCGGTTCGCAGGTTGTGCCACTCAATGTGTGAAGTAAAGGTGTTACACAGGGTCTCAACATGGCTTGCCGGGCGCGCATGGACGCCATTGGGCAGCTCACAGGTAAATTCCACAATCAGGGCCATTGCCTTTCTCCCATAACGGTTTTCTGTCTACAGCATAAAAGGCCTTGCTTGTTCGCTGCCATGTGACAATTCTGCCAAAAACTGGACAAATGTAATGTAAGGCGAAAAGTGGGAGACAGTTCACAAGTCCTCCCGGTATCCGTGAATTCTCTTATCCTTCAACTTATGAAGCGGATCGCATTTTTGTACTGACATTACAAAAATCCAGTAAATGGCCTTTTTATCCACTGTCTGCGACCTTGCGGATTGCCTATTGTTTGCCACAACAACGTTATGGATATGGGCAAACACCTGCCCGGGAGCGACTTATGAATGAGTTGGTACACATCCTGAAAAATACCCGTCAGCATCTGATGACGGGGGTGTCGCATATGATCCCCTTTGTGGTTGCGGGCGGCATCTTACTGGCAGTCTCCGTCATGCTGTATGGGAAAGGGGCGGTGCCTGATGCCGCGACCGATCCGAATCTCAAAAAGCTGTTTGATATCGGCGTGGCCGGGCTGACCCTGATGGTGCCTTTCCTCGCGGCGTACATTGGTTATTCCATTGCGGAACGCTCCGCGCTGGCACCATGCGCGATTGGTGCCTGGGTAGGCAACAGCTTCGGCGCCGGGTTCTTCGGGGCGCTGATTGCCGGGATTATCGGCGGCATTGTGGTGTATTACCTGAAAAAAATTCCGGTCCATAAGGTATTGCGTTCTGTCATGCCCATCTTCGTGATTCCTGTCATCGGGACCTTTATTACGGCGGGCATCATGATGTGGGGACTGGGCGAACCCGTTGGCGCGCTGACCGCCAGTCTGACCCAGTGGCTGCAAGGCATGCAGCAGGGCAGCATCGTGATGTTAGCCGTGATTATGGGGCTGATGCTGGCCTTTGACATGGGCGGCCCGATCAACAAAGTGGCCTACGCCTTCATGCTGATTTGTGTAGCGCAGGGGGTTTACACCGTCGTGGCCATTGCGGCGGTCGGGATCTGCGTGCCGCCGCTGGGCTTAGGACTGGCGACGCTGGTGGGGCGTAAAAATTTCTCTTCTGAAGAGCGCGAAGCCGGTAAAGCGGCGCTGGTGATGGGATGTGTGGGCGTTACCGAAGGGGCGATTCCTTTCGCTGCCGCTGACCCGCTGCGCGTCATTCCTTCCATCATGCTGGGTTCGGCCTGTGGTGCGGCCACGGCGGCATTGTTCGGCGCTCAGTGTTACGCAGGCTGGGGTGGACTGATTGTTCTGCCGGTGGTTGAAGGTAAGTTGGGTTATGTCGCCGCGGTGGCGGTAGGTGCGGTGGTGACGGCTATCTGTGTGAACGTGCTGAAAAGCCTGGCGCGCAAGAATGTCTCTCAGACCGACGAGAAAGAAGACGATCTGGATTTAGATTTTGAAATTAATTAAGTGAGGAGTGGCGTCATGACGAAAATTATTGCAGTAACCGCATGTCCTTCAGGTGTTGCACATACCTATATGGCCGCTGAAGCGCTGGAAAGTGCAGCCAAAGCGAAAGGCTGGGAAGTGAAAGTGGAGACGCAGGGCTCCATTGGTCTGGAAAATGAACTGACACCCGCTGATGTGGCACAGGCTGATATCGTCATTCTGACCAAGGATATCGGGATTAAATTTGAGGAGCGTTTTGCTGGTAAGACTATCGTCCGTGTCAACATCAGCGATGCGGTAAAACGCGCCGACGCGATTATGAACAAGATTGGCGCGCATCTGGCGCAAACCGCATAAGTTTTTTGTGTTCCGGATGGCGGCGCTGCCTTATCCGGCCTACGAATTTGTAGGCCTGATAAGCGTAGCGCCATCAGGCATTCATGCCCACAGGAGTTCCTCATGACCCACCGCATCCACCGCTTAAAAGCGGCACTCTTTCAGAACAGCAGGGAAATTTCGCTTGAGCGTGCAATGCTGTATACCGCCAGTCATCAACAGACGGAAGGGGAGCCGGTCATTTTACGTCGGGCTAAAGCGACCGCGTATATCCTCGAGCATGTCGAGATTTCGATTCGTGATGAGGAACTGATTGCCGGCAACCGTACCGTTAAACCGCGTGCGGGCATCATGTCGCCGGAGATGGACCCGTACTGGCTGCTTAACGAGTTGGATCAGTTCCCGACCCGTCCCCAGGACCGTTTCGACATCAGCGAAGACGATAAACGCCTCTATCGTGATGTGCTGTTCCCTTACTGGGAAAAACGGTCGATGAAGGATTTCATCAACGGTCAGATGACGGATGAGGTTAAGGCCGCCGTCAGTACCCAGATTTTTAGCATCAACCAGACGGATAAGGGACAGGGGCATATCATCATTGATTATCCGCGCCTGCTGAATCATGGGCTGGGTGAACTGGTGATGGAGATGCGCGCGCACTGCGAGCAGGCGCCGCATAACGCCTTTTATCAGGCGGCACTGCTGCTGCTGGAAGCGTCGCAGCGCCACATTCTGCGTTATGCCGTACTGGCGGAAGAGATGGCTGAACGCTGCCCTGACGTCACTCGTCGCCAGGAGTTGCTGACTATCGCTGCCAACTCGCGGCATAACGTGCAGCATAAGCCGCACACCTTCTGGCAGGCGTGCCAGTTGTTCTGGTACATGAACATCATTTTGCAGTACGAGTCCAACGCTAGTTCGCTGTCGCTGGGGCGTTTCGATCAGTACATGCTGCCGTTTTATCAGGCGTCGCTGGCGCAGGGAGATGATCCCGCATTCCTGAAAGAACTGCTGGAATCGCTGTGGGTGAAATGCAACGACATTGTGCTCCTGCGTTCGACCAGCAGCGCACGTTATTTCGCTGGCTTCCCGACCGGCTATACCGCGCTACTTGGCGGCCTGACGGAGAATGGCCGCAGTGCGGTAAACGTGCTTTCATTCCTCTGTCTCGATGCCTATCAGAGTGTGCAGTTACCCCAGCCGAATCTGGGCGTTCGCATCAACGCGCTGATTGATACGCCGTTTCTGATGAAGACCGCCGAGACTATCCGTCTGGGTACCGGTATTCCACAGATCTTTAATGATGAAGTGGTGATCCCGGCATTCCTCAACCGGGGCGTCTCGCTGGAAGATGCGCGTGACTATGCGGTGGTTGGGTGCGTGGAGTTGTCGATTCCGGGCAGAACCTACGGCCTGCATGATATCGCCATGTTCAATCTGTTGAAGGTCATGGAAATTAGCCTGTACGAGAATGAAGGTAATGGTGAGCTGACCTGGGACGGTCTGCTGGCACATATTCGCGCCAAAATCAGCCACTACATCACGCTGATGGTTGAAGGCAGTAATATTTGCGACATCGGTCATCGCGACTGGGCGCCAGTGCCGTTGCTCTCCTCGTTTATCAGTGATTGTCTGGAGAAGGGATGTGACATCACCGACGGCGGCGCGCGCTATAATTTCTCGGGTGTGCAGGGTATTGGCATCGCCAACCTCAGCGATTCTCTGCATGCGCTGAATGGACTGGTGTTTGAGCAGCAGCGCCTCCGTTTTGACGAACTTCTTGCGGTGTTAAAGGCTAACTTTGCCACGCCGGAAGGGGAAAAGATCCGCGCCAGGTTGATCAACCGCTTCCATAAATACGGTAATGACATTGATGAGGTGGACAACATCAGCGCCGAACTGCTGCGTTATTACTGCAAAGAGGTGGAGAAGTATCAGAATCCGCGTGGCGGGCAGTTTACGCCGGGTTCTTATACCGTGTCCGCACACGTGCCGTTGGGGGCGGTGGTAGGGGCGACACCGGACGGGCGGTTTTCCGGAGAGCAACTGGCGGATGGCGGCCTTTCGCCGATGCTTGGACAGGATATGCAGGGACCGACGGCGGTGCTGAAATCGGTCAGTAAGCTGGATAACACGCTGTTGTCCAACGGGACGTTGCTGAACGTGAAGTTCACGCCCGCCACGCTGGAAGGAGAGGCAGGATTACGCAAACTGTGCGATTTCTTGCGCGCCTTTACCCAGCTCAAATTGCAGCATATTCAGTTTAACGTGGTGAATGCCGAAACGCTGCGGGAAGCGCAGCTGCGACCCCAGGATTTCGCCGGGCTGGTGGTACGCGTGGCAGGGTATAGCGCCTTCTTTGTCGAGCTGTCGAAGGAGATTCAGGATGACATCATTCGCCGCACCGCGCATCAGTTGTGAGGTTGTGGAGTCGTGCGACGAGGAGGTCGCACGCATCTTCAATATTCAACGGTATTCGCTGAATGACGGTCAGGGGATCCGCACGGTGGTCTTTTTTAAAGGCTGCCCGCACACCTGCCCGTGGTGTGCCAATCCGGAATCGATCTCGCCACGAATTGAAACGGTGCGACGGGAAAGCAAATGCCTGCACTGTACGCCGTGTCTGCGTGATGCCGACGAGTGTCCTTCCGGGGCGTTTGAGCGTATTGGCCGTGATGTCACCCTGGATGAGCTGGAACGCGAGGTGATGAAAGATGACGTTTTCTTTCGCACTTCTGGCGGCGGGGTGACGCTGTCGGGCGGAGAGGTGTTGATGCAGGCGGCTTTCGCTACGCGATTCTTACAGCGTCTGCGGCGCTGGGGTGTGCATTGTGCAATTGAAACGGCAGGCGATGCCCCCGCCCGTCGGCTGCTTCCGCTGGCGAAAGCGTGTGATGAAGTGCTGTTCGATTTAAAGATCATGGAGCCTGAACGGGCCCGTGAGATTGTGGCGATGAATATGCCGCGCGTCGTGGCTAATTTGCGGATGCTGGTGGCGGAGGGCGTTAACGTGATCCCCCGTTTGCCGCTGATCCCCGGTTACACGCTCACACATGAGAATATGCAGCGCGCGCTGACGTTGCTGTTATCGCTTGGTATAAAGCAATTGCACCTGCTACCGTTTCATCTCTATGGAGAACCGAAATATCGGTTGCTCGGACAGCAGTGGGGGATGAAGGACGTCCCTGCGCCAACGGAACAGATTATTGCCCAAATGCGTGAGATGGCGGAGAACGCGGGCTTTCAGGTCACAACAGGAGGGTAATATGTCCGTGTCAACAGGACGATTTCTGGTCGCGGTGACGGCCTGCGTAAGCGGTGTGGCCCATACCTACATGGCGGCTGAACGGCTGGAGAAGTTATGCCAGCAGGAAAAATGGACCATTAAGATTGAAACGCAGGGGGCGCTTGGTACGGAAAATCGCTTAACCGAAGAGGATATCCGTCGGGCGGATGCCGTGCTGCTGATTACCGATATCGAACTGGCGGGGGCGGAACGTTTCACTCAATGCCGTTATGTCCAGTCCGGCATTAACGCCTTTCTGCGCGAACCGCAGCGTGTCATGAGCGCGGTGCGTAAGTTGCTTTCCGCTCCGCAATATACCCATCTTATTCTGGACTGACCTGCTTTTCCGTTAGCTGGCTGTGATACTGACGACGATATTCTGACGGCGAGCGTTCGGTGTTTTTACGAAACAGGCGGCAAAAGTAGTTACTGTCCACAAATCCGCAGGTGTGCGCGACTTCTTTCACTTTTAAGTCGTAGCCTTTCAACAAAGTCTTTGCGTGTTCCAGTCGCGTATGGTTCAGGTATTCGTTAAAGCCAACCGCCCCCGTTTTTTGAAACAGATGCGAGAGATAGTTCGGCGAGATATAGAACGCCTGCGCCACCGATTCCCGGGTGAGCGGTGAGGCGTAGCGCTCGTCAATGTAGTCGCGGATAGCCTCAAACAGCGCCTGGCTGCGCGAGGCAGTCTGGATCTGGCTGCCAAGCAGGTCGCGACAGTGGCTGAGCAGACTGGCGACAATCAACCGCGCCGTTTGCTGCTCCTGCGGCTGCATTTGCATTTCATTGAGCGTCTGCAGCAGAAAGGAACCGATACGCGGGCCACGGCGCGCCACGTGCTGTTTGACCAGATTCTGGTATGTTTCCCCGTCCCATTGCACCACGCTGAATCCGAGCTGTTGTTTGCCGAACAGGATACTGAGCGTAATGACCGGCACCTGCCACTGCGGAAGATTCCAGCCACCTGCTGGCACATAGAGCACATCGTATGGGGTGAGCGTGTCGGTGAGGCTGGCGTCGGTCAGTTCACCTTCCAGCACGATTTCCAGACGGGGAAAATCGACCTGATACGCCAGCGCCGGGATGGGGGTAAGCGTACTGGCAAAGAAAATCTGGCGCAGCGGCGCGGGGCCATGAATCAGGCGGGATAGAAGATGGCTGACGTCTTGATACATGATGATCCCTTGCGTTGCTCAGACAAGGAAACAGTAACTGCCAGGGTGAAAAAAGGCCACCCTAAAAAGCGTGGCCTGCTGAATGACTTACTGATTTCCGACCTGATCGCCATACGGCAGAGTGTCGTAATCAATCAGCGCATTTTTCTTGTACGGGTTACCAATCCAGCGCGTGGTTTCTTTGAACTGCGGGCTGGTGATGGAGCGCGTCGGATCGAAACCGTCGTAGGTCAGCCCGGCTAAGTCGGACCAGGTGTGGATCAGTTCCGAACTGCTGTACTTACGATTCACATCTTGTGATAAATCACGCGGATGCGCGGCCTGCCATTTGTCGGACGTCCACAACAGGAACGGCACGGTATACATGTGACGCGTCGGGTTGTCCTCGTTACGACCCTGCGTTTTATGCGGCGGGGTGTCATACACCTCTTCGCCATGGTCGGAGAAATAGAGCAGGAAGCCGTTCGGATCGGTCGCTTTATAATCCTTAATCAGGCTCGCGACGACTTTGTCGTTATACAGGTTGGCGTTGTCGTAATCGTTATACGATTCCAGCTCTTCTGCGCTCAGGCCTGGCGGAACATGATCGGTACTGCCGTCGAACTTGCCCTGGTCTTCCGGGTAACGGAATTTGTACTTAATGTGCGTGCCCAGCAAATGCACGATGATGAACTTTTTCGGTGCCGGATCAGCCATGATTTTCTTAAATGGCGTCAGCACGTTAGTGTCATATTCGCGCGCGCTTTGCGTACGCTGCTGGTTCATATAGAACTGCTCATCGGTCTGCTTAGAGAAAACCGTCAGCATGGTGTTACGGGCGGTCATCGTCTGCTGGTTTGTGATCCAGTAGGTCTTATACCCCGCCTGTTTCATCATGTTCATCAGCGACGGTTTCGTCAGATACAGGTCCGGGTTCTTCTCGTTCGCGAAGGTCAGCGCCTGTTGCAAGATTTCGATCGTGTAAGGACGTGAGGTCACGACGTTGTTAAACACGGTCAGATTCGGATCCGACTGATGCAATGCGTCCAGTTCCGGCGTGGTTTCACGCGGATAACCGTACAGACTCATGCGGCCACGTTGGGTGGATTCGCCAATCACCAGCACCAGCGTGCGCGGCGCGTCGCCGGAATTGTCTTTAAAATTGCTCAGCGGAGGCAAAGCGTGGTTCTGACTTAACAGGTTGTTAAGTGAGGTCAACTGGCGCTGATACTGGTAGTAACCAATGACAAACTGCCATGGTGCCGCCGGTTCCATACGTGAGGAGAGGCCGCTTAGCGTTTTTTCATACGGCGAGTTGCCAAACGCAGAACGAACCACAAACGGGTTCAGGATCAGCCCATACAGCAGCGCAAAAGAGACGAGCCAACGCCAGCGTCCGGGAATATAGACGGGGCGCAGTCGTGTCCAGAGAAACACGGCGACGACGGTATAGGCCAGCGCAATGGCGATAATCTTCAGGCTGAAGTATTGGCTCAGGTATTCGCTGGCTTCGTTGGCGTTAGTCTCAAACATCACGAACAAGACGCTTTGCGAAAACTCTTGCCCGTAGATGACGTAATAGCAGAGCGTGGCCAGCGACGTCGCCCATAACACGATCCCCACCACCGCAGCAATAATGCGGGTCCGACTCGGGAACAGGAAAATTGGGATTAGCCAAAGGGAGCTGTAAAGCAACGAGTCACGCAGTCCGTTGGTACCGCTGAAACCCGTAATTAAAATAATGGCCTGTAATAAAGAGGAGAAAAACCAAAAATAGAGAAGCGCCCAGCCAAGGGCTTTCCAGCTAAATGATGGCGTAGACTGGAGGGTTGTGGATTGCATATTGTCAGCCTGTCTTTAAACGTGGTGCCAAACGTAGCGACTAAACCTTAAGAGAATCTGAAGCACCGGTGCAAAGGCACACGTTGCTCTGAAAAATCTCACGGTGGAAAAAACAGACAGAAATATAGTGAATGTGCGGAGGTTATGACAGAACTATTTCAACCCCCTCGCGCGCAATAGCACGAGAGGGGGTTAGGGGGAAAATTAGCCGGTATTACGCATACCTGCCGCCACGCCGGCAATGGTGACCATCAGCGCTTGTTCAACGCGAGGATCGGGCTCTTTGCCCTGTTGTTCCGTCAGTCGTGAGCGGTGTAACAGCTCGGCCTGCAGAACGTTCAGCGGGTCGGTGTAAATATTCCGTAACTGGATAGACTCGGCAATCCACGGGAGATCGGCCATCAGATGTGAATCGTTGGCAATCGCCAGCACCACTTTGATGTCTTCTTCCAGCAGTTCGCGCAGCTCCTTGCCCAGCGGCCACAGCGCTTTCGCGACCAGGCGCTGATCGTAGTATTCTGCCAGCCACAGATCCGCTTTTGAGAACACCATTTCCAGCATGCCGAGACGGGTGGAGAAGAACGGCCAGTCGCGGCACATCGCTTCCAGTTCGCTCTGCTTACCATCTTCCACCACTTTTTGCAGCGCGGTGCCGGCACCGAGCCAGGCTGGCAACATCAGGCGGTTCTGCGTCCAGGCGAAAATCCACGGAATAGCGCGCAGAGATTCCACACCACCGGTCGGGCGACGTTTCGCTGGACGCGAACCGAGCGGCAGTTTGCCCAGTTCCTGTTCCGGCGTTGCGGAGCGGAAGTACGGGACAAAGTCTTTGTTTTCACGCACGTAGCCACGGTACACGTCACAGGAGATGACTGAAAGTTCGTCCATGATATGACGCCAGGCGTCTTTCGGCTCTGGCGGCGGCAGCAGGTTCGCTTCCAGAATGGCGCTGGTGTATAGCGACAGGCTGCTGACGGTGACTTCCGGCAGACCGTATTTGAAACGGATCATCTCGCCCTGTTCGGTCACGCGCAGACCGCCTTTCAGGCTGCCCGGTGGTTGTGAAAGCAGGGCGGCATGGGCCGGTGCGCCCCCGCGACCGATAGAACCACCGCGACCATGGAACAGCGTCAGTTCGATACCGGCTTTCTCGCAAGTTTTGATCAACGCATCCTGCGCCTGATATTGCGCCCAGGAGGCGGCCATTACGCCGGCATCTTTTGCCGAGTCGGAATAACCAATCATCACCATCTGCTTGCCCTGAATCAGACCGCGATACCAGTCGATGTTCAGCAGTTGGGTCATGACGTCGTCGGCATTGTTCAGGTCGTCAAGGGTCTCGAACAGCGGGGCCACCGGCATGGCAAAGCCAATTCCGGCTTCTTTCAATAGTAGATGCACAGCCAGCACGTCAGATGGCGTTTTTGCCATTGAGATGACGTAGGCAGCAATCGACCCTTTCGGCGCTTCGGCGATGACTTTACAGGTGTCGAGCACTTCACGAGTGTCATTACTCGGCTCCCAGTTGCGCGGTAGCAGCGGGCGTTTGGAGTTCAGCTCACGGATCAGGAAGGCCTGTTTGTCCGCTTCTGACCAGCTTTCGTAATCACCAATGCCGAGGTAGCGGGTCAGTTCACCCAGCGCTTCGGTGTGGCGGGTGCTTTCCTGGCGGATATCAATACGCACCAGCGGGACGCCAAAACATTTCACACGACGCAGGGTGTCGAGCAGTTCACCGTTGGCGATAATGCCCATGCCGCAAGCTTGTAACGACCGGTAGCAGGCGTACAGCGGTTCCCATAGCTGTTCGTTTTGTGTCAGCAGACCTGCCGGTTTCGGCAGCTTCTCGCCTTTCAGACGCGCTTCCAGCCAGGCCTGGGTTGCCATCAGGCGCGAGCGCAGGTTTTTCATCAGATAGCGGTAAGGCTCCGAAGCGCCTTCTTCACCGACCATCGCTAACAGTTCCGGCGTGGCATCGACCATCGACAGCTCGGAAACCAGAACCTGAATATCTTTCAGGAACAGGTCGGTTGCTTTCCAGCGGCTCAGCAGCAGAACGTGGCGGGTGATATCTGCGGTTACATTCGGGTTGCCGTCACGGTCGCCGCCCATCCATGAGGTGAAACGGACCGGAACGAAATCAACGGGTAACTGGTAGCCCAGATTATCTTCCAGCTGTTCGTTCAGCTCGCGTAAATAGTTCGGTACGCCCTGCCACAGGCTGTTCTCGACCACCGCGAAGCCCCATTTGGCTTCATCAACCGGGCTTGGGCGCAGCTTACGAATTTCATCGGTGTGCCAGGACTGGGCAATCAGCTGGCGCAGACGGCGCATCAACTGGTGGCGTTCGTATTCAACGATATCTTTGTTATCGAGCTGCTTCAGACAGGCGTTGATTTCGCCCATTTTGTGGATCAGTGTGCGACGGGTAATTTCCGTCGGATGTGCGGTCAGCACCAGCTCAAGAGACAACGACTCTACCGCTTTTTTGATGATGGCGTCGTTCAGCTCTGGCTGGTTTTTCAGTTTACGCAGGGTGCGGGCAATCACTTCCGGGTTGCTGGCGCCTTCGCCTTTTGGCGAACTGCTGTGATATTGCTCGGCGGTATTGGCCAGGTTCAGGAACTGGCTAAACGCGCGTGCGACCGGCAGCAACTCGTCATTCGACAAATTCTGTAACGTGGTGAGCAACTCCTGGCGATTTGCTTCATTGCCAGCGCGTGAGGATTTAGACAGCTTACGGATTGTTTCTACGCGATCAAGAATGTTCTCTCCCAGCGCATCCTTGATGGTTTCTCCCAGCACTTTGCCGAGCATACTGACATTACTACGCAACGCGGAATATTGTTCGTTCATATTAACCCAGACACCCCATCTTTAATCTATGAGTCCTGTATCTTTCACGCCACAGCGGCGTTGGCTGCGCTCGCCCACCCAGGTCACTTACTTATGTAAGCGCCCTGGAATGGGCTTGTTTGCCGCCTTGCTGTGACACGAAATCTTTCGGACTTTGTTTAGTAGTCGTCTTTTATAAAGCCACGTAAAACCCGTGGCGTCAATTGCGGCGAAATCGGTTCAGCAAACGAATAAATGCGGGTAATTTACGAAATTTAATTCATATCCAGCCAGATAAGAAATGCTTATCGGAATGTGAAAATGCATTGCCGGATGGCGCTGCGCATATCCGGCCTACCATCGGAGGTAGGCCGGGAAAGCGGGTAGTTCGATCAGTGCCAGCAGAAGTGGTGCACGACCTGGGTGATTAACTCACGGGTGGGCTTAATAAAACGCGTCTCGAGATATTCGTCAGGCTGGTGCGCCTGATTGATTGAACCCGGTCCCAACACCAGCGTTGGGCACAGGGTCTGAATAAACGGCGCTTCGGTGCAGTAGTTCACGACATCGGTTTTTTCGCCCAGCAGTTTCTCCACTACCTCGACAAGCTGATGGTCCGGCGGACACTCGTAACCAGGGATCGGCGGATGGAGTTCGGCAACGGTCAGACGACCCGGCCAGCGTTCGCTCACTGGCGCCAGGGCTTCCGTCAGCAAACCATCCAGATCGCCCAGCGTCATGCCCGGCAGCGGACGGATATCCATATGCAGTTCACAGCAGGCACAAATTCGGTTCGACGCATCGCCACCGTGCAGACTACCCAGATTCAGGGTGGGATATGGTACGGTGAACGCGTCGTAGTGATAACGCGCTTTCAGGGTATCGCGCAGTTGCATAATGCGACCAATCGCGTCGTGCATCAGTTCGATGGCGTTCACGCCGCGTGCCGGATCGCTGGAGTGACCGGACTGGCCCATCACCCGTACCGCCGTCGAGATATGACCTTTGTGAGCGCGAATCGGCTGTAGCGACGTGGGCTCACCGATGATCGCGCAATCAGGACGAATCGACGCGTTTTCCGAGAAGTAACGCGCCCCCGCCATACTGGTCTCTTCATCTGCCGTCGCCAGGATGTAGAGCGGTTTTTTCAGTTGTGTCACATCAACGTCGCGAAGCGCGTCGAGAATAAATGCGAAGAAGCCCTTCATATCTGCGGTACCCAGACCGTAGAGCTTATTGTCATGCTCGGTAAGGGTGAAGGGATCGCGCGTCCAGCGCCCATCGTCAAACGGTACGGTGTCGGTATGACCCGTGAGCAGTAAGCCGCCTGCTCCTTGTCCGGTGCTGGCCAGCAGATTGAATTTATTGCGGGTTCCCGGGACCGGTTGAATCTCAACGTTGAAACCGAGATCGCTGAACCAACCCGCCAGCAGATTGATTAAAGACTCATTGCTCTGATCCAGTGCTTCTTCGGTAGCGCTGATGGACGGCGTGGCAATCAGCGCGCGGTAGATCTCGATAAATGGCGGTAAGTTCATTTTCATTGTTGACACACCTTAGGTCGTGATAGTATCAATATTCATGCAATAAATGTGCATAAAAATACATTAACGTTGAGCATAAAGGAACCTGATGTTGAATACGCTGATTGTAGGCGCTAGCGGTTATGCGGGCGCAGAGCTTGTAAGCTACGTGAATCGCCACCCTCATATGACCATAACCGCTTTGACCGTCTCAGCGCAAAGCAATGATGCGGGAAAGTTAATTTCTGATTTGCATCCACAGCTTAAAGGCATCGTCGATCTGCCGTTGCAGCCGATGTCTGATATCAGCGAGTTTACCGATGGCGTGGATGTGGTGTTTTTAGCCACCGCCCACGAAGTCAGCCATGACCTGGCGCCGCAATTTCTGGCTGCCGGTTGTGTGGTCTTCGACCTTTCCGGTGCCTTCCGCGTGAACGATGCCGGCTTCTATGAAAAATACTATGGCTTCACCCATCAGTATCCCAACCTGCTTGAGCAGGCGGTCTACGGTCTGGCGGAGTGGAGCGCCGACAAACTGAAAGAGGCGAATCTGATTGCGGTGCCGGGGTGTTATCCCACGGCGGCGCAACTTTCTTTGAAACCCCTGATTGATGCCGGACTGCTGGATTTGACGCAATGGCCGGTGATCAACGCGACCAGCGGGGTGAGCGGAGCGGGACGTAAAGCGGCATTGTCTAACAGCTTCTGCGAAGTGAGCCTGCAACCGTATGGCGTGTTTACCCATCGTCATCAGCCGGAGATCGCCACCCATCTGGGAACGGACGTGATTTTCACCCCGCATCTGGGCAATTTCCCGCGCGGGATCCTGGAAACGATCACTTGTCGACTGCAGCCGGGCGTGACCGCTGCGCAGGTCGCGCAGGTATTACAGCAGGCGTATGCGGATAAACCGCTGGTGCGTCTGTATGACAAAGGCGTTCCGGCGCTGAAGAATGTCGTTGGGCTGCCGTTCTGCGATATCGGTTTTGCCGTGCAGGGTGAACATTTGATCGTGGTGGCAACCGAAGATAATTTGTTGAAAGGCGCCGCCGCACAGGCAGTGCAGTGTGCCAATATCCGTTTCGGCTTTGCTGAAACGCAGTCTCTTATTTAAGGGTGCAATGATGAGTCCATTAATTATCAAGCTGGGTGGCGTATTACTGGATAGCGAAGAGGCGCTGGAGCGTCTTTTTACTGCGCTGGTGAACTATCGCGAGTCGCATCAGCGTCCGCTGGTCATTGTCCATGGCGGCGGTTGTGTCGTTGATGAGTTGATGAAAGGGCTCAACCTGCCGGTGAAAAAGAAAAACGGCCTGCGTGTGACGCCTGCTGACCAGATCGACATCATCACCGGTGCGCTGGCGGGAACGGCGAACAAAACGCTGCTGGCCTGGGCGAAGAAACACCACATCGCCTCCGTAGGCCTGTATCTTGGCGATGGCGATAGCGTAAAAGTGACCCAGCTCGACGAAGAGCTTGGCCATGTTGGACTGGCGCAGCCGGGTTCACCTACGCTGATTAACACGCTGCTGGAAAATGGTTTTCTGCCAGTCGTCAGCTCGATTGGGGTGACGGAAGAAGGGCAGTTGATGAACGTGAACGCGGACCAGGCGGCGACAGCGCTGGCGGCGACGCTGGGCGCGGATCTGATCCTGCTTTCCGACGTGAGTGGTATTCTCGATGGTAAAGGTCAGCGCATTGCTGAAATGACCGCCGCGAAAGCGGAACAACTGATCGACCAGGGTATTATTACCGATGGCATGATTGTGAAGGTCAATGCCGCGCTGGATGCTGCACGCACGCTGGGTCGTCCGGTGGATATCGCCTCCTGGCGTCATGCCGAGCAACTCCCGGCGCTGTTCAACGGCACGCCGATCGGTACACGTATTCTGGCTTAACTATTAATGTGCCGGATGGCGGCTTCGCCTTATCCGGCCTGCATGGGTTTTGTAGGCCCGGTAAGCGCAGCGCCACCGGGCAAAAATATCAAATTAAGGAAATTCGTTATGGCACTTTGGGGTGGGCGTTTTACTCAGGCAGCAGATCAGCGGTTCAAACAGTTCAACGATTCGTTGCGCTTTGATTACCGCCTGGCGGAGCAGGATATTGTTGGCTCTGTGGCCTGGTCCAAAGCGTTGGTTACCGTTGGCGTGTTGACCGCTGACGAACAACTTCAGCTCGAAGAGGCGTTGAACGTACTGCTGGAAGAGGTTCGCGCTAATCCGCAGCAGATCCTCGAAAGCGATGCCGAAGATATTCACAGCTGGGTGGAAGGCAAACTGATCGACAAAGTCGGTCAGTTAGGTAAAAAGCTGCATACCGGGCGTAGCCGTAATGACCAGGTCGCTACCGATTTGAAACTGTGGTGCAAAGAGACGGTAACCGAACTGCTTACCGCCAATCGTCAGTTGCAGAGCGCACTGGTCGAGACGGCGGAAAATAACCAGGATGCGGTGATGCCGGGGTACACCCACCTGCAACGTGCGCAGCCGGTGACGTTTGCGCACTGGTGCCTGGCGTATGTCGAAATGCTGGCGCGTGATGAAAGCCGTCTGCAGGATGCGTTAAAGCGTCTGGACGTTAGCCCATTAGGCTGTGGTGCGCTGGCCGGGACCGCCTATGAAATCGATCGTGAACAGCTGGCGGGCTGGCTGGGATTTGCCTCGGCCACGCGTAACAGTCTGGACAGCGTCTCCGATCGTGACCACGTGCTGGAACTGCTGGCCGACGCCTCTATCGGTATGGTGCACCTGTCGCGTTTTGCCGAAGATCTGATTTTCTTTAACACCGGTGAAGCGGGCTTTGTTGAGCTTTCCGATCGCGTGACCTCCGGTTCTTCATTGATGCCGCAGAAGAAAAACCCGGACGCGCTGGAGTTGATTCGCGGTAAATGTGGCCGTGTGCAGGGCGCATTGACGGGCATGATGATGACGCTGAAAGGACTTCCACTGGCCTACAACAAAGATATGCAGGAAGACAAAGAAGGCTTGTTCGACGCGCTCGACACCTGGCTGGACTGCCTGCATATGGCTGCGCTGGTGCTGGACGGCATTCAGGTGAAACGTCCGCGTTGCCAGGAAGCGGCGCAGCAGGGGTACGCTAACGCTACCGAACTGGCGGATTATCTGGTCGCGAAAGGCGTGCCGTTCCGTGAAGCGCACCACATCGTCGGTGAAACGGTTGTTGAGGCGATTCGTCAGGGGAAACCGCTGGAAGACCTGCCGCTCGCCGATCTGCAGAAATTCAGTAGCGTCATCGGCGATGATGTATACCCGATCCTCTCTCTGCAGTCGTGTCTGGACAAACGTGCCGCGAAGGGCGGGGTGTCTCCGCAGCAGATCGCACAAGCGATCAGCTACGCGAAGGCGCGTCTGGCATAACGGGTATTCTGGCTTATCTGGCCTGGCGAGATGCCAGGCTTTTTTATGCCATCACGCGAAGATTACTGTCCGTAATAAGCATTCGCGCCGTGTTTTCTCAGGAAATGTTTATCCAGCAGCGTGGGTTGCATGGCGGGAATTTGAGGCTGTAACTGCTGAGTAAACAAATTCATATAAGCGATTTCTTCCAGTACCACGGCGTTATGCACGGCGTTAGCAGGATCAGAACCCCAGGCGAAAGGCCCATGGCTGTTGACCAGTACCGCCGGGATCTGTTCCGGTGAGAGCCCGCGCTGCGCAAAGGTTTCGATAATCACGCTGCCAGTTTCATATTCATAGCGACCATTAATTTCGTCGTCATGCATCGGGCGCGTGCAAGGAATGGTTCCGTAAAAATAATCCGCATGCGTGGTGCCTAAAGCCATTAAGTCTTTTCCGGCCTGCGACCAGATAGTGGCGTGTCGGGAATGCGTATGTACGATGCCGCCAATCGTCGGGAAAGCGCGATAGAGCGCTAAATGCGTGTCGGTATCTGATGATGGCTTTTTATTTCCCTCAATAACGTTGCCGCTTTGTACATCCACCACCACCATATCGTCCAGACCCATATGGTTATATTCCACTCCGGAAGGTTTGATGACCATAATACCTTTTTCACGATCGATGCCGCTGACGTTACCCCAGGTAAACGTTACCAGTTTATGCGCAGGCAGGGATAAATTCGCCTCGAGAACGTGTTGTTTTAACGTATTCATTGTTGACTCCAGAATATAGGAAGCATGTTATTTAACAGCATTAATGACTTAACGATGGATAACATAAAATATGTGCCGCGTTTTTATTTAAATTACGCCGAATAAATAGGATGTAAAACGTAGTCAGGCGCGTCATGGCAAGAAAAAGTCATACTCGGTCACATTCGGGCATATTTGGTCAATCCTAAGATGACCATTTATGTTTGTTTGCGTGTTTTCAGGTTACGGCAGGCGTGCAAAACAAGCGTATTTTGTGAGTTTTATCACCTTACATGTTGACTGGTTGCTGTTATTTCATTGTTTATTGTGATGAGTATCGTTCAATTGTTCGCGGGCTTTTTCAATGGAATATTTCTTGAAATTAATCACTTTAATTCCGGGTGGAAACGTTAATTATAAGACCATGTAAAATGATACTTAGCGGATCCCTATTATGCTGCAGGCAGAACGTTACAAAATGATTTGTGCCCATGTGCAAAAACAAGGGGCGGTACGGGTAACGGAGCTGTCGCAATTATGTCAGGTATCACCGGAAACCATTCGCCGGGATCTGAGAGTATTAGAACGTAACAAACGATTGACCCGCAGCTTTGGCGGCGCGGTTTCTCTGGATGCGCCAGAGGCGACGGCAGCGGCGATAGAGGGGACGGCATGGCAGGCGAGCAGCGTGGACCGCGCCGAATCATTTCGCAAGCGTACCGAGGAACATCCTGATATCAAAACTAAAATCGCCAAGGCAGCGTTACAGTTTATCCATTCTGGCGATTGCATTCTGATGGACAACAGCAGTACCTGCTGGTTTCTGGCCCGGCAAATTCCGGACATTGATATTACCGTGGTGACCAATTCGCTACGCATTATCCAGGCGCTGGCCTGTCGGGATAAAGTGCGCATTATCGGTATTGGGGGTGAGTATTCTGAACGCCACGATGATTTCCATGGACCCGTTGCCGAGAGTGCTATTCGAAATTTTCAAATTAATAGTTTTTTCTTTTCCTGTCAGGGAGTAAATCTGGAAAATGGCATACGTGATGGCAGTGAAATAAATGCCAGATTAAAGCAGGTTATGTTACAGGTTTCCGGGCAAAAGATCCTTCTGGTGGATTCCAGTAAATTTGAACAATACGCCTTCAGTAAAATATGTATGCTGGATGAAATCGATATTATGGTAACTAATAGCTGTATTGATCAACGTTATCGTGCGCAATACCCACAGCTAAATGTGGTGGAAGTCGATAAGTAGTGTGTGTTAGCCGTTATCTGAATAATCATGACACCTGTCTGGTTATTCTGCCAATGCCAGAGGAAAGTCGAAATAAATAAAAAGTCAGGCCAATTTTTATTGGGTATTCCTGGCGTCTGAAGCTATTTCTTAAGGAAATTACGATGAAAAAATTACTCTTACCCTGCCTGATTACTGCTGCATTGTCATCAACCGCCGCGTGGGCTGAACAATCCACGGCGCCGCAAAAAGCCAACAAGCCTTTTACCATGGGCGTGGTTGTGAAAGTCGGCGGGATTCCCTGGTTCAACGTGATGGAACAAGGGATTAAAGAAGAGGGCAAGGCGCTCGGCGTTAATGCCTGGCAGGTTGGCCCAACGACGGCAGACCCGGCCGAGCAGGTGCGGGCCATTGAAGATTTAATCGCTAAGAAAGTCGATGTGATTGGCGTGGTGCCGAACGACGCGAAAGTGCTGGAGCCGGTACTTAAACGTGCCCAGGAAGCCGGTATCAAAGTGATTACCCATGAATCACCGGATCAGGCTAATGCTGACTGGGATTTTGAGCTGCTGAACACCCAAACCATGGGCGCCAATCATATGAAAGATATGGCGAAGTGCATGGGTGAAGAAGGCAAATACGCCATGTTTGTCGGCAGCCTGACGGTACCGCTGGTGAATGACTGGGCCAATGCCGCGATTGCTTATCAAAAAGAACACTACCCGAAAATGACCCTGGTGGAAGATCGCTTTGGCGTGGCGGAATCGGTGGACGATTCCATGCGCACTGCGAATGACCTGATGTCCAAATACAAAGATCTCAAAGGCATTATGTCGTTCGGTTCTCAGGGCCCGATTGGCGCAGGCCGCGCGATTGATAAGCGTAAGAAAAACGATGCGATTTGCGTGTTCGGCACCTTCACTCCGGGTCAGGGCATTAAATTGCTGGAGAAAGGCGCGATTGACGGCGGCTACATTTCTAACCCGATGATCGCCGGTAAAGTTTTCGTTCAGGTCGCCACGGCGATGATGAACGGCGAACCGATTAAAGACGGCGTCAAAATCGGCGATATGGGCGAAATCAAAGTCCAGAACAACACCATCCTGAGCGATAACCCCGAAAAGCTTGATGTTGAAAATACCCGGCGTTTAGTGAAGTTAGGTTTGTAATTTCTGGTCGCATCACCGGGCCGCCAACCGGCCCGGAAATCCTTTGGTCGTTTTCAGGAACAGCATGATGCCGCATATTGCAGAACGAAATGCCGGTGAACCGTTGGTGACGTTTAAGTCGCTAAGCAAAAGTTTTGGCGGTCATCGGGCATTAAAGAATATTGATCTCACGTTAAATAAAGGCGAAGTCCACTGTCTGGCCGGAGCGAACGGCTGTGGTAAAAGCACGCTGATAAAAACCCTGTGCGGTGTGTATATCCCGGATGCCGGTAGCGAAATTATTATTGATGATAAATCCTGGTCCAGACTCTCGCCGGATAAAGCCCGTGAGTTAGGCATTCAGGTTATTTATCAGGATCTGTCGTTATTCCCGAACCTCACGGTCGCGGAAAATATCGCCTTTGAAGAAAATCTCAAGGGCTATTTTGGCTGGCACCGCAAAGCCCGTCTTAAAGCGCTGGCGCTAAAAATTATCCACGAATTACATTTCTCCCTCGATCCGGACGCGCAGGTTCAGCATTTACCGATTGCCCAGCGCCAGCAGGTGGCGATTTGCCGCGCGCTGGTGGCCGATGCCCGGCTGGTGATTATGGATGAGCCTACGGCGTCGCTGACGCGTACTGAAGTTAACCAACTACTGCGCACGGTCAATTATCTGCGCGATAAAAATATCACCGTGGTGTTTGTCAGCCATCGTCTGGATGAAGTGAAAGAGATTTCCGACCGTATTACCGTGATCCGCGATGGCGAAATCATTGGCACCTGGGCGGCGAATTTACTAACCCCGTCGCGTATTACCGAACTGATGACCGGCAGAACGATTGTCCATCAGAAAAAGCTGCCGAACAGCGTGGAAGGAAAAGTGGTGCTGGAACTGAATAAGCTCAGTCGGAAAGGGCAGTTCGAGGATATTTCACTGAAGCTTCACCAGGGTGAAGTGCTGGGACTGTGCGGATTGTTAGGCTCAGGGCGAACAGAGCTGGCGTTAAGTCTTTTTGGCATTACCCATCCGGATAGCGGAGAGATTTATCTGGAAGGGAAAAAAGTCATCATCAAAGACAATACGCAGGCCGCGAAACTGGGCATTGCCTATGTCTCTGAAGACCGCCTGACGCTGGGCGCGGTGCTCCCGCAGTCGGTCAGCGACAATATGGTGCTTTCGATCCTTAACCGGTTAAAAACGCCGTGGCATGTTATTGACGAAAAACGGCAGGCTACCCTCGTTCAGGAGTGGATCCAGGATCTGGATATTAAAGTCGCCAATCCCGATAACCCGCTCTCGACGCTGTCCGGCGGCAACCAACAAAAAGTGGTGTTGGCAAAATGGATTTTAACCCGCCCCAAAGTCTTGATCCTCGATGCGCCGACCGTCGGCGTCGATATTGGCGCGAAAGACAGTATTTATCAGCTTATCCACCGCCTTTCCGGCGTCGGTATTTCCGTGCTGCTGATTACCGATGAAGCGTCAGAGGCGTATTACAACTGCGATCGTATTTTCCATATGCAGCGCGGGAAAATTATTAACGAGCTGTTGCCTGCGGACTATACCGAGCAGCAGCTGGCGGAGGTGATTAATGGCTAATGTATTGCCGCTCCGGTTTCCACGGTCGGTGGAAGGCTGGCTGGGCTGGGTCATCGTCCTGATGCTGGCTTTTTTTTCGCTGATGAGTAATGAGTTCCTGTCAATCCAGAACCTGCTCGATCTCACCGAAAGCTACGCGGTGACGGGGATATTCGCCCTCGGCTTGTTTGTGGTGCTGGTCACCGGGGGGATTGATATTTCCTTCGCCGCCGTGGCGTCGGTAGTTCAGTACGTGGTGGCGTCCCTGTTGCTCAGCGGCACCATGACCAGCCCGTTGCTGTGCCTGGGGTTTGCTATCGCGCTGGGTGTGATATTTGGCCTGATCAACGCGATCCTGATTTATTACCTCAATGTGGTTTCCATCATCATCACCATCAGTATGCAGTCGCTGTTGTTCGGCCTGCTGATGTGGCTGACCAACGGGCACAGCATCTATGACCTGCCGGACTGGTGGATCACCCAGCGATCGCTGTTTAGCTTTGGTTTTGAAGGAGAAACCTACCAGGTCGGGCTGCCGCTGGTGGTGATGTTGGCGATGGCCTGTTTCACCTGGATGCTGATGAACAAAACCCATATTGGCCGCCAGCTGTATGCGGTGGGCGGCAGTACCGAGTCGGCACGACGTATCGGTATCCGGGTATCGCTGATTTATCTGTTTGCCTACGGGTATCTTGGCGCCGCCGCCGCCATTGGCGGAATGCTACAGGCCTACCGCATGAGTGAAGTGGTGCCTAACGCGCTGGTGGGCGGCGAACTCGATGTATTGGCCGCCGCCGTGCTGGGCGGAGCCAGTTTGTCCGGCGGGCGCGGTTCGGTGATCGGCACGCTAATGGGGGTCTTTCTGATCGGCATCCTCAAAAACGGTCTTAACCTGATCGGCGTCTCCAGCTACTTCGTGAATATCGTCATCGGCGTGGTGATTGTCTCGGCTATCTGCGTCACCCATTACAAAAAACGTAAAGAAACGGACGTTGGATTCGTCTGACAGGGGGCTTGAAATGAAAAAGCAGGCATTTTTACCGCTTGATGGCACCTGCTCAGGGTTGCTGGCGATCTGTTTCTTCGCCGTGGCGGCGTTCAGTCTGGCGATGCCAGGGCGTTTTTTTACCGACAACACTTTTCTGAGTATCGCCTTTCAGCTACCGGAACTGGGGCTACTGACCTTCGCGATGTTTGTCCCGATGCTGAGCGGCGGTCTGAATCTGGCGATTATCGGTACCGCGAATTTGACCAGCCTGTTTATGGCCTGGCTGCTGATCCAGTATGTGCCGGCTGACGCGTCCACCGGTATGCAACTGTGGTGGCTGTTTCTGGCGCTGCTGGGTGCGATGGCGATCGCCATGGCGATCGGCGCGCTCACCGGGACCATTATTTCCCGCGTTGGCGCGCACCCGATTCTGGTGACGCTGGGCAGCATGACCATTATCAGCGGCATCGGCGTTTACCTGACTAAAGGCGCGGCGCTAAGCGGTATGCCACCGGTGGTGCGCAGTATCGGGTCGGAAGTGATCTTTGGCATTCCGGTGCCGATGGTGATTTTTATCGTCGCTACCCTGGGTCTGGCGTTGTTCCTCGGCAAAACCCGTACCGGGAAAATCATCTATATGTGCGGCAGCAACATCAATGCGACCTGGTTTAGCGGCATTCGCACCCACCGTGTGTTAATGGCGATTTATGCGATTTCCAGCCTGCTGTGTGTGCTGGCCGGGTTGATTATGCTGGCCCGTTTTAACTCCGCCCGTATGGGCTATGGCGATTCTTATCTGCTGCTGACGGTACTGGCGATTGTGCTGGGCGGCACCGATCCCTTCGGCGGCTCAGGCAAAGTCAGCCACGTCTTTTGCGCCTTGCTGGTGCTGCAGGTGATCGCCACCGGCCTGAGCCTGTTAGGCCTCAGCCTGCATTTCAATCTGGCGGTCTGGGGTATCACGCTGATAGCAGCGCTGGCGTTTAAATTCTTTAAGCAAAAATGGCAGGCACAGCGCGCCATGAATCACAGCCGAAAAGCGTTACAACAACTGGCCACTCGTGAGGGAAGATAATGCGTAGCCACCCGTTAGGTATTTATGAAAAGGCGCTACCCGGAAACACCAGTTGGGTAGAAAAACTGGCACTGGCAAAATCCTGCGGTTTCGATTTTGTCGAAATGTCGGTGGATGAGAGCGAAGAGCGGCTAGCGCGCCTCGACTGGTCACTGGCGGAGCGTATGGAAATCATTAGCGCGATCCAGAAAACCGGGGTGCGCATTCCAACGATGTGCTTATCCGCCCATCGCCGCTTCCCGTTCGGCAGCCACGATAGCCAGACTCGCCAGCAGGCGCGCGCCATCATGCAAAAAGCGCTGCGGCTAGCGCAGGATTTAGGGATACGGACCATCCAGCTTGCCGGTTATGACGTTTATTATGAGCCACAAAATGAAGAGACTATCGCCTGGTTCGAAGATGCGATGGCCTGGGCCGCGGAGCAGGCTGCAGCTGCGCAGGTGATGTGTGCCGTGGAAATCATGGATACGCCTTTCATCAATTCCATCAGTAAATGGAAAGTGCTGGATGAAAAAATTAACTCGCCGTGGTTCACCGTTTACCCGGACGTCGGCAACTTAACTGCCTGGGGTAACGAACTGGAGAGCGAACTGGCGAAAGGCATCGACCGTATTGCCGCGATCCATCTCAAAGACACATTCCCGGTGACGCCGGATTCGCCCGGGCAATTCCGCGATGTGCCCTTTGGCGAAGGGTGTGTGGACTTTATCAAGCTGTTCAAAACGCTACGCCGCCTTAACTATCGGGGAACCTTCCTGATTGAGATGTGGACGGAAAAGTCCGCCGAGCCGTTGTTAGAAATTATCCATGCGCGCCAGTGGATAGAGAGCAAGATGCAGGCAGCTGGGTGGTATGACGAACGGCCGCTCATGGCAGGTTAAGGAGATAACGATGAGCCATTACTTTATCGGCATTGATTTGGGCGGCACAGTCACCAAAGCGGGGATTTATACCGCCGAAGGTAGAGAAGTCACCGTTGCGGCCCAAACCTTGCCGCTGCTGAGCCCACAGGTGGGGTGTTGTGAGCGCGATATGAACGCGCTCTGGGCCACCACATGTCTCGTGATTCAGCGCGCGCTGGCCGAGAGCCATATTGCGGCGGAACAGATCCGCGGGATTGGCTTTTCTGCACACGGTAAAGGACTTTACCTGGTCGATAAATCCGGCAAACCCGTCCGTAATGGCATCGTCTCTTCAGATTCCCGGGCGCAACCGCTGGTGGCAAGCTGGAAGGCGCAGGGTGTCGATCGCCAGGCGTACCCGCTCAGTTTGCAACAGCTTTGGCCTTCTCATCCGGCAGCGCTGCTGGCCTGGCTGAAACAGCATGAGCCGGAGAACTACGCGCGGACGGGCCACATCCTGATGGCGCACGACTATATTCGTTACTGCCTGACGGATAACCTTGCCTGTGAAGAGACCAATATCTCCGGGAGCCAGTTGTTTAATCAGCAGCGTAATGAGTTCGATCCCGCGCTGTTCGCCCTGTTTGGCATTGAGGAGATGGTGCACTGCACGCCGGGGGTGATAGGTTCTGCCGATCTCGCTGGCTATGTGACCGCCGATGCCGCTACGTTATGCGGGTTGAAGGCAGGTACACCCGTGTTCGGCGGGGTCTTTGACGTGGTTGGCGCAGCCATCACCTCCGGTGTGCATGACAGCTCGCACCTCAGTGCGGTAGCGGGCACCTGGTCTATCGCTACCCGGGTATTCGATCGCATTATTCCGGCGGATTATCCCTATGTGTGGGGTAAATTCAGTGTTCCTGGGCAGTATTTTGCGCATGAAGGCAGCCCCACTTCCGCCAGTAATCTGACCTGGTTTATCAACCATTTTTTCCCGGCGTTGGCGAACGATCACGATACGCTTAACCGGTGGGCGGAGCAGGGGTATCAGAAGCCAGACAGCATTCTGTTTTTCCCGTGGCTGTACGGCTCAAACTATTGCGACTCATTAAGCGGCGGCTTTTTCGGGCTGGCAGGGCATCACGATGCGTCAGACATGGTTTACGCTATCTATCAGGGCATCGTATTTTCTCATTTACTGCATCAGGACCGGATGCTGCAACTCAACGGCGCAACCCAGGCGATTCGTTTTACTGGCGGGCCAACGCATTCGCGTATCTGGATGCAGATGTTTTGCGATGCCAGCAATCTGCCGCTTGAAATTGTCGATGTCGAGCAGTCCGGGTGCCGGGCGGCGGCGATGTGTGCGGCCGTTGGCGTGGGGGATTATGCAGGATTCGCACAGGCGATTAACGCCACTCTGCCGTCGGTGATCAGACTTGAGCCGAATGCCGTAAAGCACAACATGCTGCGTAGCCGGTTTGCGCAATTCAAACGCGTTGCGGATGCACTGAGTGCAATATAACGCTGATTAACTTCATTCCGGCCAGGCACGATGCCTGGCTTTTTTACGCAAAAAAATGCGGACCACGGGGTCCGCAAAAGTTCACGTTGGCTTTCGTTATTTGGGTAGAGAGACTCTCTGAACGGGCAGTGGCTTCAAGGGTTAAACGAGACTGCTCCGTTTCTGTGATGGATTATCAGACAGAAAGCTTGATAGGGATAATCGTTCGTTGCTATGCTACCTATCGCCATGAACTATCGTGGCGATGGAGGATGAATAATGAATATTCGTGATCTTGAATACCTGGTGGCATTAGCCGAACATCGCCACTTCCGGCGCGCGGCGGACTCCTGTCACGTTAGTCAGCCAACGCTGAGCGGACAAATCCGCAAGCTGGAAGATGAGCTGGGCGTGATGCTGCTGGAGCGTACGAGTCGTAAAGTGCTGTTCACCCAGGCGGGTTTACTGCTGGTGGATCAGGCGCGTACCGTGCTGCGTGAGGTCAAAGTGCTCAAGGAGATGGCAAGCCAACAGGGCGAAACCATGTCAGGTCCGCTGCACATTGGTTTGATTCCCACTGTCGGTCCTTACCTGCTGCCGCATATTATCCCGATGCTGCACCAGACTTTCCCGAAGCTGGAAATGTATCTGCATGAAGCGCAGACCCATCAGCTGCTGGCGCAACTGGATAGCGGCAAGCTTGACTGCGTGATCCTGGCGCTGGTGAAAGAGAGCGAGGCCTTTATCGAAGTGCCGTTGTTCGACGAGCCGATGCTGCTGGCGATCTACGAAGATCACCCGTGGGCGAATCGCGAATGCGTGCCGATGTCCGATCTGGCAGGCGAAAAACTGCTGATGCTGGAGGACGGTCACTGTCTACGCGATCAGGCGATGGGATTCTGCTTTGAAGCCGGTGCTGACGAAGACACCCACTTCCGTGCGACCAGTCTGGAAACGCTGCGTAACATGGTAGCGGCAGGAAGCGGTATTACCCTGCTGCCCGCGCTGGCGGTTCCGCAAGAACGCAAACGTGATGGCGTGGTGTATCTGCCCTGCATTAAGCCTGAGCCGCGTCGTACGGTGGGGCTGGTGTATCGTCCAGGATCACCGCTGCGTAGTCGCTATGAGCAACTGGCAGAGGCCATCCGCGGTGCGATGGATGGCCATTTCGACAAGGCGTTAAAAAAGGCGGTTTAAGCCATTTAGCGCCGCTACCCGATAGGCTTCCGCCATCGTCGGGTAGTTAAAGGTGGTGTTAACGAAGTACTCAATCGTGTTACCACCACCTTTCTGCTCCATAATCGCCTGACCGATGTGAATAATCTCGGCTGCGCGTTCACCAAAGCAGTGGATCCCCAGAATCTCTTTCGTTTCCCGATGGAACAATATCTTCAGCGTGCCTACGTTCATGCCAACGATTTGCGCGCGCGCCAGGTGTTTAAACTGGGCACGTCCCACTTCGTAAGGCACTTTCATCGCCGTCAGTTGCTGTTCGGTTTTGCCCACGGAACTGATCTCCGGGATGGTGTAAATGCCGGTCGGGATATCTTCAATCAGGTGCGCGTTCGCTTCCCCTTTCACCAGCGCCTGGGCGGCAATGCGTCCCTGGTCGTATGCTGCGGACGCCAGGCTCGGGTAACCGATCACATCACCCACCGCGTAAACGTGCGGCAGCGCGGTTTGGTACATGCTGTTGACCTTGAGCTGACCACGGCTGTCGGTTTCCAGACCGATATTCTGTAACGCCAGAGAATCGGTGTTGCCGGTACGACCATTGGCATACAACAGGCAGTCGGCCTTCAGTTTCTTACCGGACTTCAGGTGCATGATCACGCCATCGTCGCAGCCTTCGATTTTCTCATACTCTTCATTGTGGCGAATGACGACGCCGCTGTTCCAGAAGTGGTAAGAGAGGGAGTCGGACATCTCCTGATCGAGGAACGCCAGCAGACGGTCGCGGGTGTTGATGAGATCAACTTTGACCTCCATTCCGCGGAAGATCGACGCATATTCGCAGCCAATCACCCCGGCGCCATAAATAATCACATGGCGCGGTTCGTGGTGCAGACTGAGGATCGAATCGCTGTCATAAATGCGCGGGTGCGAGAAATCCACGTCTGCCGGATGATAAGGGCGCGATCCGCAGGCAATGACAAATTTCTCTGCTGTCAGGGTTTCAACCGTACCGTCATGACATTCCAGCGCCAGCGTGTGTTCGTCAACAAAATGGGCGTTACCCTGCAAGATCTCGCAGTGGTTACGCTCATAAAAACCCTGCCGCATCCGTGTTTGCTGATTAATCACGTTGTCGGCATGGTTGAGAATATCGGCGAATGAGGAACGAAGCAGGCGGGAATGATCGCTATAAAGGGGGTTCTGATTGAATTCGATAATACGACTGACTGCGTGGCGGAGCGCTTTTGACGGGATGGTGCCCCAGTGGGTGCAACCGCCGCCAACGTTATGATAACGCTCGATAACGGCAACACGAGCTCCTTGCTTAACCAGACCCATTGCAGCGCCTTCGCCGCCGGGGCCGGAACCTATAACTATGGCATCGTAATCGTAGGAATGTGGCATGGTAAGGCTTACCTGTTCTTATACATAAAAGCAACAGAATAGTAACATCATTGCCGGGATAACCCAATTATCGTTGTGCTTTTTTGCGAAGCCGAAGCACAAACTGCGCGTAAACAATCATTCACAAAGCTGAACAAACAGATTAACTTTGAACTCTGGTATAGTGCCGGACAAGGCATACGGAAGGATTCAGACATCGTGATGGGCGTTAGAGCGCAGCAAAAAGAAAAAACCCGGCGTTCGCTGGTAGAAGCCGCATTTAGTCAACTGAGCGCGGAGCGTAGCTTCGCCAGTCTCAGTTTGCGTGAAGTCGCACGTGAAGCGGGCATTGCGCCAACCTCCTTTTATCGTCATTTCCGTGATGTTGATGAGCTCGGCCTGACCATGGTTGATGAAAGCGGTCTGATGTTGCGTCAGTTGATGCGCCAGGCTCGTCAGCGTATCGCCAAGGGCGGGAGTGTGATCCGCACCTCGGTCTCCACATTTATGGAGTTCATCGGTAACAACCCCAACGCCTTCCGTTTATTATTGCGTGAACGTTCTGGCACCTCAGCGGCGTTCCGTGCTGCCGTTGCGCGAGAAATTCAGCACTTCATCGCGGAACTTGCGGACTATCTGGAAATCGAAAACCATATGCCGCGTGCGTTTACTGAAGCGCAAGCCGAAGCGATGGTGACGATTGTCTTCAGTGCAGGCGCCGAAGCGCTGGACGTGGGCGCGGAACAGCGTCGGCAGTTAGAAGAGCGACTGGTACTGCAACTGCGCATGATTTCGAAAGGTGCGTATTACTGGTATCGCCGTGAACAAGAGAAGATGCCCCTCATTCCGGGTAACGTGAAGGAAGAGTAATGAAACAGTCAGTTCAGGATAAAGGTACGCTGCTGCTGGCGCTGGTCGCTGGCTTGTCAATCAATGGTACATTCGCGGCGCTGTTTAGCTCCATCGTGCCGTTCTCTGTATTTCCGATTATCTCGTTGGTGCTGACGGTGTACTGTCTGCATCAACGTTATTTGAATCGCACCATGCCTGTGGGTTTACCGGGTCTGGCTGCCGCCTGCTTTATTCTCGGCGTTCTGCTTTACAGCACCGTGGTGCGCGCGGAATATCCGGATATCGGTTCCAACTTCTTCCCGGCGGTGCTGTCGGTCATTCTGGTCTTCTGGATCGGCGTGAAAATGCGTAATCGCAAGCAGGAAGTGTCGGAATAAAGAGGAGAGGCCGGATGAGACGCTTTGCGTCATCATCCGGTTATGACACTCACTTCGCCGTCAACAACACCCCACACTCCATATGGTGCGTATACGGAAACTGATCAAACAGCGCCAGACGTGATACGTCATGCGTCTGGCTTAACGTTTCCAGGTTCTTGCACAGCGTCTCCGGATTACAGGAGATGTACAGAATGCGCGGATATGCCTGTACCATTTTCTCCGTTTCGCTGTCCAGACCGCTGCGGGGCGGATCGACAAAAATCGTTTCGCACTGATAGCTTTTCAGATCGATACCCTGCAAGCGGTTAAATTCGCGCACGCCGTTCATTGCCTGCGTAAACTCTTCCGCCGCCATGCGGATAATCTGCACGTTATCAATCTGATTCGCCGCAATGTTGTATTGCGCGGCGGCAACAGACGGTTTGGCGATTTCGGTGGCCAGCACACGGTCAAAATTGCGTGCCAGCGCTAAAGAAAAGTTGCCGTTACCGCAGTACAGTTCAAGCAGGTCGCCTTTCGAGCCTTTAGTGACATCCAGCGCCCACTCCAGCATCTGAATGTTCATGGCCGCATTTGGCTGCGTAAAGCTGTTCTCAACCTGGCGATAGATCATTTCTTTGCCCGCAACTGGCAAACGTTCATCAATGTAGTCCTGATCCAGCGCGATTTTGGTTTTTGTCGCGCGGCCAATCAGATGCACGTTCAGGTTCTGCGCACGCAGGGCGTCGCGGAGCGCTTCGGCGGCTTCACGCCATTCGTCGTCCAGCTTTTTATGATACAGCAGCGAAACCACTGCCTGATTACTCATGGTGGTGAGGTAATCAATCTGGAACAGTTTATGGCGCAACACGCGGTTGTCGCGCACGCCTGCGATCATCGCGGTCATCAACTGGTTAATCAGTTCACTCGCCGCAGGGAAGCTGTCGACGCTGATTCGGCTTTTGCTCTGTTGGTCAAAAATGATGTGATAGAGGTCATCGCCATCGTGCCAGATGCGGAATTCAGCACGCATACGGTAGTGACTGACCGGCGAACGAAACACTTCCGGGACAAGGTCAGAAAAGGGCGCCATCATACTCTGCAAGCGCACCACTTTTTCGGCGAGCTGCACGTCATACTGTTCTGTCGGAAGGTGTTCGGGGGTCATGATGTATCCTGAAAAATAAAAGTACGCGGGGATTGTAGGGATTGCTCAACAGATGTCCAGTCATTGATGATCTCTCATATTTAACAAACACGCTGGACAGTAAGATGTTACAAACTGTAGCATCCGTGTGCCGGTCCTGTGAGTTAATAGGGAATCCAGTGTAAATCTGGAGCTGACGCGCAGCGGTAAGGAAAGGTGAGATGAGAGCGTAAGCAGACACTGCCTGTTGGGTGGGAAGTCTTCATCTCTTATATCCGTGGATAACCTTCCAAGCCCGAAGACCTGCCGGCTAACGTCGCAACTGGTTTTCATCATCGCGTACTATCGGTGGGACCTGCGGCATCCTTCTTATATTGTGGATGCTTTACAATGATTAAAAAAACATCGCTGCTGACGGCGCTCTCCGTCACGGCCTTTTCGGGTTGGGCACAGGATGCCACCCCTGACACGCTTGTCGTGACAGCAAACCGTTTTCAACAACCTGTTAATACCGTTCTGGCCCCGACCGATATTGTCACCCGCGAGGATATCGAACGCTGGCAGTCCCGAACCGTTCTGGATGTCATGCGCCGCCTGCCAGGCGTGGATGTCGCCCAGAATGGCGGCATGGGGCAAAGCTCTTCTCTGTTTGTGCGGGGTACCGAAGCGAAACACGTTCTGGTGTTAGTCGATGGTATTCCGGTCGCCCGTCCGGGCATTACGAATAATTCCGATATTGACCAGATCCCGGTGTCGCTGGTGCAGCGCATTGAGTATATCCGCGGCCCGCGCTCAGCGATTTATGGCTCTGGCGCGATTGGCGGCGTAGTGAACATCATCACTATGACGGGTGAGGAACGTTCGCAGATTAATGCTGGCGTGGGGTCAAAAGGTTATCAGCAATATGACGGTACGTACCGCCAGCGTTTTGGCGATACCGTGGTAACCGCGGCCGGGGCTTATCAGACCACCAAAGGCTTCGACGTTCAGCCGCGTTCCAGCTATAGCGGCGACAGCGATCGCGATGGTTATCGCAATAAACTCTTCTGGGGTGGTGTTGAGCACAAATTTAACGATCAATTCGATGGTTACTTTCGTGGCTACGGCTATGCCAGTAATGCCGATTACGACCAGGGGAACTGGGGATATGACGGCGGAAACGACGAGCACCAGAATTACACTCAATCTTGGGATACGGGGCTGCGCTTCAATTCTGGAATCTACTCGTCACAACTGGTCGCTAACTACCAGCGAATTAAGGACTATAACTACAGCAGCCTGAATGGGCGCTATGCCACAGGTTATAGCCTTGATGATATGGAACAACGCTACGTCCAGTGGGGCAACAACGTTATTGTCGGGCACGGCGCTGTCAGTGCTGGTGTCGACTGGAAACAAGAAAAGCTGATGTCCTTCGGCGAGTATGGGACAGACAACTATAAGCGTGATAACACGGGCCTCTATCTCACCGGGCAACAGCAGATTGATAGCGTGACGCTGGAAGCGTCGGGCCGTGAAGACCATGACGACCAGTTCGGCTGGCATGGTACCTGGCAAACAGCGGCGGGATGGCAGTTTGTTGATGACTATAAAGTGACGCTTTCCTATGGCACGGGCTTCCTTGCGCCTTCACTGGGGCAACAGTTTGGTGCGGAGCGTTTTGGGATCGCCTCTAACCCAAACCTGAAGCCGGAAGAGTCGAAGCAGTGGGAAGCCGGATTAGAAGGGCTGACCGGTCCGCTTGACTGGCGTCTGTCGACCTATCGCTACAAAATTCAGAACCTGATCGACTACAACAACAATACCTACTTCAACGTCAAATCCGCGACCATCAAAGGTCTGGAATGGACCGGGAACCTGACGACCGGGCCGGTCGATCATCGCTTAACGTTGCAGTATGTTGATCCGCGTGATGATGAAACCGATCAGCCGCTTTATCGTCGCGCTAAACAGCAGGTGAAGTACGAGCTCAGCGGACAGGTCTACGATCTGGGCTGGGATGTGACCTATCAGTATATTGGCGAGCGTTACGATTACGACTACGACAATTCCCGGAAGGTGAAAATGGGCGGGCTGAGCGTGTGGGACCTCGGACTTTCATATCCAGTCACCTCACATCTCACAGTTCGTGGTAAAATAGCCAACCTGTTCGATAAAGATTACGAGACAGTTTATGGCTACCAAACTGCAGGACGGGAATACACCTTGTCTGGCAGCTACACCTTCTGATCCGCGCCCCACCGTGCTGGTATTTGATTCCGGTGTCGGTGGGTTGTCGGTCTATGATGAGATTCGGCATCTCCTGCCGGATCTCCACTATATCTATGCTTTCGATAACGTGGCTTTTCCTTATGGGGAGAAGAGCGAGGCATTTATCGTTGAGCGCGTTGTTGAGATCGTGACGGCGGTACAGCAGCGTTATCCTCTTTCTCTGGCCGTTATCGCCTGTAACACGGCCAGTACGGTCTCTCTTCCTGCCTTACGTGAGAAGTTCGCTTTCCCGGTTGTGGGCGTGGTACCGGCGATCAAACCGGCGGCGCGTCTGACGGCGAACGGGGTTGTCGGGCTTCTGGCCACGCGCGGGACGGTGAAGCGCCCTTATACGCATGAACTGATCGCGCGCTTTGCCAATGAGTGCCAGATAGCCATGCTGGGGTCCGCAGAGCTGGTGGAACTGGCGGAAGCGAAGTTGCACGGCGAACCCGTGCCGCTGGAAGAACTGCAACGGATCCTGCGCCCATGGCTGCGGATGCCGGAGCCGCCTGATACCGTGGTACTTGGCTGCACCCACTTTCCCCTGTTGCAGGAAGAACTCTTACAGGTTCTGCCTGAAGGAACGCGACTGGTCGATTCCGGGGCGGCCATTGCACGACGTACTGCCTGGCTACTGGAACATGAAGCGCCGGATGCGAAATCAGCAGATGCCAACATTGCCTATTGCATGGCGATGACGCCAGAAACTGAGCAATTATTGCCCGTTTTGCAGCGCTATGGCTTTGAATCGCTCGAAAAACTGACGGTTTAACGCTGTTTTGGGTAAATATTACGCACTCGGAAAATTATTTTAAATTTCCCCTTGTCAGCCCGAAATAACTCCCTATAATGCGCCTCCACTGACACGGAACAACGGCACGCAAGCCGCCGGGTCAGCAGGGTTCTCCGGTGAAAACCAGTGATGAACACCGACAGAGAAAAGCGAAATAAATGCTTGACTCTGAAGCGGGAAAGCGTATTATGCACACCCCGCGCCGCTGAGAAAAAGCGAAGCGGCACTGCTCTTTAACAATTTATCAGACAATCTGTGTGGGCACTCAGAGTGACATGGATTCTTAACGTCGCAAGACGAAAAATGAATACCAAGTCTCAAAGAGTGAACACGTAATTCATTACGACGTTTAATTCTAAGAGCATCAAACTTAAATTGAAGAGTTTGATCATGGCTCAGATTGAACGCTGGCGGCAGGCCTAACACATGCAAGTCGAACGGTAACAGGAAGCAGCTTGCTGCTTTGCTGACGAGTGGCGGACGGGTGAGTAATGTCTGGGAAACTGCCCGATGGAGGGGGATAACTACTGGAAACGGTAGCTAATACCGCATAATGTCGCAAGACCAAAGAGGGGGACCTTCGGGCCTCTTGCCATCGGATGTGCCCAGATGGGATTAGCTAGTTGGTGAGGTAACGGCTCACCAAGGCGACGATCCCTAGCTGGTCTGAGAGGATGACCAGCCACACTGGAACTGAGACACGGTCCAGACTCCTACGGGAGGCAGCAGTGGGGAATATTGCACAATGGGCGCAAGCCTGATGCAGCCATGCCGCGTGTATGAAGAAGGCCTTCGGGTTGTAAAGTACTTTCAGCGGGGAGGAAGGGGTTAAGGTTAATAACCTTAGCCATTGACGTTACCCGCAGAAGAAGCACCGGCTAACTCCGTGCCAGCAGCCGCGGTAATACGGAGGGTGCAAGCGTTAATCGGAATTACTGGGCGTAAAGCGCACGCAGGCGGTCTGTCAAGTCGGATGTGAAATCCCCGGGCTCAACCTGGGAACTGCATTCGAAACTGGCAGGCTTGAGTCTCGTAGAGGGGGGTAGAATTCCAGGTGTAGCGGTGAAATGCGTAGAGATCTGGAGGAATACCGGTGGCGAAGGCGGCCCCCTGGACGAAGACTGACGCTCAGGTGCGAAAGCGTGGGGAGCAAACAGGATTAGATACCCTGGTAGTCCACGCCGTAAACGATGTCTATTTGGAGGTTGTGCCCTTGAGGCGTGGCTTCCGGAGCTAACGCGTTAAATAGACCGCCTGGGGAGTACGGCCGCAAGGTTAAAACTCAAATGAATTGACGGGGGCCCGCACAAGCGGTGGAGCATGTGGTTTAATTCGATGCAACGCGAAGAACCTTACCTGGTCTTGACATCCACAGAACTTGGCAGAGATGCCTTGGTGCCTTCGGGAACTGTGAGACAGGTGCTGCATGGCTGTCGTCAGCTCGTGTTGTGAAATGTTGGGTTAAGTCCCGCAACGAGCGCAACCCTTATCCTTTGTTGCCAGCGGTCCGGCCGGGAACTCAAAGGAGACTGCCAGTGATAAACTGGAGGAAGGTGGGGATGACGTCAAGTCATCATGGCCCTTACGACCAGGGCTACACACGTGCTACAATGGCATATACAAAGAGAAGCGACCTCGCGAGAGCAAGCGGACCTCATAAAGTATGTCGTAGTCCGGATTGGAGTCTGCAACTCGACTCCATGAAGTCGGAATCGCTAGTAATCGTGGATCAGAATGCCACGGTGAATACGTTCCCGGGCCTTGTACACACCGCCCGTCACACCATGGGAGTGGGTTGCAAAAGAAGTAGGTAGCTTAACCTTCGGGAGGGCGCTTACCACTTTGTGATTCATGACTGGGGTGAAGTCGTAACAAGGTAACCGTAGGGGAACCTGCGGTTGGATCACCTCCTTACCTTAAAGAACCTGCCTTTGTAGTGCCCACACAGATTGTCTGATGAAAAACGAGCAGTAAAACCTCTACAGGCTTGTAGCTCAGGTGGTTAGAGCGCACCCCTGATAAGGGTGAGGTCGGTGGTTCAAGTCCACTCAGGCCTACCAAATTTTCCCTGAATACTGCGTTGTGAAACGACTCGCATACTTTAAGTATGCTTCGCCATTCCACGCCTTGTCTCAGGAAAAATTATCGGTACAGAGGTTCTGACTACATTGTATGGGGCTATAGCTCAGCTGGGAGAGCGCCTGCTTTGCACGCAGGAGGTCTGCGGTTCGATCCCGCATAGCTCCACCATACTGTAGAACGTAATCAAGAAAACTTCAGAGTGTACCTGAAAGGGTGCGCTGCGAAGTTTTGCTCTTTAAAAATCTGGATCAAGCTGAAAATTGAAACGACACACTGTTAATGGTGTGTTCGAGTCTCTCAAATTTTCGCAACACGATGATGAATCGAAAGAAACATCTTCGGGTTGTGAGGTTAAGCGACTAAGCGTACACGGTGGATGCCCTGGCAGTCAGAGGCGATGAAGGACGTGCTAATCTGCGAAAAGCGTCGGTAAGGTGATATGAACCGTTATAACCGGCGATGTCCGAATGGGGAAACCCAGTGCAATTCGTTGCACTATCGTTAACTGAATCCATAGGTTAACGAGGCGAACCGGGGGAACTGAAACATCTAAGTACCCCGAGGAAAAGAAATCAACCGAGATTCCCCCAGTAGCGGCGAGCGAACGGGGAGCAGCCCAGAGCCTGAATCAGCATGTGTGGTAGTGGAACGGTCTGGAAAGGCCGGCGATACAGGGTGACAGCCCCGTACACAAAATTGCATGTGTTGTGAGCTCGATGAGTAGGGCGGGACACGTGGTATCCTGTCTGAATATGGGGGGACCATCCTCCAAGGCTAAATACTCCTGACTGACCGATAGTGAACCAGTACCGTGAGGGAAAGGCGAAAAGAACCCCGGCGAGGGGAGTGAAAAAGAACCTGAAACCGTGTACGTACAAGCAGTGGGAGCCTCTTTAATGGGGTGACTGCGTACCTTTTGTATAATGGGTCAGCGACTTATATTCTGTAGCAAGGTTAACCGAATAGGGGAGCCGAAGGGAAACCGAGTCTTAACTGGGCGTTAAGTTGCAGGGTATAGACCCGAAACCCGGTGATCTAGCCATGGGCAGGTTGAAGGTTGGGTAACACTAACTGGAGGACCGAACCGACTAATGTTGAAAAATTAGCGGATGACTTGTGGCTGGGGGTGAAAGGCCAATCAAACCGGGAGATAGCTGGTTCTCCCCGAAAGCTATTTAGGTAGCGCCTCGTGAATTCATCTCCGGGGGTAGAGCACTGTTTCGGCTAGGGGGCCATCCCGGCTTACCAACCCGATGCAAACTGCGAATACCGGAGAATGTTATCACGGGAGACACACGGCGGGTGCTAACGTCCGTCGTGAAGAGGGAAACAACCCAGACCGCCAGCTAAGGTCCCAAAGTCATGGTTAAGTGGGAAACGATGTGGGAAGGCTCAGACAGCCAGGATGTTGGCTTAGAAGCAGCCATCATTTAAAGAAAGCGTAATAGCTCACTGGTCGAGTCGGCCTGCGCGGAAGATGTAACGGGGCTAAACCATGCACCGAAGCTGCGGCAGCGACACTAAGTGTTGTTGGGTAGGGGAGCGTTCTGTAAGCCTGTGAAGGTGTGCTGTGAGGCATGCTGGAGGTATCAGAAGTGCGAATGCTGACATAAGTAACGATAAAGCGGGTGAAAAGCCCGCTCGCCGGAAGACCAAGGGTTCCTGTCCAACGTTAATCGGGGCAGGGTGAGTCGACCCCTAAGGCGAGGCCGAAAGGCGTAGTCGATGGGAAACAGGTTAATATTCCTGTACCAGGTGTTACTGCGAAGGGGGGACGGAGAAGGCTATGTTGGCCGGGCGACGGTTGTCCCGGTTTAAGCGTGTAGGTGTGTGTTCCAGGTAAATCCGGTTCACTTTAACACTGAGGCGTGATGACGAGGCACTACGGTGCTGAAGTGACAAATGCCCTGCTTCCAGGAAAAGCCTCTAAGCATCAGGTAACATCAGATCGTACCCCAAACCGACACAGGTGGTCAGGTAGAGAATACCAAGGCGCTTGAGAGAACTCGGGTGAAGGAACTAGGCAAAATGGTGCCGTAACTTCGGGAGAAGGCACGCTGATATGTAGGTGAAGCGATTTACTCGTGGAGCTGAAATCAGTCGAAGATACCAGCTGGCTGCAACTGTTTATTAAAAACACAGCACTGTGCAAACACGAAAGTGGACGTATACGGTGTGACGCCTGCCCGGTGCCGGAAGGTTAATTGATGGGGTTATCCGTAAGGAGAAGCTCTTGATCGAAGCCCCGGTAAACGGCGGCCGTAACTATAACGGTCCTAAGGTAGCGAAATTCCTTGTCGGGTAAGTTCCGACCTGCACGAATGGCGTAATGATGGCCAGGCTGTCTCCACCCGAGACTCAGTGAAATTGAACTCGCTGTGAAGATGCAGTGTACCCGCGGCAAGACGGAAAGACCCCGTGAACCTTTACTATAGCTTGACACTGAACACTGGTCCTTGATGTGTAGGATAGGTGGGAGGCTTTGAAGCGCGGACGCCAGTTCGTGTGGAGCCGTCCTTGAAATACCACCCTTTAATGGCTGGTGTTCTAACGTGGGCCCGTAATCCGGGTTGCGGACAGTGTCTGGTGGGTAGTTTGACTGGGGCGGTCTCCTCCTAAAGAGTAACGGAGGAGCACGAAGGTTAGCTAATCCTGGTCGGACATCAGGAGGTTAGTGCAAAGGCATAAGCTAGCTTGACTGCGAGCGTGACGGCGCGAGCAGGTGCGAAAGCAGGTCTTAGTGATCCGGTGGTTCTGAATGGAAGGGCCATCGCTCAACGGATAAAAGGTACTCCGGGGATAACAGGCTGATACCGCCCAAGAGTTCATATCGACGGCGGTGTTTGGCACCTCGATGTCGGCTCATCACATCCTGGGGCTGAAGTAGGTCCCAAGGGTATGGCTGTTCGCCATTTAAAGTGGTACGCGAGCTGGGTTTAGAACGTCGTGAGACAGTTCGGTCCCTATCTGCCGTGGGCGCTGGAGAATTGAGGGGGGCTGCTCCTAGTACGAGAGGACCGGAGTGGACGCATCACTGGTGTTCGGGTTGTCATGCCAATGGCACTGCCCGGTAGCTAAATGCGGAAGAGATAAGTGCTGAAAGCATCTAAGCACGAAACTTGCCCCGAGATGAGTTCTCCCTGACCCTTTAAGGGTCCTGAAGGAACGTTGAAGACGACGACGTTGATAGGCCGGGTGTGTAAGCGCAGCGATGCGTTGAGCTAACCGGTACTAATGAACCGTGAGGCTTAACCTTACAACGCCGAAGCTGTTTTGGCGGAATAGAGAGAAAATTTTCAGCCTGATTACAGATTAGATTAACCGGCGAAAGGCGGGTTAATAAACAGAATTTGCCTGGCGGCTGTAGCGCGGTGGTCCCACCTGACCCCATGCCGAACTCAGAAGTGAAACGCCGTAGCGCCGATGGTAGTGTGGGGTCTCCCCATGCGAGAGTAGGGAACTGCCAGGCATCAAACAAGTGAAGAGCCCATCCTGACGGATGGGCTTTTTTGCATCCGTCATCGGTCGGATCATTTTATCGAATAACGTCATCCCGCCATAATACAAGCCATACTGCGGCATATGCGGTAAACTAACCGCGATTTTGCATCAGGAAAGCCTCTATGAATCACTCCCTTAAATCCTGGAATACTTTTGGCATCGATCAAAATGCCAATGAGATTGTTTGCGCCGAAAATGAACAACAACTACTTAGCGCCTGGCAATCTGCCAATGCGTTGCATCAGCCGGTACTGATACTGGGTGAAGGGAGTAACGTCCTGTTCCTTGACGCCTTCCGCGGGACAGTGATCGTCAATCGTATCAAAGGCATTGAAGTAACAGAGCAACCAGACGCGTGGTTATTGCATGTCGGTGCGGGTGAAAACTGGCATCATCTGGTTCAGCATACACTACGTCTTGGCATGCCGGGGCTGGAAAACCTGGCGCTGATCCCCGGCTGCGTAGGGTCTTCACCGATCCAGAATATTGGTGCTTACGGCGTGGAGCTCAAGCGAGTGTGTGATTATGTTGACTGTGTTGAGCTGGCGACAGGAAAATCGCGGCGCGTGAGTGCGGCGGAATGTCGCTTTGGCTATCGTGACAGTATCTTTAAACATGAATACCAGGATCGCTACGCGATCGTTGCGGTGGGGTTACGTTTGACTAAGCAATGGCAACCAGTGTTGACCTATGGCGACCTGACGCGTCTGGATCCGGCCACGGTAACGCCCCAGCAGGTGTTTGATTCGGTTTGCCATATGCGTATAACAAAACTGCCCGATCCAAAAGTGAACGGTAATGCGGGCAGCTTTTTTAAAAACCCCGTCGTGGCAAAGGATGTGGTTGAGGCACTGCTGTCTCAGTTTCCGAATGCCCCTCATTACCCTCAACCTGATGGTTCAGTAAAACTGGCGGCTGGCTGGCTCATTGACCAATGTGAGTTGAAAGGCGTGGGTATCGGAGGGGCAGCCGTACATCGTCAACAGGCGCTTGTACTTATTAACGCGGCTAACGCGACAAGCGAAGATGTGGTCAATCTCGCGCACCTGGTGCGTGCGAAAGTCGGTGAGAAATTTAACGTCTGGCTGGAGCCTGAAGTACGCTTCATCGGGCAGAGTGGCGAAGTCAATGCTGTGGAGATCATTGCATGAAGGATAATACCGTTCCTCTGATGCTTATCTCCTTACTGGCCGATGGCGAGTTTCATTCCGGTGAGCAACTGGGTGAACAGTTGGGGATGAGCCGGGCGGCCATCAATAAACATATCCAGACTCTACGTGACTGGGGAGTTGATGTCTTTACCGTGCCAGGCAAAGGATACAGTTTACCGGAGCCGATTCAGTTGCTGGATTCTGACCGCATCCACAGTCAGTTGGATCGCGGCACGGTGGCTGTGCTGCCGGTTATTGATTCCACCAATCAGTACCTGCTGGACCGCATCGATCTATTGCAGTCTGGCGATGCCTGCGTGGCGGAATACCAACAGGCAGGTCGTGGACGTCGTGGACGTAAGTGGTTTTCCCCCTTTGGCGCAAACCTTTATCTTTCAATGTACTGGCGTCTGGAGCAGGGGCCGGCCGCCGCGATCGGCTTAAGTCTGGTGATCGGTATCGTAATGGCTGAAGTTCTACGCGATCTGGGTGCGGACAAGGTACGGGTGAAGTGGCCTAACGATCTCTACCTGTTGGATCGCAAACTGGCGGGGATCCTGGTTGAGTTAACGGGTAAGACGGGCGATGCTGCGCAGATCGTCATCGGCGCCGGCATTAACATGGCAATGCGCCGTGTGGAAGAAGGCGTGGTGAATCAGGGATGGATTACGTTGCAGGAAGCTGGGATTACGCTCGATCGCAATACGCTGGCGGCAAGGCTCATTCGTGAATTACGTACCGCGCTGGAGTTATTTGAGCAAGAAGGACTGGCTCCTTATCTTTCCCGTTGGGAAAAGCTGGATAACTTTATCAATCGCCAGGTTAAACTGATTATCGGTGACAAAGAAATATACGGTATTTCACGAGGTATCGATGCGCAGGGCGCATTACTTCTGGAACAGGATGGTATTATAAAACCGTGGGTTGGGGGAGAAATCTCCCTGAGAAGCGCTGAATAATTAAAAAGGGAGCGAAAGCTCCCTTTTTAATTATTTTCGCAGGCGAACCTGCTCGACGGCATGATTGGCGCTCTTGGTCATAATCAGACTCGCGCGCTCACGCGTGGGTAGAATATTTTGTTTTAAATTCAGCCAGTTAATTTCTTTCCATAATGAGGTGGCCGTATTGATCGCCTCCTCTTTCGTCAGTTTCGCGTAGTTATGGAAATAAGAGTCAGGGTCGGTAAACGCCCCCTCGCGGAATTTAAGAAAACGATTGATATACCATGTCTGCAGTAACTCTTCCGGTGCATCAACATAAATAGAGAAGTCGACGAAGTCCGAAACAAATACATGATGAGGGTCGTGTGGATAGTCCATCCCGCTCTGCAGAACATTGAGTCCTTCGAGAATTAATATATCGGGTTGGGCCACGGTTTTATCCCCATCAGGGATCACATCATAAATCAGATGCGAATAAACCGGAGCGGTTACGTTTGGCACGCCGGATTTGAGATCGGAGACAAACTTGACCAGACGATGCATGTCATACGATTCCGGAAAACCTTTCTTCTTCATTAACCCACGGTCTTTTAATACCTGGTTTGGATGAAGAAAACCATCCGTGGTGATCAGTTCAACGCGACGATGTTCTGGCCAACGGCTCAGTAACGCCTGTAATACACGCGCAGTGGTACTTTTCCCCACCGCTACGCTGCCAGCAATACTGATGATATAAGGGATACGCTCACCGTTCGTGCCCAGAAACTGTTCGAGAACAGCCTGACGACGCAGGTTCGAGCTGATATAGAAGTTAAGCAAACGCGACAAGGGCAAATAGATCTCTGCAACTTCTTCCAGCGATAAATCTTCATTAATCCCTTTTAACCGTGCGATCTCTTCTTCAGTGAGGGTCATCGGCACGGAATCACGAAGCGCAGCCCACTGGTTGCGGTCAAACTGTAGGTAAGGCGTCATTAACGTTTGCTCTTTTATACTCATAAGCATGTTTCTGGCTGTCATTACACCATCAGGGCAGTGATAAAAAGCGCGTCATCCCCGGCATGCAATGGCACGTCGCATTTCAGTTAATTTGGACAATGGGCAGGAGGGTAACACCAGATGGGGGGGAATAATAAGAAAAAATCTCTTCTGAACGTCATTCCCTGAAACGCAATGTGACGGATATTCCAGATGTACAGGCGATGATTTGGTGCGTTGAAGTACCACCCGATGCAGGTGGGAGGAAATGAACTGCCAGATAATGTCGAAATTTTATGCTAAGCTGACTGAAAATACGCCATTTTTTGGTCGTATAGTGCAAAATGTGAGCGATAGAACATTTTATGCAATTTTTTAGTTGCATGAGCACGCAGGTCTCCATAGAATGCGCGCTACTTGATGCCGACTTAGCTCAGTAGGTAGAGCAACTGACTTGTAATCAGTAGGTCACCAGTTCGATTCCGGTAGTCGGCACCATCAAGTCCGGTGGGGTTCCCGAGCGGCCAAAGGGAGCAGACTGTAAATCTGCCGTCACAGACTTCGAAGGTTCGAATCCTTCCCCCACCACCACTTTCTGGCAGCAATTGCTGTCTGAGCTGGTTACGAAAATAATCGGCTCGAATGAGAAAAGAGACTTGTCTCTTTTTTTGTTACAGAAAGAACTGGGTAGCCGAGTTTCAGGATGCGGGCATCGTATAATGGCTATTACCTCAGCCTTCCAAGCTGATGATGCGGGTTCGATTCCCGCTGCCCGCTCCAGACGTGCTGATATGGCTCAGTTGGTAGAGCGCACCCTTGGTAAGGGTGAGGTCCCCAGTTCGACTCTGGGTATCAGCACCACTTCACTTCTCCTCCCCGTGTTTTCTCTGTAACGACTCAATGATTCAACAGTTCAGGCATATCGCCTGGTTGATGTGGTGATATCACCGATTTATCCGTGTCTTAGAGGGACAATCGATGTCTAAAGAAAAGTTTGAACGTACAAAACCGCACGTTAACGTCGGTACTATCGGCCACGTTGACCATGGTAAAACAACGCTGACCGCTGCCATCACTACCGTACTGGCTAAAACCTACGGCGGTGCTGCTCGCGCATTCGATCAGATCGATAACGCGCCGGAAGAAAAAGCTCGTGGTATCACCATCAACACTTCTCACGTTGAATATGACACCCCGACTCGCCACTACGCACACGTAGACTGCCCGGGCCACGCCGACTATGTTAAAAACATGATCACCGGTGCTGCGCAGATGGACGGCGCGATCCTGGTTGTTGCTGCGACTGACGGCCCGATGCCGCAGACTCGTGAGCACATCCTGCTGGGTCGTCAGGTAGGCGTTCCGTACATCATCGTGTTCCTGAACAAATGCGACATGGTTGATGACGAAGAGCTGCTGGAACTGGTAGAAATGGAAGTTCGTGAACTTCTGTCTCAGTACGATTTCCCGGGCGACGACACCCCGATCGTTCGTGGTTCTGCTCTGAAAGCGCTGGAAGGCGACGCAGAGTGGGAAGCGAAAATCATCGAACTGGCCGGCTTCCTGGATTCTTACATCCCGGAACCAGAGCGTGCGATTGACAAGCCGTTCCTGCTGCCGATCGAAGACGTATTCTCCATCTCCGGTCGTGGTACCGTTGTTACCGGTCGTGTAGAACGCGGTATCATCAAAGTGGGCGAAGAAGTTGAAATCGTTGGTATCAAAGAGACTGCCAAGTCTACCTGTACTGGCGTTGAAATGTTCCGCAAACTGCTGGACGAAGGCCGTGCGGGTGAGAACGTTGGTGTTCTGCTGCGTGGTATCAAACGTGAAGAAATCGAACGTGGTCAGGTACTGGCTAAGCCGGGCACCATCAAGCCGCACACGATGTTCGAATCCGAAGTGTACATCCTGTCCAAAGACGAAGGCGGCCGTCATACTCCGTTCTTCAAAGGCTACCGTCCGCAGTTCTACTTCCGTACAACTGACGTGACTGGCACCATCGAACTGCCGGAAGGCGTTGAGATGGTAATGCCGGGCGACAACATCAAAATGGTTGTTACCCTGATCCACCCGATCGCGATGGACGACGGTCTGCGTTTCGCAATCCGTGAAGGCGGCCGTACGGTAGGCGCAGGCGTTGTTGCTAAAGTTCTCAGCTAATCGCTGATAACATTTGACGCAATGCGCATTAAAAGGGCATCATTTGATGCCCTTTTTGCACGCTTTCGAACCAGAACCTGGCTCATCAGTGATTTTATTTGTCATAATCATTGCTGAGACAGGCTCTGAAGAGGGCGTTGAGCCCGGAATGCCCCCAATGCATTTCGGCACAAGGTTGACTGGTTAGCCTCGCATTCGCGGGGTGAAATTATTTGTAGAATACTTCTGACAGGTTGGTTTATGAGTGCGAATACCGAAGCTCAAGGGAGCGGGCGTGGCCTGGAAGCGATAAAGTGGATCGTGGTTGTGGCATTGCTGCTTGTGGCAATTGTTGGCAACTATCTTTATCGTGACATGATGCTGCCGCTGCGTGCGCTGGCCGTAGTAATTCTGATTGCTGCAGCGGGTGGTGTCGCGCTGTTGACGACAAAAGGTAAAGCTACCGTTGCTTTTGCCCGCGAAGCGCGTACTGAAGTACGTAAGGTCATTTGGCCGACTCGCCAGGAAACATTGCACACCACGTTGATTGTGGCTGCGGTTACCGCAGTAATGTCACTGATCCTGTGGGGACTGGATGGTATTCTGGTTCGCCTGGTTTCCTTTATCACTGGCCTGAGGTTCTGAGATGTCTGAAGCTCCTAAAAAGCGCTGGTACGTCGTTCAGGCGTTTTCCGGTTTTGAAGGCCGCGTAGCAACATCGCTGCGTGAGCATATCAAATTACACAATATGGAAGAGTTGTTTGGCGAAGTCATGGTGCCGACCGAAGAAGTGGTCGAAATCCGTGGTGGTCAGCGCCGTAAGAGCGAGCGTAAATTCTTCCCGGGTTATGTGCTGGTCCAGATGGTCATGAATGACGCGAGCTGGCACCTGGTGCGTAGCGTACCGCGTGTGATGGGCTTTATCGGCGGTACATCTGACCGTCCGGCGCCGATCAGCGACAAAGAAGTTGATGCGATTATGAATCGCCTGCAGCAGGTGGGTGATAAGCCGCGGCCGAAAACGTTGTTTGAACCGGGTGAGATGGTGCGTGTCAACGATGGTCCGTTTGCTGACTTTAATGGCGTCGTTGAAGAAGTGGACTATGAGAAGTCCCGCCTGAAAGTATCCGTTTCTATCTTCGGTCGTGCGACCCCGGTAGAGCTGGACTTTGCACAGGTTGAAAAAGCCTAAGTAACGATCAAAAAAGCGGCGATTTAATCGTTGCACAAGGCGTGAGATTGGAATACAATTTCGCGCCTTTTGTTTTTATGGGCCTGGCCCGTAGAACGAATTTTTATATCACGGGGAGCCTCTCTGAGGCGCTATCACCCAACAGAGGAAATTGAGAATGGCTAAGAAAGTCCAAGCCTACGTCAAGCTGCAGGTTGCAGCTGGTATGGCAAACCCGAGTCCGCCGGTTGGTCCTGCTCTGGGTCAACAGGGTGTTAACATCATGGAATTCTGCAAAGCGTTCAACGCTAAGACTGATTCCATCGAAAAAGGTCTGCCAATTCCGGTTGTTATCACCGTTTACGCTGACCGTTCTTTCACCTTCATTACCAAAACGCCTCCGGCAGCCGTTCTGCTGAAGAAAGCGGCTGGTATTAAGTCTGGTTCCGGTAAGCCGAACAAAGACAAAGTAGGTAAAATTTCCCGCGCTCAGCTGCAGGAAATCGCGCAGACCAAAGCTGCCGACATGACTGGTGCCGACATTGAAGCGATGACTCGCTCCATTGAAGGTACTGCACGTTCCATGGGCCTGGTAGTGGAGGACTAAGAAATGGCTAAACTGACCAAGCGCATGCGTGTGATCCGTGAGAAAGTTGATGCGACCAAACAGTACGACATCAACGAAGCTATCTCTCTGCTGAAAGAACTGGCTACCGCTAAGTTCGTTGAAAGCGTAGACGTTGCCGTTAACCTCGGCATCGATGCGCGTAAATCTGACCAGAACGTACGTGGTGCAACTGTACTGCCGCACGGTACTGGCCGTTCCGTTCGCGTAGCTGTATTTACCCAGGGTGCAAACGCTGAAGCTGCTAAAGCTGCTGGCGCTGAACTGGTAGGTATGGAAGATCTGGCTGAGCAGATCAAGAAAGGCGAAATGAACTTTGACGTGGTTATTGCTTCTCCGGATGCAATGCGCGTTGTTGGCCAACTGGGCCAGGTTCTGGGTCCGCGTGGCCTGATGCCAAACCCGAAAGTGGGTACCGTAACGCCGAACGTTGCTGAAGCAGTTAAGAACGCTAAAGCGGGTCAGGTTCGTTACCGTAACGACAAAAACGGCATCATCCACACTACCATCGGTAAAGTGGATTTTGACGCTGACAAACTGAAAGAAAACCTGGAAGCTCTGCTGGTTGCGCTGAAGAAAGCAAAACCGACTCAGGCGAAAGGCGTGTACATCAAGAAAATCAGCATCTCCACCACCATGGGTGCTGGTGTTGCCGTTGATCAGGCTGGTCTGAGCGCTTCTGCGAACTAAGATTAGCTTTACGTGGGCGGTGGATTTGTCTACAATTCTACCCCCACGTTTCTGTTGAAAGAGACAGACACTCTGCAAGTCATTTGAATTGCGGTTCGAAAGACGAAGCATAGAACAGATTTGTTCGTTGGAGCCTGGCCTATCCAGGCCTCCGTCGAAGACCGCAGGTGTTTCGTAAGAAACTTAATCCCCTGCGTAGACGGTGACAGAACGCTAAGATTATTTTTGGATACTCTGGCTTGTTTCTGCTCACCGTATTAAGACGCTCTTTTCGTTGGAAAGAGTGAAGTGAGTTCCGGAACATGAGTTCCGGCAAACATCCAGGAGCAAAGCTAATGGCTTTAAATCTTCAAGACAAACAAGCGATTGTTGCTGAAGTCAGCGAAGTAGCCAAAGGCGCGCTGTCTGCAGTAGTTGCGGATTCCCGTGGCGTGACTGTAGATAAAATGACTGAACTGCGTAAAGCAGGTCGTGAAGCTGGCGTTTACATGCGTGTTGTTCGTAACACCCTGCTGCGTCGTGCTGTTGAAGGTTCTCCGTTCGAGTGCCTGAAAGACACGTTTGTTGGTCCGACCCTGATTGCATACTCTATGGAACACCCGGGCGCTGCTGCTCGTCTGTTCAAAGAGTTCGCGAAAGCGAATGCAAAATTTGAGGTCAAAGCCGCTGCCTTTGAAGGTGAGCTGATCCCGGCGTCTCAGATCGACCGCCTGGCAACTCTGCCGACCTACGAAGAAGCAATTGCACGCCTGATGGCAACCATGAAAGAAGCTTCGGCTGGCAAACTGGTTCGTACTCTGGCTGCTGTACGCGATGCGAAAGAAGCTGCTTAATCGCAGTTATCTTTTTAAAGCATCTGCTTACGTATAAACTTATTCTGATATTCAGGAACAATTTAAATGTCTATCACTAAAGATCAAATCATTGAAGCAGTATCCGCTATGTCCGTAATGGACGTTGTAGAACTGATCTCTGCAATGGAAGAAAAATTCGGTGTTTCCGCTGCTGCTGCTGTTGCTGTAGCTGCTGGCCCGGTTGAAGCTGCTGAAGAAAAAACTGAATTCGACGTAATTCTGAAAGCTGCTGGCGCTAACAAAGTTGCTGTAATCAAAGCAGTACGTGGCGCAACTGGCCTGGGTCTGAAAGAAGCTAAAGACCTGGTAGAATCTGCTCCGGCCGCTCTGAAAGAAGGCGTGAGCAAAGATGACGCAGAAGCACTGAAAAAATCTCTGGAAGAAGCTGGCGCTGAAGTTGAAGTTAAATAAGCCAACCCTTCCGGTTGCAGCCTGAGAAATTAGGCTGATGGCTGGTGACTTTTTGGTCACCAGCCTTTTTGCGCTGTAAGGCGCCAGTAGCGTTTCACACTGTTTGACTACTGCTGTGCCTTTCAATGCTTGTTTCTATCGACGACTTAATATACTGCGACAGAGCGTCCGTTCTGTGTAAATCGCAATGAAATGGTTTAAGCGTGATAGCAACAGGCATTGCGGAAAGTATTCGATTTTCCGGTCAACAAAATAGTGTTGCACAAACTGTCCGCTCAATGGACAGATGGGTCGACTTGTCAGCGAGCTGAGGAACCCTATGGTTTACTCCTATACCGAGAAAAAACGTATTCGTAAGGATTTTGGTAAACGTCCACAAGTTCTGGATGTGCCTTATCTCCTTTCTATCCAGCTTGACTCGTTTCAGAAGTTTATCGAGCAAGATCCTGAGGGGCAGTATGGTCTGGAAGCCGCCTTCCGTTCCGTATTCCCGATTCAGAGCTATAGCGGTAATTCCGAGCTGCAATACGTCAGCTACCGTCTTGGCGAACCGGTGTTTGACGTTCAGGAATGTCAGATCCGTGGCGTGACCTATTCCGCACCGCTGCGCGTAAAACTGCGTCTGGTGATCTACGAGCGCGAAGCGCCGGAAGGCACCGTTAAAGACATTAAAGAACAAGAAGTCTACATGGGCGAAATTCCGCTCATGACCGACAACGGTACCTTTGTTATCAACGGTACTGAGCGTGTTATCGTTTCTCAGCTGCACCGTAGTCCGGGCGTCTTCTTTGACTCCGACAAAGGTAAAACCCACTCTTCGGGTAAAGTGCTGTATAACGCGCGCATCATTCCTTACCGTGGTTCCTGGCTGGACTTCGAATTCGATCCGAAGGACAACCTGTTCGTACGTATCGACCGTCGCCGTAAACTGCCTGCGACCATTATTCTGCGTGCGCTGAACTACACCACTGAGCAGATCCTGGATCTGTTCTTCGAAAAAGTGATTTTCGAGATTCGCGACAACAAGCTGCAGATGGAGCTGGTGCCTGAACGTCTGCGTGGTGAAACCGCCTCCTTCGATATCGAAGCGAACGGTAAAATCTACGTTGAAAAAGGCCGCCGCATCACTGCGCGTCACATCCGCCAACTGGAAAAAGACGATATCAAACATATCGAAGTTCCGGTTGAGTACATTGCGGGCAAAGTGGCTGCGAAAGATTACGTTGACGAATCCACTGGCGAGCTGATCTGCCCAGCGAACATGGAGCTGAGCCTGGATCTGCTGGCTAAGCTGAGCCAGTCTGGCCACAAACGTATCGAAACCCTGTTCACCAACGATCTGGATCACGGCCCGTACATTTCTGAAACCGTACGCGTCGACCCAACTAACGATCGTCTGAGCGCGCTGGTAGAAATCTACCGCATGATGCGCCCGGGTGAGCCGCCGACACGTGAAGCGGCTGAAAGCCTGTTTGAGAACCTGTTCTTCTCTGAAGACCGTTATGACCTGTCTGCGGTCGGTCGTATGAAGTTCAACCGTTCTCTGCTGCGCGACGAAATCGAAGGTTCCGGTATCCTGAGCAAAGACGATATCATCGAAGTGATGAAGAAGCTCATCGATATCCGTAACGGTAAAGGCGAAGTCGATGATATCGACCACCTCGGCAACCGTCGTATCCGTTCCGTAGGCGAAATGGCGGAAAACCAATTCCGCGTTGGCCTGGTACGTGTTGAGCGTGCGGTGAAAGAGCGTCTGTCTCTGGGCGATCTGGATACCCTGATGCCTCAGGACATGATCAACGCCAAACCGATTTCTGCAGCAGTGAAAGAGTTCTTCGGTTCCAGCCAGCTGTCTCAGTTTATGGACCAGAACAACCCGCTGTCTGAGATTACGCACAAACGCCGTATCTCTGCACTCGGCCCAGGCGGTCTGACGCGTGAGCGCGCTGGCTTTGAAGTTCGAGACGTACACCCGACGCACTATGGTCGCGTATGTCCAATCGAAACGCCTGAAGGTCCGAACATCGGTCTGATCAACTCCCTGTCCGTGTACGCACAGACTAACGAATATGGCTTCCTCGAGACGCCGTATCGTCGCGTGGTTGATGGCGTTGTGACAGATGAGATTCATTACCTGTCTGCTATTGAAGAAGGTAACTTCGTTATCGCTCAGGCGAACTCCAACCTGGATGACGATGGCCACTTCGTAGAAGATCTGGTGACCTGCCGTAGCAAAGGTGAATCCAGCCTGTTCAGCCGTGACCAGGTTGACTACATGGACGTTTCCACTCAGCAGGTGGTTTCCGTCGGTGCGTCCCTGATCCCGTTCCTGGAACACGATGACGCCAACCGTGCATTGATGGGTGCGAACATGCAACGTCAGGCGGTTCCGACTCTGCGCGCTGATAAGCCGCTGGTAGGTACCGGTATGGAACGTGCTGTTGCCGTTGACTCCGGTGTTACTGCGGTGGCTAAACGTGGCGGTACCGTTCAGTACGTGGATGCTTCCCGTATCGTTATCAAAGTTAACGAAGACGAGATGTACCCGGGCGAAGCGGGTATCGACATCTACAACCTGACCAAATACACCCGTTCTAACCAGAACACCTGTATCAACCAGATGCCGTGTGTCTCTCTGGGCGAGCCGGTTGAACGTGGTGATGTACTGGCAGACGGTCCGTCCACCGACCTCGGTGAACTGGCGCTCGGTCAGAACATGCGCGTCGCGTTCATGCCGTGGAACGGTTACAACTTCGAAGACTCCATCCTCGTTTCCGAGCGTGTTGTCCAGGAAGACCGTTTCACCACCATCCACATTCAGGAACTGGCGTGCGTGTCCCGTGACACCAAGCTGGGGCCGGAAGAGATCACCGCTGACATCCCGAACGTGGGTGAAGCTGCGCTCTCCAAACTGGATGAATCCGGTATCGTTTACATCGGTGCGGAAGTGACCGGCGGCGACATTCTGGTGGGTAAGGTAACGCCGAAAGGTGAAACCCAGCTGACGCCAGAAGAAAAACTGCTGCGTGCGATCTTCGGTGAGAAAGCGTCTGACGTTAAAGACTCTTCTCTGCGCGTACCAAACGGTGTTTCCGGTACGGTTATCGACGTTCAGGTCTTTACTCGCGATGGCGTAGAAAAAGACAAACGTGCGCTGGAAATCGAAGAGATGCAGCTGAAGCAGGCGAAGAAAGACCTGTCTGAAGAACTGCAGATCCTCGAAGCTGGCCTGTTCAGCCGTATCTATGCTGTGCTGGTTGCCGGTGGTGTTGAAGCTGAGAAGCTCGACAAACTGCCTCGCGATCGCTGGCTGGAACTCGGCCTGACCGATGAAGAGAAACAAAATCAGCTGGAACAACTGGCTGAGCAGTACGACGAACTGAAACACGAGTTCGAGAAAAAACTCGAAGCGAAACGCCGCAAAATCACCCAAGGCGACGATCTGGCACCGGGCGTGCTGAAGATTGTTAAGGTCTATCTGGCCGTTAAACGCCGTATCCAGCCTGGTGACAAGATGGCAGGTCGTCACGGTAACAAGGGTGTCATTTCTAAGATCAACCCGATCGAAGATATGCCGCACGATGCTAACGGTACGCCGGTAGATATCGTACTGAACCCGCTGGGCGTACCGTCTCGTATGAACATCGGTCAGATTCTGGAAACCCACCTGGGTATGGCTGCGAAAGGTATCGGCGATAAGATCAACGCCATGCTGAAACAGCAGCAGGAAGTCGCGAAACTGCGCGAGTTCATCCAGCGTGCGTACGATCTGGGTGCTGACGTTCGTCAGAAAGTTGACCTGAATACCTTCAGCGATGAAGAAGTTCTGCGTCTGGCTGAAAACCTGCGCAAAGGTATGCCAATCGCAACGCCGGTGTTCGACGGTGCGAAAGAAGCGGAAATTAAAGAGCTGCTGAAACTGGGTGACCTGCCGACTTCCGGTCAGATCACGCTGTTCGACGGCCGTACGGGTGAGCAGTTCGAGCGTCCGGTAACCGTAGGTTACATGTACATGCTGAAACTGAACCACCTGGTCGACGATAAGATGCACGCTCGTTCCACCGGTTCCTACAGCCTGGTTACTCAGCAGCCGCTGGGTGGTAAGGCGCAGTTCGGTGGTCAGCGCTTCGGGGAGATGGAAGTGTGGGCGCTGGAAGCATACGGCGCGGCATACACCCTGCAGGAAATGCTCACCGTTAAGTCTGATGACGTGAACGGCCGTACTAAGATGTATAAGAACATCGTAGATGGCAACCATCAGATGGAACCGGGCATGCCGGAATCCTTCAACGTACTGTTGAAAGAGATTCGTTCGCTGGGTATCAACATCGAACTGGAAGACGAGTAATTCTCGCTCAAACAGGTCACTGCTGCCGGGATAACACCCGGCAGCGGAATGTGCTAACTCCGACGGGAGCAAATCCGTGAAAGACTTATTAAAGTTTCTGAAAGCGCAAACTAAAACCGAAGAGTTTGATGCGATCAAAATTGCTCTGGCTTCGCCAGACATGATCCGTTCATGGTCTTTCGGTGAAGTTAAGAAGCCGGAAACCATTAACTACCGTACGTTCAAACCTGAGCGTGACGGCCTTTTCTGCGCCCGTATCTTTGGGCCGGTAAAAGACTACGAGTGCCTGTGCGGTAAGTACAAGCGCCTGAAACACCGCGGTGTGATCTGTGAGAAGTGCGGCGTTGAAGTGACCCAGACTAAAGTACGCCGTGAGCGTATGGGCCACATCGAGCTGGCGTCCCCGACTGCTCACATCTGGTTCCTGAAATCTCTGCCGTCCCGTATCGGCCTGCTGCTCGATATGCCGCTGCGCGATATCGAACGCGTACTGTACTTCGAATCCTATGTGGTTATCGAAGGCGGTATGACCAATCTGGAACGCCAGCAGATCCTGACTGAAGAACAGTATCTGGATGCGCTGGAAGAGTTCGGTGACGAATTTGACGCGAAGATGGGTGCGGAAGCTATTCAGGCCTTGCTGAAGAGCATGGATCTGGAGCAAGAGTGTGAAACTCTGCGTGAAGAGCTGAACGAAACTAACTCCGAAACCAAGCGTAAGAAGCTGACCAAGCGTATTAAGCTGCTGGAAGCGTTCGTTCAGTCTGGCAATAAGCCGGAGTGGATGATCCTGACCGTTCTGCCGGTTCTGCCGCCAGATCTGCGTCCGCTGGTTCCGCTGGATGGTGGTCGTTTCGCCACGTCGGATCTAAACGATCTGTATCGTCGCGTGATCAACCGTAACAACCGTCTGAAACGTCTGCTGGATCTGGCTGCGCCGGACATCATCGTACGCAACGAAAAACGTATGCTGCAGGAAGCGGTTGACGCCCTGCTGGATAACGGTCGTCGCGGTCGTGCGATCACCGGTTCTAACAAACGTCCTCTGAAATCTTTGGCCGATATGATCAAAGGTAAACAGGGTCGTTTCCGTCAGAACCTGCTCGGTAAGCGTGTTGACTACTCCGGTCGTTCTGTTATCACCGTAGGTCCATACCTGCGTCTGCATCAGTGCGGTCTGCCGAAGAAAATGGCACTGGAGCTGTTCAAACCGTTCATCTACGGCAAGCTGGAACTGCGTGGCCTCGCCACCACCATCAAAGCCGCGAAGAAAATGGTTGAGCGTGAAGAAGCTGTCGTTTGGGATATCCTGGACGAAGTGATCCGCGAACACCCGGTACTGCTGAACCGTGCACCAACACTGCACCGTCTGGGTATCCAGGCGTTTGAACCTGTTCTTATCGAAGGTAAAGCTATCCAGCTGCACCCGCTGGTTTGTGCGGCCTATAACGCCGACTTCGATGGTGACCAGATGGCTGTTCACGTACCGCTGACGCTGGAAGCCCAGCTCGAAGCGCGTGCGCTGATGATGTCTACCAACAACATCCTGTCCCCGGCGAACGGCGAACCTATCATCGTTCCGTCTCAGGACGTTGTACTGGGTCTGTACTACATGACCCGTGACTGTGTTAACGCCAAAGGCGAAGGCATGGTGCTGACGGGCCCGAAAGAAGCTGAGCGTATTTATCGCGCTGGCCTGGCCTCTCTGCATGCGCGCGTTAAAGTGCGTATCACCGAATACGAAAAAGATGCTAACGGCGAGTTCGTTGCGAAAACCAGCCTGATTGATACGACGGTAGGTCGTGCAATCCTGTGGATGATCGTACCGAAAGGTCTGCCTTTCTCCATCGTCAACCAGGCGCTGGGTAAGAAAGCCATCTCCAAAATGCTGAACACCTGTTACCGTATTCTGGGCCTGAAACCGACCGTTATTTTTGCGGACCAGACGATGTACACCGGCTTTGCTTATGCAGCGCGTTCAGGTGCATCCGTTGGTATCGATGACATGGTCATCCCGGAGAAAAAACACGAGATCATCTCTGAAGCGGAAGCAGAAGTTGCTGAGATCCAGGAACAGTTCCAGTCTGGTCTGGTCACCGCCGGCGAACGTTACAACAAAGTGATCGATATCTGGGCTGCGGCGAACGATCGCGTTTCCAAAGCGATGATGGATAACCTGCAAACCGAAACCGTGATTAACCGTGACGGTCAGGAAGAGCAGCAGGTTTCCTTCAACAGCATCTACATGATGGCCGATTCCGGTGCGCGTGGTTCTGCTGCACAGATTCGTCAGCTGGCGGGTATGCGTGGTCTGATGGCGAAGCCGGATGGCTCCATCATCGAAACGCCGATCACCGCGAACTTCCGTGAAGGTCTGAACGTACTCCAGTACTTCATCTCCACGCACGGTGCGCGTAAAGGTCTGGCGGATACCGCACTGAAAACAGCGAACTCCGGTTACCTGACGCGTCGTCTGGTTGACGTTGCACAGGATCTGGTTGTTACCGAAGACGACTGCGGCACGCTGGAAGGTATCACCATGACCCCGGTTATCGAGGGTGGTGATGTTAAAGAGCCATTGCGCGATCGCGTTCTGGGTCGTGTAACCGCAGAAGACATTCTGAAGCCGGGTACGGCGGATATTCTGGTTCCGCGCAACACGCTGCTGCATGAACAGTGGTGTGATCTGCTGGAAGCGAACTCCGTTGACTCTGTGAAAGTTCGCTCTGTTGTATCCTGTGACACCGACTTTGGTGTATGTGCGCACTGCTATGGTCGTGACCTGGCGCGTGGCCACATCATCAACAAAGGTGAAGCTATCGGCGTTATCGCGGCACAGTCCATCGGTGAGCCGGGTACACAGCTGACGATGCGTACGTTCCACATCGGTGGTGCGGCATCTCGTGCGGCTGCTGAATCCAGCATCCAGGTGAAAAACAAAGGTAGCATCCGTCTGAGCAATGCGAAGTCGGTTGTGAACTCCAGCGGTAAACTGGTGATCACCTCCCGTAACACTGAGCTGAAACTGATCGACGAATTCGGTCGTACCAAAGAAAGCTATAAAGTGCCTTACGGCTCTGTGATGGCGAAAGGTGATGGTGAGCAGGTTGCCGGCGGTGAAACCGTAGCAAACTGGGATCCGCACACCATGCCGGTTATCACGGAAGTGAGTGGTTTTGTCCGCTTCACTGACATGATCGACGGCCAGACCATTACGCGTCAGACCGACGAGTTAACCGGTCTGTCTTCTCTGGTGGTTCTGGATTCCGCAGAACGTACTACCGGTGGTAAAGATCTGCGTCCTGCACTGAAAATCGTTGATGCTCAGGGTAACGACGTACTGATCCCGGGTACCGACATGCCTGCGCAGTACTTCCTGCCGGGTAAAGCGATTGTTCAGTTGGAAGATGGCGTACAGATCAGTTCTGGTGACACCCTGGCGCGTGTTCCGCAGGAATCCGGCGGTACCAAGGACATCACCGGTGGTCTGCCGCGCGTTGCGGACCTGTTCGAAGCACGTCGTCCGAAAGAGCCGGCAATCCTGGCTGAAATCAGCGGTATTATTTCCTTCGGTAAAGAAACCAAAGGGAAACGTCGTCTGGTTATCACCCCGGTAGACGGTAGCGATCCGTACGAAGAGATGATTCCGAAATGGCGTCAGCTCAACGTGTTCGAAGGTGAACGTGTAGAACGTGGTGACGTGGTTTCCGACGGTCCGGAAGCACCGCACGACATTCTGCGTCTGCGTGGTGTTCATGCTGTAACTCGTTACATCGTTAACGAAGTTCAGGACGTATACCGTCTGCAGGGCGTTAAGATTAACGATAAACACATCGAAGTTATCGTTCGTCAGATGCTGCGTAAAGCCACCATCGAAAGCGCTGGTAGCTCCGACTTCCTGGAAGGCGAACAGGTTGAATACTCCCGCGTCAAGATCGCTAACCGCGAACTGGAAGCGAACGGCAAAGTGGGCGCCACGTTCTCCCGCGATCTGCTGGGTATCACCAAAGCGTCTCTGGCAACCGAGTCGTTCATCTCTGCCGCATCGTTCCAGGAGACCACGCGTGTCCTGACCGAAGCAGCCGTTGCGGGTAAACGCGACGAACTGCGTGGCCTGAAAGAGAACGTTATCGTAGGTCGTCTGATCCCGGCGGGTACCGGTTATGCGTACCACCAGGATCGTATGCGTCGCCGTGCTGCGGGTGAACTTCCGGCTGCACCGCAGGTGACTGCAGAAGATGCCTCTGCCAGCCTGGCAGAACTGCTGAACGCAGGTCTGGGTGGTTCTGACAACGAGTAATCGTTGACTGCCTGACAGTAAAAAACCCGCTTCGGCGGGTTTTTTTATGGCGTTTTTGTAGGCCCGGTAAGCGTAGCGCCACCAGGCTTTTTTATCAGTTTGCCAGCGGGATTCGGCGATACAGTTCAATCATGTCACCTGCCAGATCCTGAATCACCATCGCGTTCATCAGATGGTCCTGCGAGTGGACGGTGATCAGATTCACCGGCAGCTTACCGGTTCCTTCATCGATCCCGATCAGTTGCGTCTGGATTTTATGCGCCAGTTTGACGTAATCGCGTGACTCTTCCATCGCCTGTTCGGCACCGGCAAAGTCGCCTTTGCGAGCCAGTTGCAGGGCGGTCAATGCCTGGCTTCGTGCGGCTCCGGCATTAACCAGCAGTTCCATAATGATGGTTTCTAACTCTTCCATGTTAGGGCTCCATCAGCTTCAGGGCTTTTTCCAGCACGGCATCGCCTTTCATCATGCCGTAATCCATCATGTCGATCACGGCGACTTTCTTACCGAGCGGATCGGCCAGCGCCTGCAATTTTGCCTGCTCATACTTGACCTGTGGGCCGAGCAGAACGATGTCCGCCGTGGCAATATTCTCTTTAAACTCTGCGACAGGCACAGCCTTGATCGTCACTTCGATCCCTTTCTTCTGAGCGGCATCTTTCATTCGTTGTACCAGCATGCTGGTGGACATACCGGCGGCACAGCATAAAACGATATTCTTCATAGTTCGCTCTCACGGTTCCATTGATACTTCATCTTTAGTCCGAGCGAGTGATGAGAACAACCGCCTTACCGCGAATGTGTGTAAAGCATCACAAAGAAATCGCACAAATAATGAAACCGGTTGCGGTTTTTCTCAAAATGAAAAAAAGCCCGTCGTAACGGGCGTTGCAGAGAGGGGATGATCAGCGATTCGCGACAATAATCCGGTTTTTTCCTTCCTGTTTGGCTTTGTATAGCGCTTCATCTACACGCATGATCAGCTGTTCCTGCGCTTCCAGATTCCATTCCCCGAGTCCGGCGCTAAAGGTGACGTGCAGACCCTCTTCACGCCATGAGCGCTGCGCGACCTCAATGCGCCAGCGTTCCAGTAGGGTATGCGCGTTGTTCAATTGCTCACCCGAGAACAGCACGGCAAACTCCTCACCGCCATAGCGATAGACAGAAACGGCGGCGGGTTGCATGATCTGAATCCCTTCGCGCGCGACGTTACGCAGGACGATGTCGCCATTCAAATGTCCCCAGGTATCATTGATAAATTTAAAATTATCAATATCCACCAGTGCCAGGACGAACGGTTGGTGATCGTTCATCAGCGCGACGATATCGCTATCAAAAGCGCGGCGGTTTTTACAACCGGTCAGGGCATCAATGGTCGCCTGTCGAACGTAAGCCAGTTCGCGCTCCTTATTGGACTCGATAGCTTTGCTCAGCATTGCTTCAAGGCGCGGTGCGCGTTTCACATCGCCGGTCTTGATTGCGTTGATGATATTCATCAGCACCGTGCGTGAAGCGTGGCGAAGATAGAGACCAAACAGCGCAATGATGATCGCCGCAAGGGCAAATCCCCAGACCACAATGTTGGTCTCATGACGTGTCAGATCGACGAGGGTTGTATCTGAAACCCGATAAATCACAAACCAGTCCGGGTTGGTGAACGAATAGTAGTAGTACCAGTCCTGAGTGTCCGGGTCGTACAGATGTCCTTCACCGCTGGTCATCCGGCTCATGGTTTTTTTACTGACATACTGTTTAAACAGCGCGCCTGTATCCGGATGCAGTACCACTTTTCCATCACGGTCGACCACATAGAACTCGCCCTGGACGGGAGCCACCATCTGGCGCAATGCGTAACCCATTGACGTCAGATCAAGATGAAACGCAATCGTACCTTTCATTTTCCCTTCGGGAGAGATGACCGGTTTGTAGATCGTCACCGTAGGGTGGTGCGTAAAATAGTCAATGTAGGGGGCGGTATAGTTGCTAAAGGTACTGGCTTCAGCCTGATCCATAAACCAGGGACGCGATTTCACGTCGAATGTTGTGCTGCGTTCGGTATTTAGCACTTGGGGCGCGCGCAGGTAATGGCCTTCTATATCTACCAATGAGATCGAGGAGACTGAGGGCATCAGCGTCTGCAATTGCATGATGGTTTTCAGACCCTGTTCCGGGTCAAGGTTAACCGTGTCGTTCAGGTGGTCATTACGAGAAAAGTAGGTCGCCGCCCGACCAAGGATATAATCATTTTCGCGTAGCAAAGACTCGGTATAGTTCACCGCCAGGTTATGGGTGAAATTCCGATTTATGCCATGATAATCTTCAAGAAAATCATTCTTTTGCGTAAAAGTTATGAATATGGCGATCAATAAAAAGCTGAGTATGATCCCCGTAAAGCTCACCAATATTGGCGTCGTGAATGAAAGTTTTCTGTTATGACGTGCCATTACTGTACTTATCCAGAAAGTGTAAATCCCGAAGAGAAGTGCGAAGTGAAGCCAACAATGTGGCTCTGCATATCAGGAAGAATGTAGGCAATTATAATCTCGCTGATATAAGTCGAGGTGATTTATCTTAAGAAGTGTACACCCCAGTGGCCATTTTTGGCTGAAATTGGTGTTTTATCTCGCTGATTTCGGTGAAGGCAGGGCGAAACGAGGAAGAAGCTCTTCGCCCTGGACAGCGTTAAGGCTGACGGTGATACGTTAAAAAAGTGAGAGGCTAACAACAACCTCTCGTTTTCTCTCTTTCGTCGCGGCTCGTAAAATGGTTACCCGTTTGCAAGACGGTTCATCGCCTTTGCGAAGCGCGCCCCAGATACGCATCCCAGTCTTTCCATACCGGCTGAAGCCCCTGCGCGGCAAGCGCATCGGCGACAGTTTCGGGACGGCGGTTGTCATGTGGCGCGAACTGTTCCAGTTCAGGATGATTGTCCGCATACCCGCCAGGCTGGGTTTTCGAGAACGCGCTGACGTTGTTAATCGCCAGCGGGATCACGTGGTCTCGAAACCAGGGCGACTCCCGCGTCGACAACGACAGCTCAATTTCCGGTGCCAGCAGACGGAACGCGCAAATGGTTTGTACCAGTTGGCGCTCATCCATGATTGAGGCGGGCTCAATACCGCCAGCGCACGGACGCAGGCGCGGGAACGAAATCGAGTAGCGGCTTTGCCAGTAGTGCTGCTGAAGCCACAGCAAATGCTCTGCAACCATATAGCAGTCCACCCGCCAGTTGTCGGAAAGACCAATCAGCGCCCCGAGGCCGATTTTGTCGATACCTGCGCGCCCCAGTCGGTCCGGGGTTTCCAGCCGCCAGAAGAAATCCTGTTTTTTCCCCTTCAGATGGTGCTGTGCGTACATCGCGTCGTGATACGTTTCCTGATAGACCATCACGCCGTCGAGTCCCAGCGTTTTCAGTTCGGCATATTCCGCCTCGGCTAACGGTTGAACTTCCATCTGTAATGACGAAAACTGCTGGCGAATGGTGGGCAAGTGGCGACGGAAATAGTCCATTCCGACCTTTGCCTGATGCTCGCCGGTGACCAGCAGGAGATGTTCGAAACCCAGCTCGCGGATCGCCGCACACTCCCGGATAATGTCCGTTTCATTCAGCGTCTTGCGCTTGATGCGGTTACTCATCGAAAAACCGCAGTAGGTACAGTCGTTAGCGCACAGATTGGAGAGATACAGCGGGACGTAAAAACTCACCGTATTGCCGAAGCGCTGGCGGGTCAGCGTCTGCGCCCGCTGTGCCAGCGGTTCAAGGTATGCGCTCGCGGCAGGTGACAGCAGTGCCATCATATCGTCGCGGCTGGGGTGGGGGGCATTTAGCGCCCGCTCAACGTCAGCGGACGTTTTGCTGTTGATGCGCAGGCGGATGTCGTCCCAGTCGAGTTGCTGCCAGCGGTCGGTGAACGTTTTCATACCGGGATCTCCAGAAAACCGGTCAGTGGGCTGGTGGCCTGCGCCTGACGGCTGCGACTACCCGGTCCTGCCTGACGCGCCAGAAGGCCGGCTTCTACCGCCAGACGGAAAGCGCGGGCCATCATCACCGGATCGTCCGCCACGGCAATCGCCGTATTCACCAGCACGGCGTCCGCGCCCATTTCCAGCGCCTGCGTGGCGTGGCTGGGTACGCCGATTCCGGCATCCACCACGACCGGAACGGTGGACTGCTGGATAATAATCTCCAGCATGGCCCGGGTTTCCAGCCCCTGATTAGAGCCAATCGGCGCGCCGAGCGGCATCACTGCCGCACAGCCCACCTCTTCCAGCCGTTTACACAGCACCGGATCCGCACCGCAGTAAGGCAGCACCACAAATCCTTGTTTTACCAGTGCCTCGGCGGCTTTCAGCGTTTCAATGGGGTCCGGCAGCAACCAGCGCGCATCGGGATGAATTTCCAGCTTCAGCCAATGGGTACCGAGCGCCTCGCGCGCAAGCTGTGCGGCAAAGATTGCCTCTTCTGCCGTTTTCGCCCCGGAGGTGTTGGGCAACAGCGTGACGCCCGCGTCGATAAGAGGAGCCAGGATGGCGTCATTTTGCTGGCGCAAATCCACACGCTTCATGGCCAGCGTCACCAGTTGGCTACCGGAGGCGCGGATCGCGTCAATCATTAATGCTGGTGATGCAAACTTACCCGTGCCCGTGAACAGATGCGAATCAAACGTTTTATCTGCAATTCGTAACATTTCAACCCCCCGCGATAACCTGAAAAAGCAGGATCTGGTCGCCTTCCTGCACGATGTGCTGCTCCCACTGCTCGCGGGGCAGGATCTGTTGATTCAGCGCCAGTGCGGCGCCGGGTTTTAACTGATTCAATTGCGTCAGCAGTGTATGCACGGAGAGTCCTTCTGCACACTGCATTGGCTCATCATTGAACTGTATTCGCATGTCGCCCTCCACACACTGGGCACCCGCTGGCGCGGCGTAATGCCAGGCTGCGCCACTGGCTGGTTTTGCCGTCAAACAGGCGCAATTCGCCGCCGGGTATCTCCATACCGCTTAGGAGCTTGATTGCCTCGAGTGCCTGCAGGGTCCCCATCATCCCGACGACGGGGCCGACAACGCCTGCGGTACGGCAATTGCGTTCGGGTTCCGCGTCATCCGGCCATAAGCAGCGATAGCAGCCTTGTGACCAGGGCGGCGTCAACACCATCAACTGGCCGCCAAAACCGACCGCGCTGGCGGTGATCAGCGGGGTATCGAGCGCCACGCAGGCGGCGTTAATTTCCTGACGCGTCGCCATGTTGTCGGTGCAGTCGAGCACGACATCCGCTTGCGCCACTGCATGCCTGAGCGCCTCTCCACTCAGACGCTGCGTCAGCGAGAGCAGTTCGATATCCGGATTGAGTCGTGCCAGCCGCTGCTGTGCAACCTGCGATTTAGCGCGGGCAATGTCATCCGTGGTGAACAGGATCTGCCGCTGCAGGTTGCTGAGATGAACCTCATCGTCGTCAGCCAGCACCAGCGTGCCGACACCGGCTCCTGCCAGATACAGCGCGGCCGGTGAGCCTAATCCGCCCAGCCCGACGATCAGCACACGGCTGGCAAGCAGCTTTTGCTGACCGTCAATGGCGATATCGCCCAGCAGGATCTGACGGCTATAGCGCATAAAGTCACGGTCATTCATCGCCTGCTCCTGCTATCGCCAGCAATTGCGCGGTGGCCGCCCGCCAGTCTTCGGCCTGGGTAATGGCGCTGACCACCGCAATACTCCCTACACCAGTCGCCAGCACGGCGGGGGCGCGCTCCAGGCTGATACCGCCAATGGCGACGGTAGGATAATCATTCAGACGATTGATATGCCGTGCGAGTTGTTCCAGCCCCTGCGGCGCGGACGGCATCTGCTTAGTCTGCGTCGGGAAAACGTGGCCCAGCGCGATGTAGGAGGGACGTGCCGCCAGCGCTACGTCGATCTCCATATCGTCGTGTGTCGAGACGCCCAGGCGTAATCCCGCCGCCTGAATCGCCTTCAGTTCGGTGGTTTCCAGATCTTCCTGACCCAGATGCACGCCATAGGCGCGATGTTTGATCGCCAGCCGCCAGTAATCGTTAATAAACAGACGGGCGTTGTATTTCCGCCCCAGTTTGATGGCGGCCACCACATCGGCTTCCACCTCTTCATCACGCTTATCTTTGATGCGCAACTGGAGCGTACGCACGCCCGCATCCAGTAGGCGTTCAATCCACGTTACGCTGTCGACAACTGGATAGAGGCCCAGGCGAAAAGGAACCGTTGGGAAATCGGGTTGAATCATCAGACTTCCTCCCGCTTGAGGTAGATTTCTCCGCCTTTGGCGCGGAAGTTTTCTGACATATCCGCCATCCCCACTTCGATGGTCTGCGCGGCGGCGTAGTCACGGACTTCCTGACTGATTTTCATTGAGCAGAATTTCGGGCCGCACATGGAGCAGAAGTGCGCGACTTTGCCGGATTCCTGCGGCAGGGTTTCATCGTGGTAAGCGCGGGCGGTAAACGGATCGAGCGCCAGATTAAACTGGTCTTCCCAGCGGAATTCAAAGCGCGCTTTGGACATCGCGTTATCACGGATTTGCGCCCCCGGATGCCCTTTCGCCAGATCGGCGGCATGGGCGGCAATCTTGTAGGTAATCAGCCCCTGTTTCACATCTTCTTTGTTTGGCAGGCCAAGGTGTTCTTTCGGGGTGACATAGCAGAGCATCGCGCAGCCAAACCAGCCGATCATCGCTGCGCCAATTCCCGAGGTGAAATGGTCGTAACCCGGTGCGATATCAGTGGTCAGCGGGCCTAAGGTGTAGAATGGCGCTTCATGACAGTGATCCAGCTCTTCGGTCATATTGCGACGGATCATCTGCATCGGCACGTGGCCCGGGCCTTCAATCATCACCTGCACGTCATACTCCCAGGCGATTTTGGTCAGTTCGCCCAGTGTGTGCAGTTCTGAGAACTGTGCCTCGTCGTTGGCGTCCTGAAGGGAACCCGGACGCAGGCCATCGCCGAGCGACAGCGACACGTCATAGGCAGCGCAGATTTCACAAATCTCGCGGAAGTGCTGGAAGAGGAAGTTCTCTTTGTGATGAGAGAGACACCATTTCGCCATAATGGACCCTCCGCGCGAGACAATCCCTGTCAGGCGTTTCGCGGTCATCGGCACATAGCGCAGCAGCACGCCGGCATGAATGGTGAAGTAGTCCACCCCCTGTTCGGCCTGCTCCAGCAGCGTATCGCGGAAGGCTTCCCACGTCAGATCTTCGGCGATCCCGTTGACCTTCTCCAGCGCCTGGTAGATCGGAACGGTACCGATCGGCACCGGGCTGTTGCGCAGGATCCATTCGCGGGTTTCATGGATATAGCGACCGGTGGAGAGGTCCATTACGGTGTCCGCTCCCCAGCGCGTTGACCACACCAGTTTCTCCACTTCTTCTTCGATGGAGGAGGTGACGGCAGAGTTGCCGATATTGGCGTTCACCTTCACCAGGAAATTACGCCCGATAATCATCGGTTCCGATTCCGGGTGATTGATGTTGGCGGGGATGATAGCTCGTCCAGCGGCCACTTCATCACGCACAAATTCCGGCGTGATGTTCTCCGGCAGGCGTGCGCCAAATCCTTCACCCGGATGCTGCTGGCGTAACACTTCACTGCGGATGCGTTCACGGCCCATGTTTTCACGAATGGCGATAAACTCCATTTCCGGGGTTACGATACCCTGGCGCGCGTAGTGCAGTTGCGTCACGCATTTGCATGCTTTCGCGCGTTTTGGCGTCAGCAAACCGGTGAAACGCAGTTCATCCAGACCGTCGTCGGCCAGACGTTCTTTGGTATAGACAGAGCTGCGGTCAGTTAAGGCTTCGCTGTCGTTACGCGCATCAATCCACGGCTGGCGCAGCTTTGTCAGCCCCTGCTGGACGTTAATTGCCACATCCGGATCACCATACGGACCGGAGGTGTCGTACACCGGAATCGCTTCGTTCTCTTCAAACTGCGGTTCCGCTTTGCTGCCGCCGATGAGCGTCGGGCTAAGCTGAATTTCCCGCATCGGGACGCGAAGATCGTGTTGTGAACCGGTGATGTAGATCCGTTTTGAGTTCGGGAAGGCTGTGCCTTCCAGCGTATCGATAAAGTGTTGTGCTTGCGCGCGCTGTTCGCGGCGGGACAATTTAGGGGTAGTTGCAGACATAGCTCATTCCAAAAAAGTAAGGAGATGGCTTGTCAGACGACGGATGAGTAATAGGTGTGCGACGCCCGTTAAGGCTTACGCATAAAGCAGAATTACTCTTGTTCCCTTCGCAGGTTTTAACCTGATCAGGTTCCGCGGATCCCGAATTAACGGTCTCAGCCGGTGTTTTCACACCAGGCACTCCGACAAGATGTAACCTCTGATAAGAGGCAATAGGGGTAAACTACGCGTTCTGTGCGCCGAACTCAAGCAGGACGTTTGATGACCGCATTGTCATGCATGGCGTCAAAGACCAGCATGATCAGCTTATCTTCCAGCGCAAATCGGGCTTCTAGCGCTTCGCCGAGATCGGATAAAACCTGTTGAAACTCCAGGCAGTTATCGTGATCAATCGCCGTTTCCAGACTGGAGTCATAGTAGTCCATGATGCGTTGTGTGTTAGCTTCCAGTAGCGGCCAAATTTTTGTCGCTTTTAAAAGCTGCCCGTTACCTTCCAATTTATGCAGAATACGTTCATAAATACTGAAGTGTCCGGTGGAGAGGTAGTCGACCAGGCTCTGACAAAAATCATCCAGCGCTTTTTCATTCAGTTGCATGTACGATTCTTTGCCAGGCTTAATGCCAACCAGATTGTAGTAAGCCACGAGCAGATGCTTACGTACATGTAGCCAGCGATCAACCAGTTTGTTACTTCCTCTGACGCGCTCTGTCAGGTCTTCCAGCTGGTTTAGCATGATTGACTCCGCAAGTGTAGATTTAAAAACTGCTCACGCAGGAATTGTAAAAATAATGTTATCAACATGCCAGTGAAGCAAAGGTAGTGCAAGAGCTATGGATCGTATAATTGAAAAATTAGATCACGGCTGGTGGATCGTCAGCCATGAGCAAAAATTATGGTTGCCTCATGGCGAATTGCCACACGGTGATGCGGCAACTTTCGATCTTGTCGGGCAGCCAGCGCTGCAAATCGGAGAGTGGGAAGGCGAACCCGTCTGGCTGGTGCAACAGCATCGGCGTCACGAGATGGGATCGGTTCGTCAGGTGATCGATCAGGATGTGGGGCTGTTTCAACTGGCGGGGCGCGGGGTACAGCTGGCTGAGTTTTATCGATCGCATAAATTCTGTGGCTACTGCGGGCACCTGATGCATCCGAGTAAAACCGAGTGGGCGATGCTCTGTACCCACTGCCGTGAACGTTACTATCCGCAAATCGCCCCCTGCATTATCGTCGCCATTCGCCGTGAGGATTCGATCCTGCTTGCCCAACACGTTCGCCATCGTAACGGCGTATATACCGTACTTGCCGGATTTGTTGAGGTGGGCGAAACCCTGGAACAGGCGGTGGCGCGTGAGGTGATGGAAGAGAGCGGCATTAAAATTAAAAACCTGCGCTATATCACCTCGCAGCCGTGGCCTTTCCCGATGTCGCTGATGACTGCGTTTATGGCGGAGTATGACAGCGGCGAGATTGTCATCGACCCGAAAGAGTTGCTGGAGGCTAACTGGTATCGCTACGATGATCTACCACTCCTGCCGCCGCCTGGCACCGTCGCACGGCGTCTGATCGAAGATACCGTGGCAATGTGTCGGGCTGAGTATGAATGACATGATACACTGACGGCCTGACGCAATAAGGAACTGCAAAAATGACCGAACTGAAGAACGATCGTTATCTGCGTGCGCTGCTGCGCCAGCCCGTTGATGTCACCCCGGTATGGATGATGCGCCAGGCGGGCCGCTATTTACCAGAATATAAAGCCACCCGCGCAGAGGCGGGCGATTTTATGTCGCTGTGCAAAAATGCCGAGCTGGCCTGCGAAGTGACGCTCCAGCCGCTGCGCCGTTATCCGCTTGATGCGGCGATCCTCTTCTCGGATATCCTGACCATTCCGGATGCGATGGGGCTGGGGCTCTGGTTTGAAGCCGGCGAAGGTCCGCGTTTTACTGCACCGGTCGCCTGCAAAGCCGATGTCGACAAGCTGCCGGTTCCCGATCCGGAAGATGAACTGGGCTACGTGATGAACGCGGTACGCACGATTCGTCGCGAGCTAAAAGGTGATGTGCCACTGATTGGCTTCTCCGGCAGTCCGTGGACGCTGGCGACCTACATGGTGGAAGGCGGAAGCAGCAAAGCCTTTACCGTGATTAAAAAGATGATGTATGCCGACCCGAAAACGCTGCATGCGCTACTTGATAAGCTGGCGAAGAGCGTCACGCTGTATCTGAATGCTCAAATCAAGGCGGGCGCGCAGTCGGTGATGATTTTCGACACCTGGGGTGGCGTGCTGACCGGACGCGATTATCAGCAGTTCTCGCTGTATTACATGCACAAAATCGTTGATGGCCTGCTGCGTGAAAACGACGGTCGCCGCGTGCCGGTGACGCTGTTTACTAAAGGTGGCGGACAGTGGCTGGAAGCGATGGCGGAAACCGGCTGCGATGCGCTCGGACTCGACTGGACCACCGATATTGCCGATGCACGTCGTCGCGTGGGACACAAGGTTGCTTTACAGGGCAACATGGATCCTTCCATGCTCTATGCGCCTACGGCGCGGATCGAAGAAGAAGTGGCGTCTATACTTTCTGGTTTCGGCCAGGGGGAAGGCCACGTCTTTAACCTCGGTCACGGCATCCACCAGGACGTGCCGCCAGAACATGCTGGCGCCTTTGTGGAGGCGGTGCACCGGCTGTCCGCGCAATACCACCGCTAAGGAGACCATATGGACCTCGCGTCGCTACGCGCTCAACAACTTGAACTGGCCTCATCTGTAATCCGCGTGGATCAACTTGATAACGATCCGCCGGATCTGATCGGCGGGGCAGACGTGGGGTTTGAACAGGGCGGAGAGGTGACGCGGGCGGCGATGGTTTTGCTGAAATATCCCTCGCTGGAACTGGTGGAATACAAAGTGGCGCGCATCGCCACCACCATGCCTTATATCCCCGGCTTTCTCTCCTTCCGTGAATATCCCGCGTTGCTGGCAGCGTGGGAGCAATTCTCGCAAAAACCCGATTTGCTCTTTGTGGATGGTCACGGTATTTCCCATCCGCGCCGTCTCGGCGTGGCCAGCCATTTCGGACTGTTGGTGGATGTGCCGACCATTGGTGTGGCGAAAAAACGATTGTGCGGCAAGTTCGAACCACTCTCTGCTGAACCTGGCGCACTGGCGCCGCTGATGGACAAAGGTGAGCAACTGGCATGGGTCTGGCGCAGCAAAGCGCGCTGTAATCCGCTGTTTATCGCTACGGGCCATCGTGTCGGGTTGGACAGCGCCCTGGCGTGGGTGCAGCGCTGTATGAAAGGCTACCGCCTGCCGGAGCCAACCCGCTGGGCGGATGCGGTGGCATCGGAACGTCCGGCGTTTATGCGATGGCAGGAAATGCAGCCCTGATTGCGGTACACTGCCGCTAATTTCTGATTCGAGAATTCATCATGTTACAAAACCCGATTCATCTGCGTCTGGAACGTCTGGAAAGCTGGCAGCACGTCACGTTTATGGCCTGCCTGTGTGAGCGCATGTACCCGAACTATGCCATGTTCTGCCAACAGACCGGGTTTGGCGACGGACAGGTGTACCGCCGTATTCTGGACCTGATCTGGGAAACGCTGACGGTCAAAGACGCGAAAGTGAATTTCGACAGCCAACTGGAGAAGTTTGAAGAAGCGATCCCGGCGGCAGACGATTATGACTTGTATGGGGTTTATCCGGCCATTGATGCCTGCGTGGCGTTAAGCGAGCTGGTTCATTCCCGTTTGAGCGGTGAGACGCTGGAACACGCCATTGAAGTCAGCAAGACGTCCATCACTACGGTTGCGATGCTGGAAATGACCCAGGCAGGTCGAGAAATGAGCGATGAAGAGCTCAAAGATAACCCGGCGGTGGAGCAAGAGTGGGATATTCAGTGGGAAATATTCCGACTTTTAGCTGACTGTGAAGAACGCGACATTGAGCTGATAAAAGGGCTTAGAGCAGACCTGCGTGAGGCTGGCGAGAGCAATATCGGTATAAATTTGCAGCAGTAAGACACGAAAACGTGATTTAACTTCTGAATTGTCGTACCTGAAGGCTTCCCTTCCGCCCCCCGTCTGGTCTACATTTGGAGGGCGAAAAAAAGTGGCTATCGGTGCGTGTATGCAGGAGAGTGCTTTTCTGGCATTTCCGTCGCACTCGATGCTTAGCAAGCGATAAACACATTGTAAGGATAACTTATGAACAAGACTCAACTGATTGATGTAATTGCAGACAAAGCAGAACTGTCCAAAACCCAGGCTAAAGCTGCTCTGGAATCCACTCTGGCTGCTATTACTGAGTCTCTGAAAGAAGGCGATGCTGTACAACTGGTTGGTTTCGGTACCTTCAAAGTGAACCACCGTGCTGAGCGCACTGGCCGCAACCCGCAGACCGGTAAAGAAATCAAAATCGCCGCAGCTAACGTACCGGCGTTTGTTTCTGGTAAAGCACTGAAAGACGCAGTTAAGTAAGACCGCGTGGCTGTGAACAGTTTTAATGAAGGGGCGGCTTCGCCCCTTTCGTCTGTCTGGCGTCGCACGTTGACGTTAGCAGGCGTGCTGTTGCTAACGGCCTGTAGCCATAACGCCTCTCTTCCGCCGTTTACCGCCAGTGGGTTTGCTGACAACCAGGGTGCGGTGCGTATCTGGCGTAAAGACGCATCAGACGGCGTCCATATGCTTTCGGTGTTCAGTCCGTGGCGTAATGGCAGTACCACAACCAGCGAGTACCGCTGGCAGGGTGATTCCCTTTCACTGATAGAACTCAATATTTATGGCGAACCGCCGGAGCATATCCGCGTGCGTTTTGACGATCGCGGCGAACTGAGCTTTATGCAGCGCGAAGTCGATGGTCATAAACAGCAGTTGTCGAACGACCAAATCGAATTGTACCGTTACCGTGCCGAGCAGATCCGCCAGACCAGCGATGCATTGCGACAGGGGCGGGTGGTCTTGCGTCAGGGACGCTGGCATGCCGCTGAACGTACGGTTACCACCTGCGAAGGCGAGACGATTAAACCGGATTTAGATGCCTGGGCGATGAGTCACATTGAGCGCCGCCAGAGCCATTCATCTGTTGACGTCAGCGTGGCATGGCTGGAGGCGCCCGAAGGGTCACAGCTTCTGCTGGTGGCGAATTCCGACTTCTGCCACTGGCAGCCAAAAGAAAAAACGTTTTGATGGGTGCCGGATGGCGGCCTACATCAGACATTCTGTAGGCCTGATAAGCGTCGCGCCATCAGGCAAAACATTACCAGTGTCCCATTCCCATGTGGCCGCCACGACCACCGCATCCGCCGTAACCCATCCCCATACCGCCAGGGACACCGGCCTGAGCCATGGCAACATCCCGTTTCACCCGTTGTTCATCCAGTGACTGTCTTAAGGATTCCATCTCTTTCGCCACCGCATTGATTTTGGCGGTATCCGGCGGATTCGTCGCTAACAGCGCGTTGTATTCATAGCGTTTGGACATCAGTTGTTGGCGTAGGGCGTTAGTCTGGTTGTAAAAGTCATTATGGATTTTTTGCGCGGCAGCCTGCTGCTCTGCGCTCAGTCCACTGCCATTTTGTTGCCACATGCCGCCGCCGTTCCCCCAGTGATGCCGCGCCAGGGCGGGGCTGGAACCCAGCACCATCAAAGAGAGGGCGATCAGCGCCAGGCCTGCTTTCGTGTTCCGTTTCATCATTTATCCTCCTGTGGGTGGTCTTATCTTCTGTATTGCATCTTCCGTGCCAGACTGATTCTTCCCGCCCGGCGCGGGTTCTGGCGATGCACAGGCCAGCAAAGCGAGTAAAAATGACTCGCCGGAAGGACGCAGTGGGTCATTTTTACCCGGCGTTGTCGGCAGTTTGTGTGGCAAGACCGGGATACGAGCCGCGAAAAGTGGCATGATTTCTGCTGAAAAGAAGGGATTGAGTCACTCAGAGCTGATGAGAATGATGCGAGAACATAAGGATACGGTAGCCCGATGGTTGAGCGGGGTGCTACCCGCCATCATCCTGATTCTGGTTGGGCTATTTGCCGTGATGGTGATCCGCGATTACGGGCGTGAAAGTGACGCAGCGCGGCAGACGCTGCTGGAAAAAGGCAGTGTGCTAATCCGTGCACTGGAGTCGGGGACGCGCGTCGGGATGGGCATGCGGATGCATCATGCTCAGCAGCAAACGCTGCTCGAAGAGATGGCGGGGCAGCCAGGCGTGCTGTGGTTTGCCGTGACCGATGCGCAGGGCAACGTTGTCATGCACAGCGATCCTGCCCTGGTCGGGAAAACGCTCTACTCGCCAGCAGAGATGCACACATTACACCCAGGAGAAGAGGCGCGCTGGCGTGCGCTTGACGCGACGGATGCGCAGGGGCAGACCGTTCCGGCGCTGGAGATCTATCGTCAGTTCCAGCCGCTGTTTTTCCCTGGACGACACGGGATGCACGGGATGTCGCGTGGCAATGGCGCAATGCCGGGTTCTGCTCATCAGTTCATTTTTATCGCCTTTGATGCCAGTGAGTTGGCCATGACGCAGGCGCGTGAGTGGCGTAATACGCTGATTATGCTTTTCGCGCTGACCACCGTGCTGTTGGCGACTCTCCTGACGTTTTTCTGGTACCGGCGATACCTGCGTTCTCGCCAGCTATTGCAGGATGAGATGAACCGTAAAGAGAAGCTGGTGGCGATCGGGCATCTGGCCGCAGGCGTCGCGCATGAGATTCGAAATCCGCTCTCTTCCATCAAAGGACTGGCAAAGTACTTTGCTGAACGCGCGCCAGCGGGCGGTGAAGCGCATGAACTGGCGCAGGTGATGGCGAAAGAGGCCGATCGTTTAAACCGGGTGGTCAGTGAACTGCTGGAACTGGTGAAGCCCGCGCACTTGTCCTTGCAGTCGGTGGATCTCAATGCGGTAATTGACCACTCTCTGCAACTGGTCAGCCAGGACGCGCAGAGTCGGGCGATTGAGCTGCAATTTGTGTCTGACCCTGCGCTGCCGCCCGTTCAGGCTGACCCGGACCGGCTGACGCAGGTGTTGCTGAATCTTTATCTGAACGCGATTCATGCCATCGATCGGCAGGGGACCATCCGCGTTGAGGCAAGCACAAGCGGAGCCGATCGCGTTAAAATCACCGTTGCAGACAGCGGGAAAGGGATTGCGGCGGAACAGCTGGCCGCCATTTTCACCCCTTATTTCACGACGAAAGCGGACGGTACGGGACTGGGGCTGGCGGTGGTACAGAACATCATTGAACAGCATGGCGGGACGATCCAGGCGGATAGCCTGCCAGGTAAAGGCGCAACGTTCACCCTCTGGCTCCCGGTGACGTTAACACGTAAGGATTCACAAGGATGATTCGCGCAAAGATCGATATTCTGGTGGTGGATGACGACGTCAGCCACTGCACTATTTTACAGGCATTACTGCGAGGATGGGGCTATGACGTCGCGCTGGCCTACAGCGGGCGAGCCGCACTCGAGCAGGTGCGTGAACACGTCTTTGACCTCGTGTTGTGCGATGTACGCATGGCGGAGCTGGACGGCATCGAAACGCTGAAAGAGATCAAGACGCTGAACCCGGCAATTCCGGTGCTGATCATGACGGCGTTTTCCAGCGTGGAGACGGCGGTAGAGGCGCTAAAAACCGGCGCGCAGGATTACTTAATCAAACCGTTGGATTTTGACAATCTGCAAACGACGCTGGAAAACGCGCTGGCGCATACGCGAGCATCCGCCAGCGAGCTGCCGTCAGTTTCCGCCTCGCAGTTTGGGATGGTCGGCGAAAGCCCGGCGATGCAGCAACTGCTGAGTGAAATTGCGATGGTTGCGCCTTCCGATGCAACGGTATTGATTCATGGAGATTCTGGCACCGGGAAAGAGCTGGTGGCGCGCGCGCTGCATGCCTGCAGTGAGCGGAGCGACAAACCGCTGGTAACGTTGAACTGCGCGGCGCTCAACGAGTCGCTACTGGAATCTGAGCTGTTCGGTCATGAAAAAGGCGCATTTACCGGTGCCGACAAGCGCCGGGAAGGGCGTTTTGTCGAAGCCGATGGCGGCACGCTGTTTCTTGATGAGATTGGTGATATCTCGCCGATGATGCAGGTGCGGTTACTGCGGGCGATTCAGGAACGCGAAGTTCAGCGTGTGGGCAGCAACCAGACGATCTCGGTCGATGTCCGCCTGATTGCCGCGACTCATCGCGATCTGGCACAAGAGGTGCAAGCCGGACGTTTTCGTCAGGATCTCTACTATCGCCTGAACGTAGTGACCATTGAAACGCCGTCGCTGCGTCAGCGGCGGGAAGATATCCCCCTGTTGGCTGACCACTTTCGCCAGCGGTTTGCTGAACGTAACCGTAAGGCGGTGAAAGGGTTTACCCCACGGGCGATGGATCTGCTGATTCACTACGACTGGCCGGGGAATATCCGTGAGCTGGAAAATGCAATTGAGCGTTCAGTGGTCCTGCTGACCGGAGAGTATATTTCTGAGCGCGAGCTGCCGCTGGCGATCGCGAGTCAGCCCCTGCCGCTCATGACGGAGCAGGCCATTCAGCCGCTGGTGGAAGTCGAAAAAGAGGTGATTCTGGCGGCGCTGGAAAAAACGGGCGGCAACAAAACGGAAGCCGCCCGTCAGCTAGGGATTACGCGAAAGACGCTGCTGGCGAAACTGTCGCGTTAGTTCTGTTCACGCTCAATGGCGCGCCAGCCGATGTCTTTACGGCAGAAACAGTCGTCCCAGTGGATATCGGTCATTAAGGCATAGGCGCGTTTTTGCGCCTCTGCCACCGTATCCCCCAGCGCAGTGACGCACAGCACGCGACCACCGCTGGTGACAACCTGCTCGTTATCGTCCAGTCGGGTGCCGGCGTGGAACACTTTGCCATCTGCCACTTCTTCCAATGGCAAACCGTGGATCACGTCGCCAGTGCGATAATCGCCAGGATAACCGCCCGCTGCCATCACCACGCCAAGCGAGGCGCGATCATCCCACTCTGATTTTTGCTCGTCCAGTTTGCCTTCGCAGGCAGCAAGGCAAAGCTCAACCAGATCGGATTTCATACGCAGCATGATGGGCTGGGTTTCCGGATCGCCAAAGCGGCAGTTAAATTCGATCACCTTCGGATTGCCCTGTTTGTCGATCATCAGACCGGCATACAGGAAACCGGTATAGGTATTACCTTCTGCCGCCATGCCTTTGACGGTTGGCCAGATGATGCGTTCCATCGTGCGCTGATGGACGTCATCCGTCACCACCGGCGCCGGAGAATAGGCACCCATCCCGCCGGTGTTCAGGCCGGTATCACCATCGCCTACGCGCTTATGATCCTGACTGGTCGCCATCGGCAAGACGTGCTCGCCGTCGACCATCACGATAAAGCTGGCTTCTTCGCCGTCGAGGAACTCTTCAATCACGATGCGATGACCCGCGTCGCCAAACGCGTTGCCAGCCAGCATATCATGTACGGCGGCTTCGGCTTCTTCCTGCGTCATTGCGACAATCACACCCTTACCGGCAGCCAGACCGTCAGCCTTAATGACGATCGGCGCGCCTTTCTCACGCAGATAAGCGAGAGCAGGTTCGATCTCCGTAAAGTTCTGATATTCGGCCGTCGGGATCTGGTGACGTGCAAGGAAATCTTTGGTGAACGCTTTGGAACCTTCCAGTTGTGCCGCGCCAGCGGTTGGACCGAAGATTTTCAGGCCCGCCGCACGGAAGGTATCGACCACGCCTTTCACCAGCGGCGCTTCCGGGCCGACGATCGTCAGGTCAATCTTTTCACTCTGGGCAAAGTTCAGCAGTGCCGGAATATCGGTTGCGCCGATCGCGACGTTTTGCAGCGTCGGTTCCAGCGCAGTGCCGGCGTTACCCGGTGCAACAAATACGGTTGCCACTGTTGGTGACTGAGCGGCTTTCCACGCCAGAGCGTGCTCGCGCCCGCCGTTTCCGATAACTAATACTTTCATGTCTCGCTCCATTAATGGCGGAAGTGGCGCATGTCGGTGAAGATCATCGCAATGCCGTGTTCGTCAGCAGCGGCAATGACTTCATCATCACGGATGGAACCGCCTGGCTGGATCACGCAGCTCACGCCAACAGCGGCAGCAGCATCAATACCATCGCGGAACGGGAAGAAGGCGTCGGACGCCATCGCGGAACCTTTCACTTCCAGACCTTCATCCGCGGCTTTGATCCCGGCAATTTTAGCGGAGTAGACGCGGCTCATCTGGCCTGCGCCAATACCGATAGTCATGTTCTCTTTGGCGTAAACAATGGCGTTGGATTTAACGAACTTCGCGACTTTCCAGCAGAACAGCGCGTCGCGCAGTTCCTGTTCGGTCGGCTGGCGCTTCGTCACCACGCGCAGCTCACCGGCAGTGACCATACCCAGATCGCGATCCTGTACCAGCAGACCGCCGTTAACACGTTTGAAATCCAGGCCCGGCACGCGCTCAGCCCACTGACCGCAGGTCAGAACGCGCACGTTTTGCTTGGCAGCGGTGATTTTCAGCGCCTCATCGGTCGCAGATGGAGCGATGATCACTTCGACAAACTGACGGGAGATGATGGCCTGCGCCGTTTCAGCATCCAGTTCGCGGTTAAAGGCGATGATGCCGCCGAAGGCAGATGTTGGGTCGGTTTTGTAGGCGCGATCGTAGGCATCCAGAATAGAGGTGCTTACGGCAACGCCGCATGGGTTCGCGTGCTTGACGATAACGCAGGCTGGCTCGCTGAACTCTTTCACACATTCCAGCGCGGCGTCGGTATCGGCGATGTTGTTATAGGAGAGTGCTTTGCCCTGAACCTGCTGAGCGGTTGCAACGGAGGCTTCTTGTACGTTCTCTTCTATATAGAAGGCAGCCTGCTGGTGGCTGTTTTCACCGTAGCGCATATCCTGCTTCTTAATGAAGTTCAGATTCAGCGTCCGCGGGAAGCGACCCGCGGCGTCTTTGCTTTCGCCGTGATAGGCCGGAACCATGCTGCCAAAATAGTTGGCAATCATACTGTCGTAAGCGGCGGTGTGTTCGAAGGCTTTAATCGCGAGGTCGAAACGGGTATCGAGGGTCAAAGAGCCGTCGTTGGCATCCATCTCTTTAATAATGGCGTCGTAGTCGCTGCTCTTTACAACGATTGCGACATCTTTATGGTTCTTTGCGGCAGAGCGCACCATTGTCGGCCCGCCGATGTCGATGTTCTCTACAGCATCTTCCAGTGAGCAGCCTTCGCGGGCAACGGTCTGGGCGAACGGATAAAGGTTAACAACCACCATGTCGATGGGGGCGATGCCGTGCTGTTCCATAATCCCGTCATCCTGACCGCGACGACCGAGAATGCCGCCGTGTACTTTAGGATGCAGGGTTTTGACGCGTCCATCCATCATTTCCGGGAAACCGGTGTAATCGGAAACTTCGGTCACCGGCAGACCTTTCTCTGCTAACAGACGGGCAGTGCCCCCTGTCGACAGCAGATCCACACCACGTGCGGAAAGTGCCTGGGCGAATTCGACGATACCAGCTTTGTCAGAAACACTGAGCAGAGCGCGGCGGACTGGACGACGTTGTTGCATGGTAAATCCCCTGGATTTGACGATAACAGAGAGCGTTAGCTGAATTTTTCGTGAAAAACTTAGCTAACGCCCCTTACGGGGCATCCTTGTTTTGCGGGGGCATTGTAACGAAAACGTTTGCGCAACGCTCGCGAATTTTTCTTTTTCGATTCTGGTTCTGATTTTCTCTCTATATAGATCGTTAACGGCAGGGAAGATCCGCTCAAAGATCCCGACGATTGTGGATAAGTCTGTGTGTAAAAGGGTATAAGGCGGGGTTTTGCTGGGGAATGCAGCAGTCAGTCATTTTTCTGCAACTTTTCTATTGCGGATGCTCGGGAACTCCCTATAATGCGCCTCCATCGACACGGCGGATGTGAATCACTTCACACAAACAGCCGGTTCGGTTGAAGAGAAAAATCCTGAAAATCAGGGTTGACTCTGAAAGAGGAAAGCGTAATATACGCCACCTCGCGACAGAACGCTAAAGCGCGTCGCAACTGCTCTTTAACAATTTATCAGACAATCTGTGTGGGCACTCAGAGTGACATGGATTCTTAACGTCGCAAGACGAAAAATGAATACCAAGTCTCAAAGAGTGAACACGTAATTCATTACGACGTTTAATTCTAAGAGCATCAAACTTAAATTGAAGAGTTTGATCATGGCTCAGATTGAACGCTGGCGGCAGGCCTAACACATGCAAGTCGAACGGTAACAGGAAGCAGCTTGCTGCTTCGCTGACGAGTGGCGGACGGGTGAGTAATGTCTGGGAAACTGCCCGATGGAGGGGGATAACTACTGGAAACGGTAGCTAATACCGCATAATGTCGCAAGACCAAAGAGGGGGACCTTCGGGCCTCTTGCCATCGGATGTGCCCAGATGGGATTAGCTAGTTGGTGAGGTAACGGCTCACCAAGGCGACGATCCCTAGCTGGTCTGAGAGGATGACCAGCCACACTGGAACTGAGACACGGTCCAGACTCCTACGGGAGGCAGCAGTGGGGAATATTGCACAATGGGCGCAAGCCTGATGCAGCCATGCCGCGTGTATGAAGAAGGCCTTCGGGTTGTAAAGTACTTTCAGCGGGGAGGAAGGGGTTAAGGTTAATAACCTTAGCCATTGACGTTACCCGCAGAAGAAGCACCGGCTAACTCCGTGCCAGCAGCCGCGGTAATACGGAGGGTGCAAGCGTTAATCGGAATTACTGGGCGTAAAGCGCACGCAGGCGGTCTGTCAAGTCGGATGTGAAATCCCCGGGCTCAACCTGGGAACTGCATTCGAAACTGGCAGGCTTGAGTCTCGTAGAGGGGGGTAGAATTCCAGGTGTAGCGGTGAAATGCGTAGAGATCTGGAGGAATACCGGTGGCGAAGGCGGCCCCCTGGACGAAGACTGACGCTCAGGTGCGAAAGCGTGGGGAGCAAACAGGATTAGATACCCTGGTAGTCCACGCCGTAAACGATGTCTATTTGGAGGTTGTGCCCTTGAGGCGTGGCTTCCGGAGCTAACGCGTTAAATAGACCGCCTGGGGAGTACGGCCGCAAGGTTAAAACTCAAATGAATTGACGGGGGCCCGCACAAGCGGTGGAGCATGTGGTTTAATTCGATGCAACGCGAAGAACCTTACCTGGTCTTGACATCCACAGAACTTGGCAGAGATGCCTTGGTGCCTTCGGGAACTGTGAGACAGGTGCTGCATGGCTGTCGTCAGCTCGTGTTGTGAAATGTTGGGTTAAGTCCCGCAACGAGCGCAACCCTTATCCTTTGTTGCCAGCGGTCCGGCCGGGAACTCAAAGGAGACTGCCAGTGATAAACTGGAGGAAGGTGGGGATGACGTCAAGTCATCATGGCCCTTACGACCAGGGCTACACACGTGCTACAATGGCATATACAAAGAGAAGCGACCTCGCGAGAGCAAGCGGACCTCATAAAGTATGTCGTAGTCCGGATTGGAGTCTGCAACTCGACTCCATGAAGTCGGAATCGCTAGTAATCGTGGATCAGAATGCCACGGTGAATACGTTCCCGGGCCTTGTACACACCGCCCGTCACACCATGGGAGTGGGTTGCAAAAGAAGTAGGTAGCTTAACCTTCGGGAGGGCGCTTACCACTTTGTGATTCATGACTGGGGTGAAGTCGTAACAAGGTAACCGTAGGGGAACCTGCGGTTGGATCACCTCCTTACCTTAAAGAACCTGCCTTTGTAGTGCCCACACAGATTGTCTGATGAAAAGTAAAAAGCAAGGCGTCTTGCCGAAGCAGACTTCAGTGTCCCCTTCGTCTAGAGGCCCAGGACACCGCCCTTTCACGGCGGTAACAGGGGTTCGAATCCCCTAGGGGACGCCACTTGCTGGTTTGTGTGAGTGAAAGTCGCCGGCCTTTGTATCTCAAAACTGACTCAGCGAGTCATGTTTGAGATATTTGCTCTTTAAAAATCTGGATCAAGCTGAAAATTGAAACGACACACTGTGAATGGTGTGTTCGAGTCTCTCAAATTTTCGCAACACGATGATGAATCGAAAGAAACATCTTCGGGTTGTGAGGTTAAGCGACTAAGCGTACACGGTGGATGCCCTGGCAGTCAGAGGCGATGAAGGACGTGCTAATCTGCGAAAAGCGTCGGTAAGGTGATATGAACCGTTATAACCGGCGATGTCCGAATGGGGAAACCCAGTGCAATTCGTTGCACTATCGTTAACTGAATCCATAGGTTAACGAGGCGAACCGGGGGAACTGAAACATCTAAGTACCCCGAGGAAAAGAAATCAACCGAGATTCCCCCAGTAGCGGCGAGCGAACGGGGAGCAGCCCAGAGCCTGAATCAGCATGTGTGGTAGTGGAACGGTCTGGAAAGGCCGGCGATACAGGGTGACAGCCCCGTACACAAAATTGCATGTGTTGTGAGCTCGATGAGTAGGGCGGGACACGTGGTATCCTGTCTGAATATGGGGGGACCATCCTCCAAGGCTAAATACTCCTGACTGACCGATAGTGAACCAGTACCGTGAGGGAAAGGCGAAAAGAACCCCGGCGAGGGGAGTGAAAAAGAACCTGAAACCGTGTACGTACAAGCAGTGGGAGCCTCTTTAATGGGGTGACTGCGTACCTTTTGTATAATGGGTCAGCGACTTATATTCTGTAGCAAGGTTAACCGAATAGGGGAGCCGAAGGGAAACCGAGTCTTAACTGGGCGTTAAGTTGCAGGGTATAGACCCGAAACCCGGTGATCTAGCCATGGGCAGGTTGAAGGTTGGGTAACACTAACTGGAGGACCGAACCGACTAATGTTGAAAAATTAGCGGATGACTTGTGGCTGGGGGTGAAAGGCCAATCAAACCGGGAGATAGCTGGTTCTCCCCGAAAGCTATTTAGGTAGCGCCTCGTGAATTCATCTCCGGGGGTAGAGCACTGTTTCGGCTAGGGGGCCATCCCGGCTTACCAACCCGATGCAAACTGCGAATACCGGAGAATGTTATCACGGGAGACACACGGCGGGTGCTAACGTCCGTCGTGAAGAGGGAAACAACCCAGACCGCCAGCTAAGGTCCCAAAGTCATGGTTAAGTGGGAAACGATGTGGGAAGGCTCAGACAGCCAGGATGTTGGCTTAGAAGCAGCCATCATTTAAAGAAAGCGTAATAGCTCACTGGTCGAGTCGGCCTGCGCGGAAGATGTAACGGGGCTAAACCATGCACCGAAGCTGCGGCAGCGACACTAAGTGTTGTTGGGTAGGGGAGCGTTCTGTAAGCCTGTGAAGGTGTGCTGTGAGGCATGCTGGAGGTATCAGAAGTGCGAATGCTGACATAAGTAACGATAAAGCGGGTGAAAAGCCCGCTCGCCGGAAGACCAAGGGTTCCTGTCCAACGTTAATCGGGGCAGGGTGAGTCGACCCCTAAGGCGAGGCCGAAAGGCGTAGTCGATGGGAAACAGGTTAATATTCCTGTACCAGGTGTTACTGCGAAGGGGGGACGGAGAAGGCTATGTTGGCCGGGCGACGGTTGTCCCGGTTTAAGCGTGTAGGTGTGTGTTCCAGGTAAATCCGGTTCACTTTAACACTGAGGCGTGATGACGAGGCACTACGGTGCTGAAGTGACAAATGCCCTGCTTCCAGGAAAAGCCTCTAAGCATCAGGTAACATCAGATCGTACCCCAAACCGACACAGGTGGTCAGGTAGAGAATACCAAGGCGCTTGAGAGAACTCGGGTGAAGGAACTAGGCAAAATGGTGCCGTAACTTCGGGAGAAGGCACGCTGATATGTAGGTGAAGCGATTTACTCGTGGAGCTGAAATCAGTCGAAGATACCAGCTGGCTGCAACTGTTTATTAAAAACACAGCACTGTGCAAACACGAAAGTGGACGTATACGGTGTGACGCCTGCCCGGTGCCGGAAGGTTAATTGATGGGGTTATCCGTAAGGAGAAGCTCTTGATCGAAGCCCCGGTAAACGGCGGCCGTAACTATAACGGTCCTAAGGTAGCGAAATTCCTTGTCGGGTAAGTTCCGACCTGCACGAATGGCGTAATGATGGCCAGGCTGTCTCCACCCGAGACTCAGTGAAATTGAACTCGCTGTGAAGATGCAGTGTACCCGCGGCAAGACGGAAAGACCCCGTGAACCTTTACTATAGCTTGACACTGAACACTGGTCCTTGATGTGTAGGATAGGTGGGAGGCTTTGAAGCGCGGACGCCAGTTCGTGTGGAGCCGTCCTTGAAATACCACCCTTTAATGGCTGGTGTTCTAACGTGGGCCCGTAATCCGGGTTGCGGACAGTGTCTGGTGGGTAGTTTGACTGGGGCGGTCTCCTCCTAAAGAGTAACGGAGGAGCACGAAGGTTAGCTAATCCTGGTCGGACATCAGGAGGTTAGTGCAAAGGCATAAGCTAGCTTGACTGCGAGCGTGACGGCGCGAGCAGGTGCGAAAGCAGGTCTTAGTGATCCGGTGGTTCTGAATGGAAGGGCCATCGCTCAACGGATAAAAGGTACTCCGGGGATAACAGGCTGATACCGCCCAAGAGTTCATATCGACGGCGGTGTTTGGCACCTCGATGTCGGCTCATCACATCCTGGGGCTGAAGTAGGTCCCAAGGGTATGGCTGTTCGCCATTTAAAGTGGTACGCGAGCTGGGTTTAGAACGTCGTGAGACAGTTCGGTCCCTATCTGCCGTGGGCGCTGGAGAATTGAGGGGGGCTGCTCCTAGTACGAGAGGACCGGAGTGGACGCATCACTGGTGTTCGGGTTGTCATGCCAATGGCACTGCCCGGTAGCTAAATGCGGAAGAGATAAGTGCTGAAAGCATCTAAGCACGAAACTTGCCCCGAGATGAGTTCTCCCTGACCCTTTAAGGGTCCTGAAGGAACGTTGAAGACGACGACGTTGATAGGCCGGGTGTGTAAGCGCAGCGATGCGTTGAGCTAACCGGTACTAATGAACCGTGAGGCTTAACCTTACAACGCCGAAGCTGTTTTGGCGGATTGAGAGAAGATTTTCAGCCTGATTACAGATTAGATTAACCGGCGAAAGGCGGGTTAATAAACAGAATTTGCCTGGCGGCTGTAGCGCGGTGGTCCCACCTGACCCCATGCCGAACTCAGAAGTGAAACGCCGTAGCGCCGATGGTAGTGTGGGGTCTCCCCATGCGAGAGTAGGGAACTGCCAGGCATCAAACAAGTGAAGAGCCCATCCTGACGGATGGGCTCTTTGCGTTTCTGCCTGCAAATTTGGAGTGTGGCTTTGCCTTATCTGGCCTGTAGGCCTGACAGGCGCAGCGCCTCAGGCAGACCGCACCACTGCCGGATGGCGGCTTTGCCTTATCCGGCCTGCTGTCAGGACGAGGCTTTGTGATAACGCAAATGCAATAACGGATATGGCTGCCCAAGATCGTCGACCTCTGCGCGCCCCGTCACCCTGAATCCCATCTTCTTATAGAATCCAACAGCTTGTTCATTCTGCTCGTTCACGTTAGTGGTCAACGCGGGCGCTAGCGAAAGCGCATGCTCAATCAACAGTTTACCCACGCCACAGCCCCGAATATCGGGATCAACAAACAGCGCATCCATATGCTCTCCAGTGAGCAACATAAACGCGACGGGCTCATCCTGCTCATTAGCGGCAACCCATAAAGGGGCTTCGGGTAAAAACGAGCGGACTAGTTCCTCCAGCTTGATGCGGTACTCTTTAGACAGAAAATCATGCGTGGCGTCGACCGAACGGTACCAGATTGCAATCAGTTTGTTCCCTTCATCATGCCGCGATCGGCGTATGTTAATAACCATATTCTCTCCTTTTCGTTATGCTTATATTCTAACGTATCCGTCGTCGTGAAACTTTCTCACCTTTAACATGCAGGCTCGACATTGGCGTGATTTCTGAGTATCTTCAGCTATCTGGATGTCTAAACGTTTAAACGTATGTAGTGAGGTTATCAGGTTATGCCGATTCGTGTGCAGGACGAGCTACCCGCCGTCAATTTCTTACGTGAGGAAAACGTCTTTGTTATGACGACTTCCCGTGCTTCAGGTCAGGAAATTCGTCCGCTAAAGGTACTCATCCTCAACCTGATGCCGAAGAAAATCGAAACGGAAAATCAGTTTTTGCGGCTGCTGTCGAACTCTCCGTTGCAGGTGGATGTACAGTTACTGCGCATTGATGCACGTGAGTCGCGTAATACGCCAGCAGAGCATCTGAACAACTTCTACTGTAACTTTGAGGATATCTGCGATCAGAACTTCGATGGCTTGATCGTCACCGGCGCGCCGCTGGGTCTGGTGGAGTTCAATGATGTTGCCTACTGGCCACAGATCAAACAAGTGCTGGAGTGGGCGAAAGATCATGTCACCTCAACGCTGTTTGTCTGTTGGGCGGTCCAGGCAGCGCTTAATATCCTCTACGGTATTCCGAAACAGACCCGCACTGATAAGCTTTCTGGCGTTTATGAGCATCATATTCTTCACCCTCATGCACTGCTGACGCGGGGTTTTGATGATTCGTTCCTGGCCCCGCATTCACGCTATGCTGATTTCCCGTCAGTGTTGATCCGTGACTACACCGATCTTGAGATCCTCGCCGAGACTGAGAATGGTGATGCCTATCTTTTTGCCAGCAAAGATAAACGCATTGCGTTTGTCACGGGCCATCCGGAATATGATGCCAACACATTAGGTAGCGAATATTTCCGCGATGTAGAAGCCGGATTAAACCCCGACGTTCCCTACAATTATTTCCCGCAAAACGATCCCCAAAACAAACCTCGCGCTACCTGGCGAAGCCACGGTAATTTGCTGTTCATCAACTGGCTCAACTATTACGTCTACCAGATCACACCATATGATCTGCGTCACATGAATCCAACGCTGGATTAATCGTCTGTCGCTGACGATCCTAAAGCGTTTCAGCATAGTGAATCAGGCACCTTCGGGTGCCTTTTTTATTTCCGAAATGCACTTCAACTTGTGATTAAACTTTATTTTTATTGTTATCAACAGGTTAATTGATAATTAAATTAAAAATGGAAATTGTTTTTGATTTTGAAATTTAAATGAGTAGTCTTAGTTGTGCTGAACGAAAAGCGCACAACGATCCTTCGTTCGCATTGGGAATGCTTTGTTATCAATGACGAGGAGTTACAGAATGAATCAACAGGCAACGACTACCGATGAATTGATCTTTACCAGGCCCCATGGTGAGCCAGAGAAGCAGATCCTGACCGATGAAGCGGTCGAATTTCTCACTGAACTGGTGGCGCGCTTTACGACGAAGCGCAATAAGCTGCTCGCGGCTCGTATTCAGCAGCAGCGGGATATCGACAACGGTATATTGCCTGATTTTATTTCGGAAACTGTTTCCATTAGAAACGGAGGCTGGAAGATTCGCGGCATTCCGGAGGATTTACAGGATCGTCGGGTCGAAATCACCGGACCGGTTGAACGCAAGATGGTCATCAATGCGTTGAACGCGAATGTGAAGGTTTTTATGGCCGATTTCGAAGATTCGCTGGCACCGGAATGGAGCAAAGTGATCGACGGGCATATCAACCTGCGTGACGCGGTAAACGGCACCATCAGCTACACCAATGAAGCTGGCAAAATCTATCAGTTGAAGCCCAATCCGGCATTACTGATTTGCCGTGTGCGTGGTCTGCACCTGCCGGAAAAACATGTGACCTGGCGCGGTGAAGCGATCCCCGGCAGCCTGTTCGATTTTGCCCTCTATTTCTTCCATAACTACAAAGCGTTGCTGGCCAAAGGCAGCGGTCCCTATTTCTACCTGCCGAAAACGCAGGCCTGGCAGGAAGCGGCCTGGTGGAGTGAAGTCTTCAGCTATACCGAAGATCGTTTCAATCTGTCGCGCGGTACGATTAAAGCCACGTTGCTGATTGAAACCCTGCCGGCCGTGTTCCAGATGGACGAGATCCTGCACGCGCTGCGTGACCATATTGTCGGGCTGAACTGTGGTCGTTGGGATTACATCTTCAGCTATATCAAAACGCTGAAGAATCATCCGGATCGCGTTCTGCCGGACCGCCAGGTGGTGACGATGGATAAGCCTTTCCTTAGCGCCTATTCGCGTCTGCTGATTAAAACCTGTCACAAACGTGGTGCCTTCGCGATGGGCGGTATGGCGGCATTCATCCCGAGCAAAGACGCTGAACGCAATAATCAGGTACTCAGCAAGGTGAAAGCGGATAAAGCGCTGGAAGCCAATAACGGCCACGACGGCACGTGGATTGCGCATCCGGGACTGGCGGATACCGCGATGGCAGTCTTCAACGAGGTGCTCGGCGAGAACAAAAACCAGCTGTTTGTGACCCGTGATGAAGACGCGCCGATTACCGCAGAACAATTGCTGGCGCCATGTGAAGGCGAGCGTACGGAAGAGGGGATGCGCGCCAATATTCGCGTTGCGGTGCAGTACATCGAAGCGTGGATCTCCGGCAACGGCTGCGTGCCGATTTATGGCCTGATGGAAGATGCGGCGACAGCGGAGATCTCCCGTACGTCAATCTGGCAGTGGATCCATCACGAGAAAACCCTGAGCAACGGCAAACCGGTCACTAAGGCGCTGTTCCGCCAGATGTTGGCTGAAGAGATGCGGGTCATCCAGGACGAACTGGGTGAACACCGTTACAGCAGCGGCCGATTTGATGATGCCGCGCGCCTGATGGAGCAAATCACCACTTCTGACGAATTAATCGATTTCCTGACATTGCCAGGCTACCGCCTGCTGGCGTAAATGCCCAGGCTATTTTGTTCGCCATTTTGGCCCCGGGCCGTGCTCAAAATCCTCACGTACGATAAGTACGCTCCGGTTTTTGCGCGGCTTCCCGTGACCAAACTGCCTTCACCAATAACGCCTGGGAAGCCAGGAGAATAATATGGAGCATCTGCACATGAAAACCCGTACCCAACAGATCGAAGCGTTACAGAAAGAATGGACACAACCGCGCTGGGAAGGCATCCGTCGCCCGTACAGCGCGGAGGAAGTGGTGAAATTACGCGGCTCGGTTAACCCGGAATGCACGCTGGCGCAGCTGGGCGCAGCCAAAATGTGGCGTCTGCTGCACGGCGAATCGAAAAAAGGTTACATCAACAGCCTTGGTGCGCTGACCGGTGGTCAGGCGTTACAGCAGGCGAAAGCGGGTATCGAAGCGGTGTATCTGTCGGGGTGGCAGGTCGCAGCGGATGCCAACCTGGCGTCCAGTATGTACCCGGATCAATCGCTCTACCCGGCAAACTCTGTTCCGGCAGTGGTGGATCGGATCAACAACACCTTTCGCCGTGCGGATCAGATCCAGTGGTCCAGCGGTATTGAGCCCAACGATCCGCGCTATGTGGATTACTTCCTGCCAATCGTCGCCGATGCGGAAGCCGGGTTTGGCGGCGTACTGAATGCGTTTGAGCTGATGAAGTCGATGATTGAGGCCGGTGCAGCGGCTGTTCACTTCGAAGATCAACTGGCCTCGGTGAAGAAATGTGGTCATATGGGCGGCAAAGTGCTGGTGCCAACTCAGGAAGCGATTCAGAAACTGGTGGCTGCGCGTCTGGCGGCAGACGTTATGGGCGTCCCGACGCTGGTGATTGCGCGTACCGATGCGGATGCGGCGGATCTGATCACCTCCGACTGTGACCCGTACGACAGCGAATTTATTACCGGCGAGCGCACCAGTGAAGGATTCTTCCGTACGCGTGCCGGCATTGAGCAGGCGATCAGCCGTGGCCTGGCCTACGCCCCGTATGCCGATCTGGTGTGGTGTGAAACCTCGACGCCGGATCTGGAACTGGCGAAGCGTTTTGCCGATGCGATTCATGCGAAATTCCCAGGCAAACTGCTGGCCTATAACTGTTCGCCGTCGTTCAACTGGCAGAAGAATCTGGACGATAAGACTATCGCCAGCTTCCAGCAGCAGTTGTCCGATATGGGTTACAAATACCAGTTCATTACCCTGGCAGGTATTCACAGCATGTGGTTCAACATGTTCGACCTTGCGCACTCCTACGCGCAGGGTGAAGGCATGCGCCACTATGTTGAGAAGGTTCAGCAGCCGGAATTTGCGGCGGCTAAAGACGGTTACACCTTCGTGTCCCATCAGCAGGAAGTAGGGACAGGCTACTTTGATAAAGTCACCACCATCATTCAGGGCGGCACTTCCTCGGTGACCGCGCTGACCGGCTCGACCGAAGAATCACAGTTTTGATTAATGCCCGGTGGCGCTGCGCTTACCGGGCCTACGAAGGGATGTAGGCCGGATAAGCAGACGCGCTATCCGGCATGACGTTGTGCCGGATGAGGAGAAGCGATGACGCGTGGCCTGGAGTTACTGATTGCTCAGACGATTTTGCAAGGTTTCGACGCCCAGTATGGTCGATTTCTGGAAGTGACCTCCGGCGCGCAACAGCGCTTTGAACAGGCTGACTGGCATGCCGTGCAGCAGGCGATGAAAAGCCGTATTCACCTCTACGATCACCACGTGGGTCTGGTGGTGGAACAACTGCGCTGCATCACTGGCGGCAAAAGTACCGACGCCGCATTTTTGCTGCGTGTAAAAGAGCATTACACGGGGCTCCTGCCGGATTACCCGCGCTTCGAGATTGCGGAGAGCTTTTTTAACTCCGTATATTGTCGGTTATTTGACCACCGCTCGCTCACTCCCGAGCGGCTCTTTATTTTTAGCTCCCAGCCGGAACGTCGTTTCCGGACGATCCCGCGTCCGCTGGCAAAAGATTTCTTCCCGGATAGCGGTTGGGAACCGCTGCTCACCCGCATTCTCAGCGATCTGCCGTTGCGCCTGCCCTGGCAGAACAAAGGGCGCGATATTCGCTATATCATTGCACATCTGCGTGAAACCTTTGGTGAGGAGACGTTGCAGCAGTGCCATCTACAGGTGGCTAACGAGCTGTTTTATCGCAATAAAGCCGCATGGCTGGTCGGCAAACTCATCACGCCATCCGCCACGTTGCCCTTTTTGCTGCCGATTCATCGCACCGATGAAGGTGAACTGTTTGTGGATACCTGCCTGACCACCACGGCAGAAGCCAGTATCGTGTTCGGTTTCGCTCGTTCCTATTTTATGGTGTACGCGCCGCTGCCCGCCGCGCTGGTGGAATGGTTGCGCGAGATCCTGCCAGGAAAAACCACCGCTGAGTTATACATGGCGATTGGCTGTCAGAAACATGCGAAGACCGAGAGCTATCGCGAGTATTTGTTGTATCTGCGCAGCTGCGATGAGCAGTTCATTGAAGCGCCGGGCATACGTGGCATGGTGATGCTGGTCTTTACGCTGCCAGGGTTCGACCGGGTTTTTAAAATTATTAAAGATAAGTTCGCGCCGCAAAAAGAGATGTCTGCCGCCCACGTTCGCGCCTGCTATCAACTGGTGAAAGAGCACGATCGCGTGGGACGCATGGCAGATACCCAGGAGTTCGAAAATTTCGTGCTGGATAAACGTCAGATCGATCCGGCATTGATGGCGCTGTTACTTGAGGAAGTGCCGGAAAAGATAACCGATCTTGGTGAGCAGATTGTCATCCGTCATCTCTATATTGAGCGGCGGATGGTGCCGCTCAATATCTGGCTTGAGCAGGTCGAAGGTCAGCAACTGCGGGATGCGATTGAGGAGTACGGCAACGCGATTCGCCAGCTTGCCGCCGCCAATATTTTCCCCGGCGACATGCTGTTCAAAAACTTTGGCGTCACCCGTCATGGTCGCGTGGTGTTCTACGATTACGATGAAATCTGCTACATGACGGAAGTGAATTTCCGGGACATCCCGCCGCCGCGCTACCCGGAAGATGAGATGAGTGCCGAGCCCTGGTATAGCGTATCCCCTGGCGATGTGTTTCCTGAGGAGTTTCGCCACTGGTTATGCGCCGACCCACGCATCGGACCGCTGTTTGAGGAGATGCACGCCGATCTGTTTCGTGCCGATTACTGGCGCGCATTACAGACGCGCATTCGGGAAGGGCATGTTGAAGATGTTTACGCATATCGCCGTCGCCAGCGATTCAGCGTGCGTTATGAAACCGACCGGGCGCTTGCGCCGCCATCCGGCAATGTGCGCCGACCTGCCTGATGGCACGACGCTTATCAGGCTTGCCGAAAATGTTCCTGAGGGGGATTTTGTTTAACGAATCCCGCCGTATGCCAGCGTCACCTCTTTCGCCGCCTTGATCACCATCGCGCCAAACTCGGTCACGCGGTCGTCCGTGATGCGCGAAATCGGGCCAGAGATAGAGATTGCCGCGAACGGCTCGCGGTGTTCGTCATAAATGCACGACGCGACACAACGCAGACCGAGCGCATGTTCCTCATCATCAAAGGAATAACCGCGCTTGCGGGTCTGGGCGAGGTCGTCCTTCAGATGAACCGGGGAGACCAGCGTCGCGTGGGTGTATGCATGCAGCCCTTTGCGGTGCAGCAACTGGGTCACCTGTTCTTCGCTCAGTTGTGCTAAAAACGCTTTGCCTGCGCCAGAGGCGTGCATCGGCAGTTTACCGCCAATCGGCGCGGACATACGCATCAGTTGGGTACACTGTACCTGGTCAATGATAATTGCCTGATGATCACTTTGATCCAGCACCGCCAGATTCACCGTTTCGCCGGAATCTTCCATCAGTTTGCGCAGAATAGGGTGGACGATCGCCAGCAAATTGCGGCTCTGTAAAAAGCTGCTGCCGACGATAAACGCATGCGCGCCTATCGCCCAGTGTCCAAGGTCACCCACCTGACGCACAAAGCCCTGCTGCTGCATAGTGGTCAGTAAGCGATGAGTCGTGGAGTTCGGCAGGCCAGCCTGCTGTGCCAGCTCGGTCAATGCCACGCTGCCGTTGGATTCCGCGATCCATTCCAGCAGTTTCAGGCCACGGGTCAGCGACTGAACCTGTCCGGCAGCGGGGGCGGTCGTCGCGGCGGGTTTTCTGCCGCGTTTGGCGGGAACGGGTGCAACCATAGCGCATTCCTTTTCTGTATCGTGGAAATCATTTTCGTTTTATTCAATTATAATGCAAGAAGTCTTGTACTGATCGGATGAGTGAAGCTGAACATGTCTCATGTTGCCCGTTGTTGGCTTTTCCGTCAGCCCTGTTTATGCCACTATGTTTTGTTGACTTTTTCGGTCTGGTTAAGCGTTGTCGGGAGCAAGTGTGAGCAGCAAAGTTGAACAACTGCGTGCGCAGTTAAATGAACGTATTCTGGTGCTGGACGGCGGTATGGGCACGATGATCCAGAGCTATCGTCTGAGTGAAGAGGATTTCCGTGGTGAACGCTTTGCCGACTGGCCGTGCGACCTGAAAGGCAACAATGACCTGCTGGTGCTGAGTAAGCCAGAGGTGATCGCCGCGATTCATAACGCGTACTTTGACGCGGGCGCGGACATCATTGAAACCAACACGTTTAACTCCACCCCCATCGCGATGGCGGATTACCAGATGGAATCCCTGTCGGCGGAGATCAACTTTGCCGCCGCGAAACTGGCGCGTGCCTGTGCCGATGAGTGGACTGCCCGTACCCCGGAAAAACCGCGCTATGTTGCGGGCGTTCTCGGCCCAACCAACCGGACCGCATCGATCTCGCCGGATGTGAATGACCCGGCATTTCGTAATATCACCTTTGATCAGCTGGTGGCTGCTTACCGCGAATCCACCAAAGCGCTGGTGGAAGGTGGCAGTGACCTGATTTTGATCGAAACCGTCTTCGATACGCTGAACGCGAAAGCGGCGATTTTTGCGGTGAAAGAAGAGCTGGAAGCGCTGGGCATCGACCTGCCGATCATGATTTCCGGCACCATCACCGATGCTTCTGGACGTACCCTTTCCGGGCAAACGACAGAGGCGTTTTACAACTCCCTGCGCCATGCTGAACCTCTCACTTTCGGCCTCAACTGCGCGCTGGGGCCGGATGAACTGCGTCAGTATGTGCAGGAACTGTCTCGCATTGCTGAATGTTACGTGACTGCACACCCGAACGCCGGGCTGCCCAACGCTTTCGGTGAATACGATCTCGATGCCGATACGATGGCAAAACAGATCCGCGAATGGGCCGAAGCGGGCTTCCTGAATATCGTTGGCGGCTGCTGCGGCACCACACCGGAACACATCGCGGCAATGAGCAGGGCGGTCGAGGGACTGGCACCGCGCCCGTTGCCGGAGATCCCGGTGGCCTGCCGCTTATCCGGTCTCGAACCGCTGAATATTGGCGACGACAGCCTGTTTGTAAACGTCGGTGAGCGTACCAACGTTACCGGCTCCGCCAAATTTAAGCGCCTGATCAAAGAAGAAAAATACAGCGAAGCGCTGGACGTTGCCCGTCAGCAGGTAGAAAGCGGCGCACAGATTATTGATATCAACATGGATGAGGGGATGCTCGACGCCGAAGCGGCGATGGTGCGCTTTCTCAACCTGATCGCCGGTGAGCCTGACATTGCTCGTGTGCCGATCATGATTGACTCCTCAAAATGGGACGTCATTGAGAAAGGGCTGAAGTGCATCCAGGGGAAAGGCATCGTTAACTCCATCTCGATGAAAGAGGGGATTGAAACCTTTATCCATCATGCGAAGCTGCTGCGCCGCTACGGTGCGGCGGTGGTGGTGATGGCCTTTGATGAGCAGGGCCAGGCGGATACGCGTGCGCGTAAAATCGAGATTTGCCGCCGGGCGTACAGGATCCTCACCGAGGAGGTGGGCTTCCCGCCGGAAGACATCATTTTCGACCCGAATATTTTCGCAGTAGCAACCGGGATCGATGAGCACAACAACTACGCGCAGGACTTTATCGGTGCCTGTGAAGACATCAAACGCGAGCTGCCGCATGCGTTGATCTCCGGCGGCGTGTCCAACGTGTCATTCTCGTTCCGTGGCAACGATCCGGTGCGCGAAGCTATTCACGCGGTGTTCCTCTACTATGCCATTCGTAACGGTATGGACATGGGGATTGTCAACGCCGGGCAACTGGCGATTTACGACGATCTCCCTGCCGAGCTGCGCGATGCGGTGGAGGATGTGATCCTCAATCGGCGTGATGACGGCACCGAACGATTGCTGGAGCTGGCGGAGAGATATCGCGGTAGCAAAAGTGATGAGGCGGCCAACGCGCAACTGGCGGAGTGGCGCACCTGGGAAGTGAAAAAGCGCCTCGAATACTCGCTGGTTAAAGGCATCACCGAGTTTATCGAGCAGGACACCGAAGAGGCGCGTCAGCAGGCGGCCCGCCCGATTGAGGTGATTGAAGGGCCGCTGATGGACGGGATGAACGTCGTCGGCGACCTGTTCGGCGAAGGAAAAATGTTCCTGCCGCAGGTGGTGAAATCCGCCCGCGTAATGAAACAGGCGGTGGCGTATCTCGAACCGTTTATCGAAGCCAGTAAAGAGAAAGGCTCCAGCAATGGCAAAATGGTCATCGCCACCGTGAAGGGCGATGTCCACGATATCGGCAAAAATATCGTTGGCGTGGTCCTGCAATGTAACAACTACGAAATCGTCGATCTTGGCGTGATGGTGCCGGCGGAGAAAATTCTCCGAACCGCCAAAGAGGTGAATGCGGATCTGATAGGCCTTTCCGGGTTGATTACCCCGTCGCTGGACGAAATGGTCAACGTGGCGAAAGAGATGGAGCGTCAGGGCTTCACCATACCGCTGCTGATTGGCGGCGCGACGACCTCGAAAGCGCACACGGCGGTGAAAATCGAGCAGAACTACAGCGGCCCTACGGTGTATGTGCAGAACGCTTCGCGCACCGTCGGCGTGGTCGCCGCGTTGCTTTCTGATACCCAGCGCGATGACTTTGTCGCCCGTACCCGTAAAGAGTATGAAACCGTGCGCATCCAGCATGGGCGTAAGAAACCGCGCACGCCGCCGGTGACGCTCGCCGCCGCGCGGGATAACGATCTGGCGTTTGACTGGGAAAGCTATACCCCGCCAGTGGCGCACCGTCTGGGTGTGCAGGAGGTCGAAGCCAGCATCGAAACGCTGCGTAACTACATCGACTGGACGCCGTTCTTTATGACCTGGTCGCTGGCCGGGAAGTATCCGCGCATTCTGGAAGATGAAGTGGTAGGTGAAGAGGCGAAGCGCCTGTTTAAAGATGCCAACGACATGCTGGATAAACTGAGCGCAGAGAAGGCGCTGAATCCGCGCGGTGTGGTGGGGCTGTTCCCGGCAAACCGCGTGGGTGATGACATCGAAATCTATCGTGACGAAACGCGAACGCACGTGCTGACGGTCAGCCATCATCTGCGTCAACAGACTGAAAAAGTGGGCTTTGCTAACTACTGTCTGTCTGACTTCGTGGCGCCGAAGCTGACCGGCAAAGCGGACTACATCGGTGCTTTTGCGGTGACCGGTGGTCTGGAGGAGGACGCGCTGGCGGATGCGTTTGAAGCGCAGCACGATGATTACAACAAGATCATGGTGAAAGCGCTTGCTGACCGTCTGGCGGAAGCCTTCGCGGAATACCTGCATGAGCGCGTGCGTAAGGTCTACTGGGGCTATGCGCCGAACGAAAATCTCAGCAATGAAGAGCTGATTCGCGAAAACTACCAGGGAATTCGTCCGGCGCCGGGGTACCCGGCCTGTCCGGAGCATACCGAGAAAGGCACCATCTGGCAGTTGCTGGAAGTGGAAAAGCACACCGGCATGAAGCTTACCGAATCCTTCGCCATGTGGCCTGGCGCATCGGTTTCCGGCTGGTACTTCAGCCATCCGGACAGCAAGTATTACGCGGTTGCACAGATTCAGCGCGATCAGGTGGAAGACTACGCGTTCCGTAAAGGGATGAGTGTTTCTGACGTTGAGCGCTGGCTGGCCCCTAACCTGGGCTACGACGCCGACTGATTCACGAAACTGTCATCTTTCCTTACAACTAACAGGGTGCTTGTCGGGCACCCTGTCTCTTTCTTGCGTTTAAACCCTTATACTGGAAGAAGGCTATGACCTCTCTGGTTATATTTTTACACGCAATCATTCAAGTTGCGTCGAGGCGGCAAGCCTGGGAATCTCCAGGAGCTTACTGAAGTAAGTGACTGGAGTGAGCAGGCGCAGCCAACAAAGAGGCAGCTTGAAGGATAAAGTGTAAATGATAAGGAGTACCTGATTCCGTGCTAACCCTGCTCCACCTGCTTTCTGCTGTCGCCCTGCTGGTCTGGGGTACCCATATTGTGCGTACTGGCGTGATGCGTGTGTTCGGCGCCCGCCTGCGAACCGTGCTTAGCCGTAGCGTCGAAAAGAAACCGCTCGCCTTCTGCGCGGGAATTGGCGTCACTGCGCTGGTGCAGAGCAGTAATGCCACCACCATGCTGGTGACCTCGTTTGTTGCTCAGGATCTGGTCGCACTGACGCCTGCGCTGGTGATTGTGCTTGGTGCAGACGTAGGGACCGCGCTGATGGCGCGTATCCTCACCTTCGATTTATCGTGGCTCTCGCCGCTGTTGATTTTTATCGGCGTGATCTTCTTCCTCGGCCGTAAACAGTCACGCGCCGGACAACTGGGGCGCGTGGGGATCGGCCTTGGCCTGATCCTGCTGGCGCTGGAACTGATTGTCCAGGCCGTCACCCCTATAACCCAGGCCAACGGCGTACAGGTCATTTTTGCCTCGCTGACCGGCGATATCATGCTGGATGCGCTCATTGGCGCGATGTTCGCGATCATCAGTTATTCCAGCCTGGCGGCGGTACTGCTCACGGCCACCCTGACCGCGGCGGGGATCATCTCCTTCCCGGTGGCGCTGTGTCTGGTGATTGGCGCCAACCTCGGTTCCGGCCTGCTGGCGATGCTCAACAACAGCGCGGCTAATGCCGCGGCTCGTCGCGTGGCGCTTGGCAGTCTGTTGTTTAAGCTGGTGGGTAGCCTGATTATTCTGCCATTTGTCCATCCGCTGGCGAATCTGATGGATGAATTGCCGCTGGCGAAATCCGAGCTGGTGATCTATTTCCATGTTTTCTACAACCTGGTCCGCTGCCTGGCAATGATTCCTTTTGCCGAGCCGATGGCGCGCTTCTGTAAGCGCATCATCCGCGACGAGCCTGAGCTGGATGCGCATCTCAAGCCAAAGCATCTGGACGTTAGCGCGCTGGATACGCCGACCCTTGCGCTCGCCAATGCCGCCCGTGAGGCGCTGCGCATCGGCGATGCGATGGAACAGATGATGGAAGGGCTGAAGAAGGTGATGCATGGCGAGCCGCGCGAAGAGAAGGAGCTGCGCAAAATCGCGGATGACATCAACGTGCTCTACACTGCCATCAAACTCTATCTGGCGCGGATGCCGAAAGAGGAACTGGCGGAAGAGGAGTCGCGCCGCTGGGCGGAGATCATCGAGATGTCGCTCAACCTTGAACAGGCGTCGGATATTGTGGAGCGCATGGGGAGCGAGATTGCTGATAAATCGCTGGCGGCGCGGCGGGCGTTTTCTATTGAGGGGTTAAAAGAGCTGGATGCGCTGTACGACCAGTTGCTCAGCAACCTGCAACTGGCGATGTCGGTCTTCTTCTCCGGCGACGTGACCAGTGCCCGGCGGTTGCGCCGTAGCAAGCATCGTTTCCGCATACTGAATCGCCGTTACTCGCATGCGCACGTTGATCGTCTGCATCAGCAGAACGTACAAAGTATCGAGACCAGCTCTTTGCACCTGGGATTACTGGGGGATATGCAACGTCTGAACTCGTTGTTCTGTTCCGTGGCTTACAGCGTGCTGGAACAGCCGGACGAAGATGACGAGCGGGATGATTACTAACAGGCGGTAAGGCCGGATAGCGCTTATCCGGCCTACCAATTGCGCTCATTGCAGGCCGGATAAAGCATTTACGCTGCCATCCGACAACGTCGGTTAAAAGCAGTGACCTGCCTCAACGGCAACGGCGTCTTTACCGGCTTCGAACACGTAGGTGGTGTTCGGACCGCCAAGCACCGCCTGACCCTTACTCACTTTAATCCAGTTGCCTTCCGGCAGACCGATCACCGTCAGTTCAGGCGCGACAACCAGCAGCTCGCGAATACGCTGTTCACGCGTTTCGCCTTTGTGTCCTTCCGGCAGCGCGTTAGTGAAATGCGGGTTAATCTGCAACGGGAACAGGCCCAGCGCATCAAAACCTTGCGGATCAACAATCGGCATGTCGTTGGTGGTGCGGATGGTCTTGCAGGCGAGGTTGGCACCCGCACTCCAGCCGATGTACAGCGCACCGCGTTTAACCACGTCAACAATCGGTGCCAGCAACCCGCGCTCGCGGCTCTCTTTCAGTAACTGAAAAGTATTACCGCCACCGACAATCACCACTTCCGCATTTTCAATGGCCGCCACCGGATCAGTCACGGTGTGAATACCCACCACCTTGACGCCCATCGGGGCGAAGATTGCAGCCGTTTTTTCTGTGTATTCATCCCAGGTTTGCGTGACGCCTGCAAAGGGGATAAATACTGCCGAACGGCGCCCCTCAAGTTGCTCCGCAATCAGCGGCAGCGCATGCTCCATCCAGCCTTTACCCGGCAGTGTCGAGTTACTCAATAAAAGCAGTTCCATTCTTTCTCCCTGTAATCAGTAAATGACAAAACGCGGTCATGCTACCACTGACAGTGTAGCGCCTTACTGACATGGCTCACGATGTTGGAAGGGGGGGTAGAAAGGACCACTGACTCAATAATGAAAAATGCACGATATGCGTATTAAAGCGAGTGAAGATATTTCTCACTCTGCCAGTATGAACATGTAACGCCTTGATAATACAATAAACCAGGTGTGATTGAATTTATCGTAGTTGAAATGTTTATTCACTCTTTATGAAAAGTGAGAAGGGGATTTTTAAATTTTGACGGTTACTAATTTAAAACAGCAACATTGCGGTATTGCCCTGGATTTATCCCGAACAGGCTTAAGCGTATTGCGATAAGCACTATGAGGTTTCTGGCCCATGCTGAAGCATTGGCGTCTGTCCTCTGATCAACAACAGTGTCGCTATTTTCATTATTATGTAACTAAACATTTCAATTCGAATGGAAAAATTATTGTAACTCACTGAAATATAGGATTTTTACCAAAAATTAAAATTTATGTATCTTTTTGTTTTACTTACAAACAGTAAGGTAAATTCCGAAAAAAAGATCGATTACAACGATCGATACCTTTCTAGTGATAGTCTTTAACTATTGATTTTGTTTTATCGATCAGGTTTGACAATCAATATTGCTCATGTACTATTCTGTTTGAATCAATATTATACCGACAGCAGCAGAGTGGGTGTGCCGGACATCGTCAGAATAAATAACCTCGCCGGATAATAAATACCCCCTGAAAATAAAAAACAGGCTGTCCAGGATATAGGGAGCATCATCTGTATGACAAAGGAATATGTAAAGAAGAGCCATATTGCCAGTTGGCCTGAAAATGATGTTTATTTTTCCACGGGTATCTCTGCGCTGGCCAGAAAAGTGACTAATTCTCATTCCGGCTCAGACTATCTGTTTATTAATCTTAATAGTTATACCTTAAAGCTTTTTTTTCGATCGTTCTCTCAATTGAGCAAGAGTGGTTATCAGTTGATTATTATTTCAACCCAACGACTCATGCCGCTGGCTTTTTTCTGGCACCTGAAATGTCACGCCGTCAGCGCAATCTTCGAATCGCGTTGCTCTGTTCATGATGTTATTCGCGGTCTGGATACTGTCGCGACCGGGCGGCAGATCGTCTGGTCCTTCCCGGGGCCTGCCTGTTTACTCTCTTCAAGAGACGTTTTACTTCTGCGGCATTATCTTGAAGGGGGAAGTATGGGCTATTTACAAGAGAAACACTGCCGCGCGTATTCCACCTTGCAGGGATGGAAGACTACAGTCGCGCGGAAATTTAAAGTACGAAAACTCGAACATCTCCTTATTTCGAATTAATAATCATTGTCCAGTATGAATATTTCTGATGCCTGAGCGTCCAGTGGAATATTTATAAGCAAGATAGAACTGCCCGTTTAATAGGGATCTTATTAACTATGGATGTAGATATGAAACGCGTTTTTTACCATGCTTTTTTCCCCGCGTTATGTTTAACCGCGTACCCACTGACTGCGGCGGAAATGCTTCCCACACCTTATCCACCCGTGCAAACTACCACGATGCCGGACGACTTATTATCGAATTCGGATTATACGAATCACTGGGATTGGGTGAAAGAAACCTGGGAGAAAGGCTATTCCACTTTTTCCATCAAAGATAAAAAATATATTGCTAACCAGGAAATTACGCTGATCAATCCTGCTTTTTCTAAACAGGTCGTGACGTTATTAAATGAGTCGTATAGTTATAACAATACGTTGAATTCTGTGCAGCTTAATATCGGTGACGGTATATACGATGCCGCCGGTTCTGAAGCCGTGAATACCACGGTGAAAGGGGAATACACCAATAGTAAAGGGAATATTGAAACAGGTGTATTGCAACTTAATGGCGACGGGAAAGCCTTCCATACGCTGGTTGAGAATAACGGTGCCCTGACGATGAATGGTGATTCACAGGCGTATGACACCGTGGTGAAAGCCGGTGGTCGACAGACTGTTGGAGGCCGTGCTTATGCTCAGGCGAATCTCATCGATGGCGGTATTCAGGTGCTCTCAGTCACCAGTACGGCGTTGGCTGAAGATACCATTGTGCAAAATGGCGGCCAGCAAATCATTTATAACGGGACCGCGAAAAACTCGCACATTGGCGCCAACAGCTATCAGCTTGCCAGCGGTCTGGCTTTGGATACATACCTGTATAACGGCGCATTCCAGCAGGTGTTTAGCGGTAAAGGCGAAGAGTTCGTTGCGGACCGCAATACCACCGTTTATGCCGGTGCGCGACAAACGATAACCTCGGGTATTTCAGAAAATGCGCAGGTCTATGGCACGCAGGTGATTACCGGCGTAGACGGTCAATGGAGCGATGGAGACTGGGTTTCCGACAGTAATTCCAACGTTCGTGTCAACGGGCAGCAGGCGAAGGACGCCACTATCCATGCCGGTGGTTTGCAACGTATTCAAACCGGCAATGCCGATGGCACACAGGTCTATGGCACTCAACTTGTCAATGGTCAGAAAGGTGGCTGGGTTGGGGGAAGCTGGGTGGAGCAATCTGGATGGACCGGTGGCATTCGCGCTAACGCGACAAATACGACCGTTCATGCGGGCGGCCTTCAGCAACTTGCCTGGTACGGTGAAGCCAGTAATACGGTTATCGATGGCGGCCGTCAGGAAGTGCTTGCGCTGGGGCATATCTCGAACACAACGCTTCGCAATGGCGGGAGCAGCCTGATTGCCTATGGAGGCTATTCAACGGGGACACTGACGGTAGAAGACGGTTCACTGACTATGGAAGGGGGAAGTGTACACGACTGGACGGGGAATCTGGGTAAGGGCGCCTGGGCCGCGTCGGTGGACTTACAAGGCCCTTCTTCCGTTCTGTACTTAAAACACAACGCGGATACTGCGGAATCCGTCACGACGATTAAAGCCTTAACGCATAATGGTGTGGTGAATTTTAGTGCGCCAGAGGGACGCGACGCGGGACAGTTTAACCGTCTTGAACTCACCACGCTGGAGGGGACCGGGACTTTCGTTATGAACACCAATCTGTCCGGCGGGATTGGGGATTTTCTGAACGTTTCCGATGCCGTGACGGGGCAATTTAAGGTCACGGTGCATGATTCCGGAAGTGAGTTACGCAGTCGAGCGGCTACTCCTTATCACTTAATTTATGCGAATGGGAGCGGGGCAGACACCTTTGCGATGACCAACGGCAGCGTCGATCTTGGTGCGTACAAATACTATCTGGTGCATGGCGCCGATAGCGATAAGGATAACTGGTATTTGTCACCGCAGGCGAATACGCCAGAACCTGAGCCAGGCCCGGATCCTGAGCCGGGTCCAGGACCTTCGCCTGAACCGAATCCTGAACCGGGAGTTAAGCCGGATTTATCAGAAAGCGCGAAAGCGGTTATTGCCATGGCGAATGTGACACCCACTTTGTGGGACGCTGAGTTGTCAACGCTGCGAACCCGTCTCGGTGAAATTCGTCAGATGCGTGACTACGAAGAGGGCGCATGGGGCAAATACATCAGTAGCCGCTACCGCGTTTCCACAGAGCACGTGGCTTACCGTCAGGATGTGAACGGTGTGATGCTCGGTGGCGATAAGCGTTTTGATTTAGAAAATAGCGCACTGATTATGGGCAGTATGGCTTCCTATACGCGTGCGGATCTCGACTCATCCAGTACCAATGGCAAAGCGGACAGTTACGGCATTGGACTGTACACGACCTGGTTACACAACAGCGGTTATTACATCGATGGTGTGTTGAAAGCCAACTATTTCCGTACGGAGAACAACCCCTACTTCAACGGCGGACGCACCCATGCGAAAGATAATACCGTTGGCGGCGGGGCTTCAGTCGAGATCGGTAAGCATATTGCGCTTGAGACGTGGTTTGTTGAACCCTATCTCCAGGCATCATGGTTTATTGGCGACCAGACTCACTACAAACTCGACAGTGGCATGTCGGTTAAAGCGGATGCTGCGCGATCGTTAAAAGGGGAAACCGGGTTAACCTTCGGTAAGAATGTGACGCTGGTAGATGGGACACTGTTACAGCCGTATGCGAGAGTGGCCGTTCGTCATGAGTTTATGAAGAACAACGACGTCGTCATTAACCACACTGAGAAGTTCAAAAATGACCTGTCAGGGACAAGCGGCAAATATGGCTTGGGGATGACCGCGAAGCTAAGCGATCGGTGGTCCGCATGGGGAGAAGTCAGCTACGAAAAAGGCCAACATATCGAGACGCCTTATAGTGGTCAACTGGGTATCCGCTACAGTTTCTGAACGTTGTGATTACGCGTTTAATAACCCTCCTCAGCGTCATCAGAGGAGGGTTATTTGCACATGTTACCCCGCCCGGGCAAATTCAGCGGCTTCACTAATCAGCGCGTCATCCGGGCGTACGCCGGTGTACATTGCGAACTGCTCAACGGCCTGCAACGCAATTACTTCTGCGCCGCTGATGGTCTTTTTACCCAGCTTCTGCGCCAGTTTGATCACCGGGGTATCCGGCGGCAGGGCAACGACATCGAACACCACGCTGGCGCTGGCGACCATGGCTTCGCTGTACGCCAGCTCATCGCTCTCTTTACCTCCGGCCATGCCGACGGGCGTGACATTGACCAGAATGTCGCAGGCAATGCCTTCCGGCAGCGGCTGCCACTGAAAGCCATACTGTTTCGCCAACGCCGGACCGCTGTCCCGGTTACGAGCGGCGACGATCACATCGCGAAAACCGGCGTCGCGAAAGGCGGCAATCACCGCTTTGCCCATCCCGCCGCTGCCGCGAATCATCACCCGCGCAGTGGTGTCGAGCTGGTGGCTGGCAATCAGGCTTTTTACCGCAATATAATCGGTGTTGTAGCCCGTCAGTCTGCCGCCGTCATTGACGATGGTATTGACGGAATCAATGACTTTTGCCGATGGATCGACCGCGTCGAGAAACGGCATACAACTCTCTTTAAACGGCATCGATACCGCGCAGCCACGAATGCCTAACGCGCGAACCCCTTTCACCGCCGCTTCAATATCCTGGGTGGTAAACGCCTTGTAGATGAAATTTAAACCCAGCTTTTCATACAGATAGTTGTGAAAGCGGGTACCAAAGTTGCCGGGCCGACCGGCAAGCGACATGCACAACTGAGTGTCGCGGTTAATCATGTTAAATCTCCTCGGCGTGCGACAGTAAATACTGTTCGGCTTCCTTAGACCAAATCCCGTGATGGCGTTCCAGAATAGCGCACAGCGCGGGATCGTCAATCTGGCTGAGAGCGGTTAGCGGTAACGCTTTCCCGGTATAGACCAGCTTTTTACCGCCGCCCACTTTCGGCAGCTCCAGCGTGGTTTCTCCTGCGGCATTCAGCCCAAGAATGTGCGTGACCACTTTGGCGGCCTGCACTTTCTTCTCTTCAATCAGTTTAACCGCTGCGCGCATATCGTCAGTGTTCCCACCCGAGGTGCCCACGTAGTGAGTGAAGGCGTAATGCACATCGTAGAAGTTGATTGGGGCGCTGAACTGCTTGTCCTGCGGGCCGGCAAAGAAGTTCATGCAACCGTCGGGTGCGAGCAGGGAAGAGGCCAGGGTAACCAGTTGTTCGTTCGGCACGAAGACAAAAATATCATCAAAACCGTGGCCGCCGGTCAGCGCCATCAGCGTGTCGTAAGCGGCATCCTGTGCGTGCAGGTAGTGGATCAACGTTTGTGGTTCAGAAGGATAGTGTTTACGGGCATAGCTCAGCTTGTCGTGGTTAGTATCGGTCACCACCAGTAACGCCGGGTTGATCGGGCCATGCAGCGCGTAGTCGATCGCCAGCAGCCCCATTGGCCCCGTCCCGCCGAGGATCAGTGTGCGACCCTGCGGACGAATTCCCATGTTGTGGTTATAGGTGCCTTCCTGCAGGTGATAGTTGGCGTTGAATGCGCCGATCACGCAGGATAGGGGCTCGACCAGCGATCCTTCAAAGTACGTTTCGCCTTCGTAAGCCAGCAGGCAGTCCTGTTCCATCACCACATTGGGGATCACGACGTGTGTGGCTTCGCCGCCTACCCACGGGAAGGAGTAACCGGGGCAATCCGGGCGATCCGCCAGTTGCAGGTTCGCCTGAATCACATAGCGCTGGCCGGGCTGGAACTTGTGCTGCCACTTTTTCCCCACGGCGATAATATCGCCGCAGAACTCGTGGCCGATGATGATTGGGTGGGTCGCTACATCGTCCGGCACCTTTTTATGATCCTCACCCTGATTAGCCTCTTTCCAGGAAGAGAGGCACAGGCTGTCGGTGACCACGGTAGCCAGAATTTCATCGTCCTGCATCTCTGGAAGTTCGAACGTTTCCAGGCGCAGGTCGCGTTTGCCATAAAGGCGCAGAGCTGTTGTTAACATATATTCCACCTCATGTTGAGCGATAGCCCCGGCTGAACGCCGGGGCGAAAAAATCAGGACAGGAAGCCCAGTGCGTTACCCATAATCCCCAGGCCAAACAGGGCGAAGATCAGCCATACCGGGTTAATTTTCTTGTTGAGCAAACGGACCATCAGCATCGTCAGGCCCAGCGCCAGCAGGCCGGGGCAGAGCTGATCGAGGATGTTCTGCACGGTCATCGTGACGGTGCCGCCGTCCGCGCCGGGGGTTTGCGATACCACCAGTGGCACGTTGATGCTGGTCCACTTGGTGACCAGCACCCCCATCACAAACAGGCCGAGAATCGATGCGCCTTCGGTCAGTTTTTGCAGCAGGTTGCCGCCCATGTCACTGACGATGTTGACCCCTTTGTTGAAGCCAATTTGCAGGCCGTACCATTTCATCGCCAGACGGACTGCGTTGAAAATAAAGAAGAACAGCAGCGGGCCGAGCACGTTGCCGGACAACGCCAGCGACGCGCCGAGCGCGGCGGTGATCGGTCGCAACGTGCCCCAGACTAACGGGTCGCCAACGCCCGCCAACGGCCCCATCAAACCGACTTTGATGCCGTTGATCGCGCCATCATCGATTTCCGCCCCGTTCGCTCGCGCTTCTTCCATCGCGGCGGTCACGCCAATCACCGGGCCGCACACCGCGGGCGTGGTGTTGAAGAACACCAGATGACGCTTGAGTGCCGCCACCTGATCTTCTTTCAGCGGGTACAGGCGCTTGATGGCGGGGATCATGTCGTAGCAAAAACCCAGCCCATGAATACGTTCAAAGTTGAAAGACGCCTGCTGCAGGTTGGAGCGAACAAACATGCTAAACAGGTCAGATTTGGTCAGTTTTTTCTGTTCCATGATGGGCTCCGTTAGTCATCAAGCTGGTCAAGAGCGGTGGAGGAGGAGGTCTGCGTCTGCGGTTCGGCCTTACGCCACTGTGGGTTCAACTGGATATAGACCAGCGCAATAATCGCGCCGACGCCGCCAAAGGCCAGCAGACTCAGGTCGAGGTAACCACCGGCGATAAAACCGAGGAAGAAGAAGGGCATCAGGTACTTCACGCCCATCATGCGCAGCACCATGGCGTAACCGACCACCACGATAAAGCCACCGGCAATCTGCAGGCCGCGAGTGACGAATTCCGGGATGGCGTTGAGCATATTGCTGACCATATCTGCACTGACAAACAACGAGACAATTAACGCCGGGATGGCGACGCGTAACGCCTGGACACCCAGCGCAGAGACATGGAGGATGTCGATGGTGCGAAAACGTGCGTCTTCTGCGGCCTTATCCGCCGCATGCTGGAACACCACGGTGATAGTCCGGGCGAAGACGGTCAGGACCTGGCCTGCCGCCGCGACCGGCAGTGCGATGGCGATACCGGTCGCGATGCTCTGTTGGCCGACGATAACCAGAATGGCGGAGATAATACTGGCGAGCGCGGAGTCCGGAGATTGCGCGGCACCAACGTTCATCCAGCCAAGCGCGATCAGCTCCAGCGTTCCGCCGAGCATCACCCCGGTTTTTAAATCACCGAGGATCAGGCCGATAACCGTACAGGCAATGAGCGGGCGGTGGGTCTGAAATTCATCCAGCACGCTGCCCATTCCGGCAATACAGGAAAATATAAATATGGCGATAATTTGTAGGGTACTGATTTCCATAATGGGTCACCTTAAAATGTGAACATCCCTGCCTGTTAAAGCATTTACACGTCGTCCTTCAGGCTGCCTCGTTGTTGGCTGAATTACTCGTCTCATCCATGAGACTCGCCCTGACGGGCCGTCGCTTCGCAACGTTCAAATCTGTTCCCGACAGATTTGTGACTCACCCCCAGTCACATCGTTATTTATGTTCCTGTGGATTCACTCATTTGCCGCCGTGATGCTTCCAGAATGACTGTGTAATAAATACAGGCGCTTTTATTTATTCCGCGAACGATTGTTCTTTTATTTTGTCGAGAATATTAATGGAGGGATCGGAGGCGACCACACGTAAATCCAGGGTGACGCCAAATTTATCCAGTTCGCGAAACGCATTAATATCATCGTCATCTAAGGATACGGCTTTGGTTAATTGTTTTTTACCCGGTCGCCAGGCCATGCCGCCAATATTTAAGGTGGCAATTTTTACGCCCTGTTTGACCATCGCCAGCGCATCCTGTGGGCGGGTAAATAAATAAAATACAGTCTCGTCCTGATACTGTGGATTATGATAAACCGCGACGGCTTTTTCGATATTCACCACGTTGACCTTCATTCCCGGTGGGGCGGCCTGGCGTAATAATGTCCGGCGCACTTCATCATTATAAACGTCGTCATTACAGATAATAATCCGCTGGGCATTCGCCACCTTCGACCAGACGGTGGTGACCTGACCGTGGATCAAGCGGTCATCAATACGGGCAAGGGTAATATTCATCAGAAATCCTCTTCGGTCGTTTCCAGATGCTGCCAGACCACGCAGGTTTGTTGTGCAATGGTCGTCAGGTGTTCGCACAATTCATCCACATTCATACTGCTCTGGTTATCTACCAGTTCCAGCGCCAGCGGCAGGGAAAGGCCGCTGATCACCCGGATGGCCGGATTGCGCATCGCCAGCGTTGCCGCGGCGTTCCACGGACTGCCGCACTGCAGGTCTACGGCAATCAGCCATTCGCTATTGGTGTGAGCACTCACTAACTTTTCCAGCTTTGTGACGATGTCGCTGGCGTTCTCGCCGGGGACAAAGGCGACCGCCTCAACGTTGGCGTCACCGTAGACCATTTGCACCGATTCCAGCATGGCGCAGGCCAGTTTGCCGTGAGCACAGAAGATTGCATTGACCATAACGTCTCCTTAGCCGCGCGTTTTTCCGCCCGCAATGTTAGTGGTTACTCCGGTAATGTAGCTGGCACGTTCAGACAGAAGATAACAAACGAAATCAGCAACTTCGCTCAGGCGTCCCGAACGGCCAATCGGAATCGCGTTCTTGCTATAGCCTTCACGCAGCTGATCAACGGTGATATTGCGGGTCCAGGCCAGCGCTTCTTCATATTCCGGCGTGCGCAGTCCCGTTTTTTCCAGAATCCCGGGAGCAATGCCGACCACGCGAATGCCGTGTTTGCCCAGCTCTTTTGACCAGGAACGGGTGAAGCTATTCAGCGCCGCCTTCGTTGCGGCATAGCAGCTCTGGCCTTCTGACCCTTCCAGCCCGCTTTCCGAAGAGACGTTGACGATAACGCCGTTACGCTGTTTCACCATCTGGCGCGCCACTGACTGTGACATTAAAAACACGCCTTTCTGGTTGATATTGACCATTTTTTCAAACGCGGCTTCGTTTAATTCATACTTTCCTGCAGGCGCTTTTTCATCGACCAACAGGCGGGGAAAGTTAACGCCAGCGTTATTAACCAGACCATCAATACGACCAAAGCGCTGGATGATTTCATCCACGGTGTGATTAACCTCTTTGGCGCTGGAAATATCCGTCGGCCAGAAGTGGTAGTCGTTATTACCTTCATGCTTTGCTTCGCCGCCATGAATATCCGCCATCTGGACATTTGCGCCTTGTGCTAATAATTCTTCGACAATGGCTAAGCCAATTCCGGATGCGCCGCCGGTTACAATAATGACTTTATCCTGTAGATTTAACCACGTTTGCATAATTAACTCCCAAATTCAGAGAAGGGGACCCTGCATAAAATAAATTACGTCAGGATCAAGATGAGTATATTTACTTCAACAATAATTCAGCGGTATGGCTATTAGTGACCAGCGAATTAATATAGTTTCCACGTAATGCGCCGAGAATGCCGCTAAGCTTTTCTTCACCCATTGCGATGCCGATGGAATAACGCGCTTGCTTTAATTTGTTGGTTTCGATAGAAAGCGTTTTTTCGCTCATCGTGGTCTCCACCGTCACGCCGTTAATATCGTAAAAGCGCGAGCAAATGTCTCCGGCAACCTGCCGGGCATGCAGATCGTCACTCTCTTCGCTGCCGTAAAAGGCATGCCAGTTTGCACCGTCGCGAATTGCCGGAGAACCGATCCCTACCAGCGCAACATCCAGATTGTTCCAGTAGGCAGAAATCGAATTAAAGTGCTGGGACTGCATAATACCGTTGCGAATCAATGGATTTTCCAGCAGTGCCGGAAAATCAGCCAGATGTGATTCGCCTTTCAGCTTTGCCGCCGCGCCGTAGGTCAGCGTATTGACGTGATAGCGGCTCTCGAGCTTCCCGGATGGCCCGCCGATGATCGGCACGCAGATCAGCTGGCGTGACTGGCTGGCTGGCGACAACCCTTCGACCAGTGCGCGTACTGCGCGTCCCCAGGAAAAACCAATGATGTCGCCGGGTTCCAGTAAACGTTCCAGCAACTGCGCGCCGTGCACGCCCATCATGGCAAGTTGTTCCTCTTCCTGCTCGTTGTCGCAGGTGATCACCACCGCTTCTTTGAGGCCGAATCGTTGTTTAAGCTGCTGTTCCAGCCACAGGTTTTCGTTGTAATCGTAGTTGATGGCGATAGTGACGATGCCCTGTTCTCGACCGCGTTTCAGCAGGCGGCTGATGGTGGTGCGATAAATCCCCAGTTCACGGGCGATCTGCGCTTGTGTCATATCCTGTTCGTAATAGAGCTGCGCTATTTTTACGATCAGGCGGATATCATCACTGTTTTCCATCGCCATTTGTAGACTCCTGCACATTTGTGCAAATCATCAATCTGCCCTCTTGATCTGATATAACCTCATAAAAGGGGGAGTTCAAAGCGATTTTCTCTTCTTTGTGCGTCATGAGCTGGCGATTAATGTTGCACATATGATGTGCGGAGCGCTCGTTATTGGCACAGATGTGCACATAATCCTAATCTCTTGATTCTGTTAATTTTCATTCAACAAAATTGCACGTAAAGATCGGAGACACTTTTGTGTCGAAAGGTGGGGCGGATCACAAATAGCGCTGAGGCCAATTTGCACGATTATTTTTTATCGCCAGCAAGGTAAGGTATATTCCGCATTTATTACGCAAAGCATTCAGGATGTATCAAGGCGGCAAGGGAGCGAATCCTCAGGAGCATAGATAACGATGTGACTGGGGTGAGTGACAAATCTGTCAGGAACAGATTTGAACGTTGCGAAGCGACGGCCCGTCAGGGCGAGTCTCATGGATGAGACGAGTAATCTGGCAGCCAACGCAGAGACAGCCTGAAGGATGAAGTGTACAACGGAGAAATTATGCTGCCCGACTCATCAACACGACTCAACAAATACATCAGTGAAAGCGGAATCTGCTCGCGCCGCGAAGCGGATCGCTTCATCGAGCAAGGGAATGTCTTCATTAATGGCAAACGCGCCACCATTGGCGACCAGGTGATGCCTGGCGACGTCGTGAAGGTGAATGGTCGGTTGATTGAGCCGCGTGAAGCGGAAGATCTGGTCTTTATCGCGCTGAACAAGCCGGTGGGGATCGTGAGCACCACCGAAGACAGCGAGCGCGACAATATTGTTGATTTCGTTAACCACAGCAAGCGCGTATTCCCGATTGGCCGTCTGGATAAAGATTCCCAGGGACTGATCTTCCTGACCAACCACGGCGATCTGGTGAATAAGATCCTGCGTGCCGGTAACGATCATGAAAAAGAGTATCTGGTCACGGTCGACAAACCGGTTACGGATGAGTTTATTCGTGGGATGAGTGCCGGCGTGCCGATTCTGGGTACTGTCACAAAAAAATGTAAGGTGAAGAAAGAGGCGCCGTTTGTATTCCGGATTACCCTGATTCAGGGGCTGAACCGTCAGATCCGCCGCATGTGCGAACATTTCGGTTATGAAGTGGTGAAGCTTGAACGCACGCGCATCATGAACGTTGGCCTGTCCGGTCTGCCACTGGGAGAATGGCGTGACCTGACGGATGATGAGCTAATTACGCTGTTTAAGCTTATCGAAAACTCTTCTTCAGAAGCGAAACCGAAGGCGAAAGCGAAGCCGAAAACCGCGGGAATCAAGCGCCCGGTGGTGAAAATCGAAAAGACGGCGAACAAAGAGAAAGCGCGCCCGGCGGCAAACGGCAAACGCTTTACCTCGCCGGGGCGTAAGAAGAAAGGACGTTAACGTCTGCCGCGCGTTGGCGTGTTCGCTGACCAGGAAAATGACGCTTCAGCATCCGGTTTATAAGCCTGCTTTTTCTTCAACTGGCGGGCTTTTTTTGCCTCGGCTTCGCGCAAGACCATCAGCTTATCAATGTACTCTTTCTTCACGCTGTTAGTCTCTGCGTTGGTCAATTGACGACCATGCGCGATACGGGCGCGATCCAGCAACGTTTTCAGTTCGCGCTGTTCGCGCTCGGTCATCTCTTTTTGGGTAATGCGGGGGAGTGCCATACGGGTGCCCTCTGTCTGCCTGGTGATTTCAGTGTACGGCAATACGCCTCGGGCGGATAGCGCTCAGTCAGCAATACGCAGTTTTCCGGCGAAATCCTGTTGTGTATAACCCGTTGTTTTAAATCCCTTATCCGTAATGATGTAATCGATCTCTTTGAGAGTCGCGATACACATCACGCCGTCCTGACCAAATTTAGTATGGTCAGCGAGAATTACGGATTTTTTACTCATCGCAATCATCGCTTTGGCAACGTATGCCTCGTCAAAGCTCTTCACGAGTACACCATGCTGCGGCGAAATGCCACCCGCACCGATAAAGCAAATATCAGCGTGAATCGCATTAATCTGCTGGCACACAGAGACGCCCAGATTGGCGCGGAAATGGTAATCGTATTCACCGCCTAAGACATAGACTCGCGCCTGGAGATTATGCTCTTTTATTTTATCGGCAATTAAGGCGGAATTGGTAATAACGGAAAACGCGAGAGGGGGTAAGTGTTCGGCAAGAATAAGATTCGTGGTACAGGAATCAATAAATAGCGTATCGCGCTCGCTGACCATTCCCGCCGCCACTTTGCCAATCGCCATTTTTTCTTCGCGATGGGCATCAATTCTCGCGCCAAATGCATCTTCCTGAACAACCTGTTTTTTGACCGCGCCACCGTGAATTTTGGTGATTTGACCTTCAGACTCCAGCAAAGAGAGATCGCGGCGAATGGTTTCCGAGGTCACGTTCAGCGTTTCTGATAATTTAATAACGGTCACTTCACCGAACTTGTTTAATTCATCAAGAATATGCTTTCTTCTTTTAATCGGGTTCATTATTTTCCGCCAGGGTCGAACTTTGCCGCATGGTAACTGGATGCGCAGAGCAACGCAACCACTCCAGCGCGCAGACGATACCCTCATCATCATTGGTGGTGGTTACATACCGCGCCTGATGTTTCACGCTATCTGGCGCGTTGCCCATTGCGATGCCGAACCTGGCAACGGCGAACATGCTGATGTCATTCTGTTGATCGCCAATGGCGGCAATCTCAGTGGTTGACAGATTTAATTGGCGGGCGATTTCATTTAGCGCATAGCCTTTATTTATTTCGCTACGTTGAATATCAATATAATTCCCACCGGTGATTGTCGCTTTATAGTCATTGGGTAACTGACGACTTATTTCCCGACAGAGATCGTCGATCCTGGCGTGTTCTGCGACCAGCGTAATTTTAAATATATCGCGACGATTAAAGATATTCCCTGGTGCGGCGCTAATAAGCGGTAACGCAAATAAACTGGCCTCATAGGATGTCCACGGGGCGATAAGGCGATCGTCGCGGTGATAAATCGCCTGGGCAGTAAAAAAATGGTGAGGATAACGGGACAGCGAAATATGGCGGTCAATCTCTCTGAGATCCATCCGGGTAAGGGCCGCAGAATGCAGAATGCGCTGCGACGCCAGCTCAAGGATCTGTCCACCGTTGAAGCCTGCGCACCAGTCAAACAGTGTCTCAACCTGCTGCTGTTGTAACAGGCGCGCCATTGAGGAGACCGGTCTGGCGGAACAGGCGGCCAGCAGACCGCCGCGCTGACGAAAGTCAACCAGCGCCTGACGTGTGCGTGGCGTGATAGTTTTCTGCGACGTCAGCAATGTTCCATCCAGATCGGTAACCAGTAGCATTATTGTTCTCTGTCGTTAGGCATGAGCGATAAACGGGGTCACGGCCTCTTTGGCGGCATTGCAGACCATATTGTCGATTGCCGTACCGACGACCAGGATATTAACCCCGGTGTCCTTAAACGCTTTGGCATTGGCGAGGTTAATGCCTCCTTCCGCCAGCGTCGGGACGTCCACCGCGCCAACCAGCGCCCGAAGACGGTCTTTAATCATCTGCGGGATATCGCCTGCCGCCACGCCTTCATAGCTCATGCCGGTCATCAGGCCGATCATATCGACGCCAATCTCCTGCATACGTTTCGCTACGCTGGCGACCTCTTCCGGGGTGCGTGCCGGAATACCGAAGGTATGCAAATCATCCGGATGACCAATGTAGGCATCCACGGTCAGGCCATACTGATGGGCGAGGTTGACGATGTCCTGCAGGTCGTCCCAGTCTGATTTATGGGTATGTAAACCGTCAGCTCCGGCGCGGGCAATCTCCAGAATCTCTGTTTCGCTGAGCGGGACGGGCAGCGTTTCGGTAAACCCGCCCGCAATGCCCACGGTGATGAAGATGTCGTCCGGGACCACATTACGCACGCCGTGCACGGCTTCTGCCATCTGACCGTTGGTGATTTCGTGGCGGATTTGCTCCGCCGCGTGCATGTTACTCACCCCTTTGTGTCCGCGCGCCAGCGCCAGCGCAGGATGGTTCGGTTCGAGCAGTTTCACGCCTGCCTCACAGACCGCTTTTGCCAGGCGCGCATCGTCGCCGGTGATCCCCGTGCTGAGGATAGTTTGCCCGCCGTGCAGCGCGATGGCATCTTTCACTTTCTGTAACGCTTTGGCGCGTTTTTTATTCATATCGCCTTTAAACATGGTGTACCTCTGGTGTTGGTGCATTTATTAACGGGCAGACGCCACAGATTCACTCTGTACGACAGCCTTAAAACGGTTCGCAATGATGGTGGTGATACAGGTCATTGCCATGACAGTGACCATCACAATCGCCATCTGTAATGCGTTGCTGGATAAGAACGGTGAGGCGAACGCCGGGACGTAGGCCACCCCTTTGACGTTAAAGAAGCCGAGCATCATGCCGCCCATTCCGGCCCAAAAGATGGCGGAACCAAAGACGATTTTGTTGGCGAACATGAAGGGGTAGGCGGATTCCACAAACGTTCCGAAGCCCAGGTTGATAAGCAGGCCCGGTGTGGCGACGGCCGCTTCGCTTTTTTCGCGTGGTGCGATGACGTTAGCCAGGTTGATGCCGGCAGCAACCATCACCAGACCCACCATATCCACAGCGCCGAGGAAGCTGACGCCGGATTTCTCCATCTCCAGCAGCACCAGCGGTAGAATGACCGCGTGATAGACACCACCCAGAATCGCGGGCCAGATCACCAGACCGGCCAGCAGCCCGGCAAGAATCGGACTGAATGCCAGCGTGCTTTCGATAGCCAGCTTGATGTAGTTACCGGCGGAGAGCGCCAGGGGACTCAGCAGATAATGCATGATCAGGCCAGCAGTCAGACCCGAAATCCCGCCGGCAACGATGTTGACGGTGGTCATCGGGAAACGCCAGTTCAGGCACAGCTCAAACAACCAGCGCACAAAAATCCCGGCCATCAGACCGCCGATAATCCCCCCGATCAGGCCGCCTTCAACGGAAAGCACCCCGGCGACGACCCCGGCCACAATGGAGACTTCATCGAGTTCGGAGATCTGTTTTGCCGCCAGCACGGCAACCAGCACCGGCAGACCCTTCAGCAGGATTTCAAAGATATCGTTGAGTTTTTCCAGTCCGGGGATGTGGCTCAGGGCGAGTACGATCGCCATCGCGATAAAGCCTGGCAGCGCCGGGATCATGATGCTGCGGATGTTAAAGCGCTTAAGCAGACTCTTTCCGGAACCGCCTTGTGCAGGCGACGCGCTGCCCAACTGGGGTTTGTATTTGATACCCCAGTATTTACACAGCGAGGCGACGAAAGAGACCGCGCGAGTGCGGCTGGTGGTCCCCGTGGTGCCTGAGGTGGCGACCACATTGGCGCCCTTTGCGGCGACCAGCGCCATCGAGGTGCCGCCGGTGCCGACAATCGGGGTTTTCATTTCTACGGCGGCATCAAAAACGGCCTGGTTAGCTTTTACCGGATCGGCGCTCATCACTACGATCCCGTCGATCTCACCGCGACGGATCATCCCGGCTATCTGGCGATCGCTCTCGACGACGGAGGCATTCACCTCGGAGAGTTTACCCTGGAAGATACGTTGTGGTTTTGTGTTGTTTTCTGTGGTTAAGGCATAGACGGCTGCTGGGGTGTCAGGTTTGGCGACATCCATCGACGCCTCTGCTGCAATGAACTGCACGGCAGCGACGGTGACACCCGCGGCTTCACACTGCTGATAAATCTCCTGGAGTAACTTCTCTGGCTCAGCGCCACCCAGGTTGTAGAGGTTGCCTCCACTGCTTCCAATAATCGCAATTTTTTTCATAGCGGCCTCAAAGAAAAGATAGGGTAGGGGGTTATCTGTGTTGTAGTGGAATCATATTCCCAAGCAAAACAAAATAAAGCAACATTAAAAGAACGAATCCAGCTCTCTATAAAATAATAAATTTATAATAATTAATTGAAAATAAAGGTATTAATTATATTTTTGTTTTGTGTTGATGTTTGTTGTTTTGTGATGAGGTTCAAACAAGGAAGGCAAGGAATGGGGGAAATCCCCCATTCGCAGGGGATCAATTTTCTTTGACAGCACTCTGCTGTTCATCAATCGGTTTACCGGACCAGTACCCTGCCAGCAGAGAGCCGGAAAGGTTGTGCCAGACCGAGAACAGTGCGCCGGGGAGGGCCGCGAGCGGGCCGAAGTAGATTTTACCCAGCGCGGCGGCGAGACCGGAGTTTTGCATTCCCACCTCGATCGCCAGCGTGCGGCAGGTTGACTCGTCAAAGCCAAACAAGCGCCCGCCCCAGTAACCGCCGAGCAGGCCGATGGTGTTGTGTAGGATCACCGCGATAATCACCACGAAGCCGACGGACGCGATATGCGCGGCGGAACCGGCAACCACTGCGCTGATGATCGCCAGAATGCAGACCATCGAAAACGCGGGCAGGTAAGGTTCAACTGCCTTCACAACGCGCGGGAAAAGATGATGGATCACCAGGCCCAGCGCAATTGGGATCACCACAATTTGCAGGATGCTGAGCAGCATCCCCATCACATCCACCTGAATGTGCGCATCGACATACAGACGTGTCAGCAGTGGTGTGGCGACCACGCCCACCAGAGTGGAGACGGAAGAGATCGTTACCGAGAGTGCGACATCGCCTTTCGCCAGATAGATCATGACGTTAGATGCCGTGCCGCTGGCGACGCTTCCGACCAGCACCATCCCGGCGGAGAGTTCCGGCGGCATGTTAAATGCCATCGCCAGTACCCAGGCCGCCAGCGGCATCACCAGATAGTGCAGGAAAATTCCCGCCGCAACCGGTGCCGGGCGTGAGAGCACACGTTTAAAATCATCCACTTTCAGGTGGACGCCCATGCCGAACATAATCAGCATCAACAATGTGGCCACCCACGGACCGACAGGCGTAAAAGTGGATGGCGTGTAATACGCAATAGCAGAGAGCAGCAGCGCCCATAACGGGAACAGCCTGGTGAGAGTGGCGAGCATGTTGTTTTCCTTGCACGTATGTTGTGTTTGCTTGTTATTCACGGGTTGGGATCGAGCCCAACCATCATTATTGTGTATCGTGTGAAGAGGTATTATTCAAACAAATTATGCTTATGTTCTGACTTTGAGATTTTCCCAGCTCAGACCAAACCGAGCCAGGTACTTACGCAGACGGTCGGCATCGTTGGGATTGGCTTTCTTTTGTCGTGAGACGGCGAAGAGTTCACGTCCGGCTTCGGACAACGATGCGCTGCGGCGACAGACCTCAAGCACGGTTTCCAGTTGGCGGCGGTCAAAGAGGTCGAGTTCCATCTCCAGTTCCGGTTGCGACGGCGCCTCTCCCCAGCTCTCCTGCAAAAGCGCCATCTCTTCGTCGACAAGGGCCTGCGTGATACGTCCTTGCTCGGCCAGCGTCGCCATTCGCGCGACGGAGGAACTCAGTTCGCGGAAATTGCCGCGCCACTGCGCCTGAGGTGAACAGGCAAACGCCAGATAGCGTTCACGCGCCTCCTTATCAAAACGAATCTGATTCTGTCGGCTGCGGGAGAAGCGTTGCAGCTCATACTCCACGTTAGGGGCGATGTCTTCACGCCGCTGTGCAAGGCCGGGCAGGGCAAAGCGCCACATGTTTATCCGTGCGTAGAGATCTTCGCGAAAACGCCCTTCGGCGACCCACTGCGGCATATCGCGATGGGTTCCGGCTATCAACTGGAAATCGCTGTACACCTCTTTATCTGAGCCAAACGGGAAGAAGGTTTTCTCCTCGATCGCTTTCAGTAGCATGGCCTGTTCATCCAGCCCCAGTTCCGCGATCTCATCCAGAAACAGCACCCCGCCGTCGGCTTCACGTAACAGTCCCGTTCGTGACGACAGTGCGCCCGTAAACGCACCTTTCACATGACCAAACAGCGTCGACATGGCGTTATCGCCGCGCAGCGTCGCGCAGTTCACTGCCACCAGTTTTCCACCCACCAGATGCCGTGACTGACGAAGCTGAAAAATCCGTTTTGCGAGGAAGGATTTCCCCGCACCGGTGGGGCCGGTGAGCAGGATAGGATCGCCAGAGCGCAAGGCAACGCGCTCAATACGGTCAATCAGTTTATTGAACGTGGCATTGCGCGTCTCGATACCGCCTTTGAGGAAGGAGATTGATTGCTGCTGCTCACGCTGAAAGCGACTGGTGAGTGTGGCATAGCGGCTTAAATCAAGATCGATCACTGAGCAGGTGCCAGCGGCAACATCCTCCTGCGGAGCGCCCTTCGGTGCGGGTCCGGTTTGCAGAAGGCTGGCGGGCAGATAGCGGGCTTCCGTCAGCAGGAACCAGCAAATTTGCGCCACATGAGTGCCGGTAGTGATGTGCACCAGATACTCTTCATTCTCGGTATCGAAGGTGTAATGAGTGGCAAAGTCGAGGAACGCGGCGTAGACCTCTTCGAAATCCCAGGGATCGGTAATGGGGATGGCATGTGGACGAACCTCAGTATGTGGAGAGAGCAGGCTAATATCTTCCGCTAACTGCTGACACATCCCGGCATCGCGTGGCTGGTGGATAAGCTCCAGCCGATCGATCGGGAAATCCGGCTGTTGGCACAGTCCGACCGTGGGCCGCCATTTCTTTAACCGGTTTGCCCGTTTGCCGCGTTTATCCAGCACCGTGCCCAGTACACCAATCACCACCCGTCGCTTTTTCATGTTTATCCCAAAAGATAAAGTTAGATAGGTAAGGATAAAAAACAGGCGAGACGTCTGCAATCATCATTTTTGATGGTGAAAATTAATTCCTTATTAATCAATTAAATAAAAAATAATTTCGTCATTTTCTCGTTCTGGCACGCTTCTGGCAATAACCCTCTCGTCAACACGTTGAAAACGCAGGGGGTTAAACCCCGCCGGCACATCAGGAACGGCTGAGGCTGTATTCCGGAAGTGTTCCGTCAACCGATGACACCTGAACAATGGGTTCGATTCCCGATTCATTCTCCCAATGAAACTGGTTGTTAATCATAGAAATAAAAACGGGCACTGCGCAGTTAACAGGCCCCAAAACAGGTCGCCGGTCACGATGCCGCGCCGCAGGCAAAAGGGAATTCCCCTGTAGCGTCGCCTCCGCACCCGCACCTGACTTGATAAGGAAAAGAGAAAAATGACGAAGAAAATCACTATTCGTAAAGGACAATTAGGTCTGTTAGCCAAAAACGGCGACTACTATCAGGTTCTGGAGGCGGGTGAACACCGTCTGCCGTGGTTCAACACGCCAGAGGTGCTGGTGGTTAATCTGGACGGCAGCGAAGTGCCGGAAGCGCTGGCGAATTATTTACGCCGCTTTCAGCCAGACTGGGTAACACGTTATGCCCTGGCCGTTGATCTTAACGACAGCGAAGCGGGCGCGTTATACATGAATGAGGTGTTGCAGGAGATCCTGCCTCCGTCAACGCGCTGTTTGTACTGGCGGGCCGACGAGGCGTTGAAACTGGTACGGATGGATACGCGTCAGGTTCAGGTGCCTGCTGAGGTGATGAATGCGGTTCTGCAACCGCGACGTAGCGGCGCGGTAAAAGGTCGTGAAGCGATGCTTACCGTACAGGTGCCTGCCTGGCACGCCGGAGTGTTGAAAATTGATGGCGAGACGCAGGCACTGCTGCCGCCGGGTCTGACGGCGTACTGGAAAGTGAATCATCTGGTTGACGCCGAAGTGGTGGATACCCGTTTGCAGGTGCTGGAAGTAGGCGGTCAGGAAATTTTGACCAAAGATAAGGTCAACCTGCGCCTGAATCTGGCAGCGAACTGGCGTTACCGCGATGTGTTGCTGGCGTTTGCACAGCTCACTAAACCGCTCGATCATCTGTACCGCGAACTGCAGTTTGCGCTGCGGGAGGCCGTCGGGACGCGCACGCTTGATGAGCTGCTGGAAGATAAACAGGTAATTGATGAGGTGGTCAGCGCACAGGTGAAAGACCGGATGACACCGTATGGCATCGACGTGGCGTCGCTGGGTGTGAAGGACATTGTGTTGCCGGGGGATATGAAAACGATTCTGTCCCGTCTGGTTGAAGCGGAAAAATCGGCGCAGGCCAACGTGATCCGCCGTCGTGAAGAAACGGCAGCGACGCGCTCGTTGTTGAATACGGCGAAAGTGATGGAAAACAACCCGGTGGCTTTGCGTTTAAAAGAGCTGGAAACCCTCGAAAGAGTGGCAGAGCGTATCGATAAAATCTCGGTATTCGGTGGCCTGGACCAGGTTCTGCACGGCTTAGTGAACATTAAAGGATAAGAAACATGACACATCACGACTATGCGCTGTTGACGTCGCAGAACGCGGCGCCGGTGAAAATGTGGACGCACGGCGTCCCGGTGGAACCCGAGGCACGCCAGCAACTGCTGAACACGGCGAAGATGCCATTTATTTTTAAACACCTGGCGGTCATGCCGGATGTGCATCTGGGGAAAGGGTCAACGATTGGCAGCGTGATCCCGACCAAAGGAGCGATTATTCCGGCAGCAGTGGGGGTGGACATCGGCTGTGGGATGATTGCGGTACGTACCTCGCTGCTGGCTGGCGATCTGCCGGATAACCTCAGCGGGTTGCGGAGCGCGATTGAGCAGGCCGTTCCCCACGGGCGAACCAATACGCGATCCCGTCGCGATAAAGGGGCGTGGGACACGCCGCCAGAGGAGGTGAGTACTCACTGGGGGACATTGGCACCGCGCTTTACGCGCCTGACTGACAAGTATCCCTCGCTGCTGAAAACCAATAACTATAAGCATCTCGGAACGTTGGGAACCGGTAATCACTTCATTGAAGTGTGTCTGGATGAGCAGCAGCGCGTCTGGGTGATGTTGCACAGTGGTTCGCGTGGTGTGGGGAATGCCATCGGCAACGTCTTTATCACGCTGGCGCAGCAGGATATGCAACAACATATCGCGAATTTGCCTGACCGAAACCTGGCGTATTTCCAGGAAGGGAGTCGGCACTACAACGACTACATTGAAGCGGTGGAATGGGCGCAGGATTTTGCCCGACAAAACCGGGAGGTCATGATGTCCCGCGTGCTGGCCGCGCTGTCGCGTAGCGTGAGTAAACCGTTTATCACGCAACAAGAAGCAGTGAATTGCCACCATAACTACGTGCAAAAAGAGCGTCATTTTGGTGAAGAGGTGCTGGTAACGCGTAAAGGTGCCGTTTCCGCACAAAAAGGCCAGATGGGGATCATCCCCGGATCGATGGGGGCGAAAAGTTTCATTGTGCGCGGGTTGGGAAATGAAGAGAGCTTTTGTTCATGCAGTCATGGTGCGGGAAGAACCATGAGCCGAACGGCGGCTAAAAAACGCTTTACCGTAGCGGATCAGATCCGCGCGACGGCCCACGTTGAATGCCGTAAAGACAGCGAGGTGATTGATGAAATTCCGCTGGCCTACAAAGACATTGATGCCGTGATGGCGGCGCAGTCTTCGCTGGTGGAGATCGTGCATACGTTGCGGCAGGTGGTATGTGTAAAAGGATAAAAGAAGATGACCAAAAATGCAGTGAGTGCCGCAATGTGCGAACGGGTCATGCGGCAGCTCAAAGAGATAGAAACCCGCTACGGCGTCAGGGTGCTGTATGCCTGCGAATCGGGGAGTCGTGGCTGGGGATTTGCCTCGCCGGATAGCGATTACGATGTGCGGTTTTTGTATGTTCATCCGCCGGAGTGGTATCTGCGGGTTGATGCGCCGCGTGACGTGATCGAGCTGCCAATCGACGATGAGCTGGATGTGTGCGGCTGGGAGTGGCGTAAAGCGCTGGGTCTGCTGAAGGGCGCTAACCCAACGCTGATCGAGTGGCTGGATTCCCCGGTGGTTTATCAGCAGGATGATGCTACGGTCAGTGCGCTTAAAGCGATGATACCGCGGTGGTTCTCTCCGCTTCGTGCGCGCTGGCACTACTACTCGATGGCGCGAAAAAACTTTCGTGGCTACTTGCAGGGGGAAACGGTGCGTCTGAAAAAGTACTTCTACGTCCTGCGTCCGCTGTTGGCGGTGCGTTGGGTTGAAGCAGGAAAAGGCGTTCCGCCCATGCGGTTTGCCGAACTGCTGGCGGGAAGCGATCTGGATGCGCCGTTACGTCAGGAAATAGATGAACTGCTGGTGCGCAAACAGCGGGCTGGGGAGGCGGAGTATGGTCCGCGTCGTCCGCTGCTACATACGTTTATCCACGCCGAACTGGCGCGAGGCGAAATCCCGCCAACGTTACCGGATAGCCGCGAAGGCGACGTGAAGGCACTGGATCGACTGCTTTACGAGACGGTGATGTCATGACTGTGTTGCCCGATGATGCTCACGCTTATCGGGCCGACACCGGCTGGCCTCCAGGCCGGATAAGGCGTTTCATCGCCATCCGGCATTCAGGCCTGTCTCACTCAAACAAATTATGGTGCAGTTTCTGTACCACCTGTTCTGCTTCGGTGCCAGGCACCAGGAAACAGAGGTTATGGCTGGAAGCGCCATAGCAAATCATGCGGATATTGAACGGTTCCAGTACGCCGAACACCTCTTTGCCGACACCGCAGGCTTTCGACAGATCGTTACCAATCAACGCGACCAGCGCGAGACCTTCTTCCACTTCCACCCGACACAAGGCCGACAGTTCCATTAGCAGCGACTGCGTCAGCAGCGTATCGCCGGTGGAGGTGGAACCGGTGGTGTCCAGCGTCAGCGCCACGCTCACTTCAGAGGTGGTGATCAAATCTACGGAGATATTATGGCGCGCCAGAATGCCGAACACTTCAGCCAGGAAACCGCGCGAGTGCAGCATATTCAGGCTGTGCAGGGTCAGCAGCGTCTGCTTACGACGCAGTGCCAGCGCGCGGAACAGCGGTGGATTCTGCGTTTTGTTACAAACCAGCGTGCCGCCTGCTTTCGGATCTTTACTGGATCCAACGAAGACCGGGATATCGCTGCGCACCGCCGGCAGCAGGGTGGCCGGATGCAGCACTTTCGCGCCGAAGGTGGCCATTTCCGCCGCCTCTTCAAAGGCGATTTCATCGATACGCTGGGCGGCAGGCACCACGCGAGGATCGGTGGTATAGATGCCCGGAACATCCGTCCAGATATCGACACGCGCCGCATGCAGCGCTTCGGCCAACAGGGCGGCTGTGTAGTCGCTGCCGCCGCGTCCGAGTGTGGTGGTACGCCCTTTGCCTTCGCTGCCGATGAACCCTTGCGTGATCACCAGCCCTTCGCTCAGACGCGGGGTCAGTTGCAATGTCGCCAGCTCCGCCAGCGCCGCTACGTCAGGTTCGGCACGGCCAAAGCGATCGTTGGTTCGCATCACTTTACGCACATCAAACCACTGCGCCTGAACGTTACGCTCACGCAGGATCTCAACAAACAGCAGGGTGGACATCAGTTCGCCGTGGCTGACCAGTTCATCCGTCAGTGCCGGGGAGGTGGCTAATGAGGTCGCTTCCGCCAGCGTGGTGATATTTTCCAGCAGGCGTTCAATCTCTTCACGAATGACGTTGGGATAACGCAGACGCTCCAGGATATCGAACTGAATTTTGCGGATGGCGTCGAGCTTCTCAAAGCGAGCCTGTGGTTCCAGTCCTTCTGCCAGCGCCACCAGCAGATTGGTGATGCCAGCAGAAGCTGAGAGCACCACTACGCGCACGTTTGCATCGGAAAGCACCACGTCGGCGCTGCGGTTCATGGCATCAAAATCAGCGACGCTGGTACCGCCAAATTTGGAAACAACGATTTCTGTCATAACAACCTCGTGTCAGGGAGTGAGAAAGCGACCTGGGCACAAAGGCAGAACAGAAACCGGTGCAGGCGCAAATACCGTATTTATAAATAAAATGTGCAGACGACACTGTCAACGCCGGGATTATGCGGATTTTTCATGCTGGCAAGTGGCTGAGTAACCGTACTTATAACAACGCTGTTTTTTCACTGTATTTGACCGAAGCCAGGGCAACGGCACTAAAACAATCACACTTTTCTGTGACTGGCGTTACAATCGATCTCAGTCACAATTCTCAAATCAGAAGAGTATTGCTAATGAAAAACATCAATCCAACGCAGACCTCTGCCTGGCAGGCACTACAAAAACACTTTGACGACATGAAGGACGTTACCCTCGCGGATTTGTTCGCGAAGGATAACGATCGCTTCAGCAAATTCTCCGCAACGTTTGACGATCTAATGCTGGTGGATTACTCCAAAAACCGCATTACCGAAGAGACGCTGGCGAAACTGCAGGATCTGGCGAAAGAGACCGATCTGGCAGGCGCCATCAAGTCCATGTTCTCCGGCGAGAAAATCAACCGTACGGAAGATCGTGCCGTGTTGCATGTGGCGTTGCGTAACCGTAGCAATACCCCGATTATGGTTGACGGCAAAGATGTGATGCCGGAAGTCAACGCGGTGCTGGAGAAGATGAAATCTTTCTCCGAAGCCATTATTTCGGGTCAGTGGAAAGGTTATACCGGTAAAGCGATCACCGACGTGGTCAACATCGGTATTGGCGGCTCCGACCTCGGCCCGTTCATGGTGACCGAAGCGCTGCGCCCATACAAAAATCACCTGAATATGCACTTTGTTTCTAACGTCGACGGTACCCATATCGCCGAAGTGCTGAAGAAAGTGAATCCGGAAACTACCCTGTTCCTCGTGGCGTCCAAGACCTTCACCACGCAGGAAACCATGACCAACGCCCACAGCGCGCGTGACTGGTTCCTGAAAACCGCCGGTGATGAAAAACACGTTGCGAAACACTTCGCTGCACTGTCTACCAATGCGAAAGCGGTTGGTGAGTTCGGTATTGATACCGCCAACATGTTCGAGTTCTGGGACTGGGTGGGCGGTCGTTATTCTCTGTGGTCAGCGATTGGTCTGTCGATCATCCTGTCTGTCGGCTACGACAACTTTGTGCAACTGCTGTCCGGCGCGCATGCGATGGATAAGCACTTCTCGACCACGCCTCTGGAGAGCAACCTGCCGGTGCTGCTGGCGCTGATCGGCATCTGGTACAACAATTTCTTCGGTGCTGAAACCGAAGCCATCCTGCCGTACGACCAGTATATGCACCGTTTCGCGGCCTACTTCCAGCAGGGCAATATGGAGTCCAACGGGAAATATGTTGACCGTAACGGCAACCCGGTGGATTACCAGACGGGTCCGATCATCTGGGGTGAGCCGGGAACCAACGGTCAGCACGCGTTCTACCAGTTGATTCATCAGGGAACCAAAATGGTGCCTTGTGACTTTATCGCCCCGGCGATTACCCATAACCCGCTGTCCGATCACCATCCGAAGCTGCTGTCTAACTTCTTCGCCCAGACTGAAGCGCTGGCGTTCGGGAAATCCCGCGAAGTGGTGGAGCAGGAATACCGTGACCAGGGTAAAGATCCGGCCACGCTGGAACACGTGGTACCGTTCAAAGTGTTTGAGGGCAACCGCCCGACTAACTCCATCCTGCTGCGTGAAATCACCCCGTTCAGCCTGGGGGCGCTGATCGCCCTGTATGAGCACAAAATCTTTACACAGGGCATCATCCTGAACATCTTTACCTTCGACCAGTGGGGCGTTGAGCTGGGTAAACAGCTGGCAAACCGTATTCTGCCGGAGCTGAAAGATGATAAGGCGATCGAAAGCCACGACAGCTCGACTAACGGATTGATTAACCGTTATAAAGCCTGGCGTTAATCTGCCAGCGTGCCGGATGGCGGCGAATGCCTTATCCGGCAAATTAATAATGAAATCAGCCGATATTATTATCGGCTTTTTTTATAAGATAATTCCGGTTGTTCGTGTTGTTCTCCACCGTTCTATATTGAGCATAATCCTAAAATAATAAATAACCGGAAAATAACGCCGTGTTATTTTAGGATAATACGGATCGTTCAGATGTCAGGTTTTAATGATAACTCGTTGTTTTTAATGTTTATTGTTATTTTAATTAAAGTAAATAATTCAACAAAAGTCCAATTATCCTAAAACCATTCCGCTATTTCCCCCTACCGTAATTCGCATGCTTTAGTTGTGTATACTCGATCCCGCCCGAAACGCTTTTGGGCAAATCTCCATTCATTCAATGAAGGGAAATTGTTATGAAAAAAGTTCTGTATGGCATTTTTGCCATATCTGCGCTTGCGGCGAGTTCTGTCTATGCAGCCCCCGTTCAGGTAGGTGAAGCAGCAGGCTCGGCAGCAACGTCGGTGTCGGCGGGTAGCTCCTCGGCATCCAGCGTGAGCACCGTAAGTTCGGCGGTGGGTGTCGCTCTGGCGGCAACCGGCGGCGGTGACGGTTCCAATACCGGGACCACCACCACAACCACCACCAGTACCCAGTAACACCGGTACGTTTAACTCTAACCACACTTCGGTGTGGTTATTTTGCCCCTCTGGAGAAGAGTCGTGAAGCGACCTGCGCTCATATTACTTTGCCTGCTGTTACAGGCCTGCTCAGCCACCACAAAGCAGCTGGGCAACTCACTGTGGGACAGTCTGTTTGGCACGCCCGGCGTCCAGCTAACGGACGATGATATCCAAAACATGCCTTACGCCAGCCAGTACATGCAGCTCAACGGCGGGCCGCAGCTGTTTGTGGTGCTCGCTTTCGCAGAGAACGGGCAGCAAAAATGGGTGACGCAGGATCAGGCCACTCTCGTGACCCAACATGGTCGTCTGGTGAAAACGTTGCTTGGCGGCGACAACCTTATCGATGTGAATAACCTCGCAGATGACCCGCTGAGTAAACCGAATCAGATCGTCGACGGTGCCACCTGGACCCGCACGATGGGCTGGACGGAATACAAGCAGGTGCGCTATGCCACCGCGCGCTCCGTCTTTACATGGGATGGCAACGACACGGTAAAAGTCGGTAGCGAAGAGACGCCGGTTCGCGTGCTGGACGAAACTGTCACGACCGATCAAGCGCGCTGGCATAACCGTTACTGGATCGATAACGAAGGGCAAATTCGCCAGTCGGAGCAGTATCTGGGCGCGAACTTCTTCCCGGTGAAAACCACGCTGATTAAGGCGGCAAAATCATGATGAAACGGACTCTTGCAGCGCTGATCTTCAGTCTGAGCGCATCATCTGTTTTTGCTGCGGGGACCGTTAAGGTCTTTAGCGCCGGTAGCACAGAGCCGAAAACGCTTACCGGCGCTGATCATCTTATCGATCTGGTGGGACAGCCCAGACTGGCGAACAGCTGGTGGCCTGGCGCGGTGATCGCTGAAGAGAAAGCGACCGTGAAAGCGCAGGGCCAACAGCAGGCGCTGCTGGCGCGCCTGGCGGCGTTAAGCGCCAACGCAAGCGGGGACGATGCCGCCGCCATTAACGCGTTGCGCCAGCAAGTTCAGGCGCTGAAGGTGACGGGTCGACAGCTGGTGAATCTCGATCCGGACATCGTGCGGGTCAGCGAACGCGGCAATCCGCCGTTGCAGGGCAACTACACGCTGTGGGTCGGCGGGCAGCCGACGGACGTCACGCTCTTTGGCCTGATAAGCCGTCCCGGTAAGCAGCCGTTTATGCCCGGACGCGACGTCGTCAGCTATCTCGATGGACAAGACCGGCTCAGCGGCGCGGATCGCAGCTATGCGTGGCTTGTTTATCCCGATGGCCGAACGCAGAAGGTGCCGGTGGCGTACTGGAATAAGCGTCACGTTGAACCGATGCCCGGCAGCATCATTGTTGTCGGGCTGGATGATTCTCTCTGGAGCAGCGAACCGGAAGCGCTGAACGCTGACATTCTTCATACCCTGACGCAGCGGATACCTGAATAATGAAAAAAACATATCTGCTCAGCTTACTGGCGCTGGGCATCAGCGCAGCCTGCCATGCCGAAACGTATCCGGCGCCGATTGGACCCTCTCAGTCGGATTTTGGCGGCGTGGGATTATTACAGACCCCAACCGCGCGCATGGCGCGTGAAGGGGAGTTGAGCCTCAACTATCGTGATAACGATCAGTACCGTTACTACTCCGCCTCCGTACAGCTTTTCCCCTGGCTGGAAACCACGCTGCGCTACACCGATGTGCGGACCAAAAAGTACAGCAGCGTCGAATCGTTTTCCGGCGATCAAACCTACAAAGATAAAGCGTTCGATCTGAAGTTACGCCTGTGGGAAGAGAGCTACTGGATGCCGCAGGTGTCGGTCGGTGCGCGAGATATCGGCGGGACTGGCCTGTTTGATGCGGAATACCTCGTGGCGAACAAAGCCTGGGGACCGTTTGATTTCTCACTCGGCCTCGGCTGGGGATATCTGGGAACCAGCGGCAACGTCAGTAACCCGCTCTGTTCGTACAGCGATAAATATTGCTACCGCGATAACCGCTATAAACAAGCTGGCTCCATTGATGGCAGCCAGATGTTCCACGGCCCGGCATCGTTGTTTGGCGGCGTTGAGTACCAGACGCCGTGGCAGCCCCTGCGGCTGAAGCTGGAATATGAGGGCAATAACTACCAGCAGGATTTTGCGGGCAAGCTGGAACAGAAAAGCAAGTTTAACGTCGGCGCCATTTACCGCGTCACCGATTGGGCCGACGTTAACCTCAGCTATGAACGTGGTAACACCTTTATGTTTGGGGTAACGCTGCGGACTAATTTCAACGACTTACGCCCATCGTATAACGATAACGCGCGGCCGAAATACCAGCCGCAACCGCAGGACGCGATCCTGCAACACTCAGTGGTGGCGAATCAGTTGACGCTGCTGAAATACAACGCCGGACTGGCAGATCCGCAGATTCAGGTGAAAGGCGATACGCTGTACGTGACCGGCGAGCAGGTGAAATACCGCGACTCGCGTGAAGGTATTGAACGGGCGAATCGGATCGTGATGAACGATTTGCCAGAGGGGATCCGCACGATCCGCGTGACGGAAAACCGTCTCAACCTGCCGCAGGTCACTACCGAAACGGACGTCAGCAGCCTGAAACGCCATCTGGAAGGCGAACCGCTGGGACAGGAAACGCCGCTGGCGCAACAGCGCCTTGAGCCGATAGTGCCGGAACGCACTGAGCAGGGCTGGTATATCGACAAGTCGCGCTTCGACTTCCACCTCGATCCGGTGCTGAACCAGTCCGTGGGCGGACCGGAAAACTTCTACATGTACCAGTTGGGTGTGATGGCGACGGCGGATCTGTGGGTGACCGATCACCTGCTGACCACCGGAAGCTTGTTTGGAAATCTCGCCAATAACTACGATAAATTCAACTACACCAATCCGCCGAACGATTCGAAGCTGCCACGTGTGCGTACCCGCGTGCGTGAATATGTGCAGAACGACGTTTATGTGAACAACCTGCAAGCTAATTATTTCCAGTACTTGGGTAATGGTTTCTATGGTCAGGTCTACGGGGGTTATCTTGAAACCATGTATGGCGGGGCGGGGGCAGAAGTGCTGTACCGTCCGGTCGACAGCAACTGGGCGTTTGGTCTGGATGCAAACTACGTGAAACAGCGTGACTGGCGCAGCGCGCAGGACATGATGAAATTCACCGACTACAGCGTGAAGACCGGACACCTGACGGCCTACTGGACGCCGTCATTCGCCCAGGACGTGCTGGTGAAAGCAAGCGTCGGTCAGTATCTGGCGGGGGATAAAGGCGGCACGCTGGATATCTCTAAACGCTTTGACAGCGGCGTGGTGGTGGGTGGTTACGCCACGCTTACCAACGTCTCGCCGGATGAGTATGGCGAAGGGGATTTCACCAAAGGCGTCTACGTGTCGATTCCGCTGGATCTCTTCTCTTCCGGCCCGACCCGCAGTCGTGCGGCCATCGGCTGGACGCCGCTGACGCGTGATGGGGGTCAGCAGCTCGGACGTAAATTCCAGCTCTATGACATGACCAGCGATAAAAATGTGAATTTCCGCTGAGTTAACGTGGTTTTATCCAGCCGGAAGACGGCGTAATAATCTGGCTGGATTACCCGCATATACGCCTTTTTCGGTGATTGATTTGGTCACCACGCTACCCGCACCGATAACTACGCCATCGCAGATACTGACCGCCAGTATTGTCGCGCCGCTACCAATGGAGACATCGTCACCAAGAGTAATTCGTCCCCAACTGCTGCGGTCGGCATTGGGTTTTCCTTCCCGAAACATATCGTTAGCGAACATGACGCCGTGGCCGATAAAGCAGCGGGAACCGATGGTGACATATTCGCAAATGAAGGTATGCGACTGGATTTTTGTCTCTGCGCCAATCTGCGTATTTCCCTGAATTTCGACAAAGGGGCCGACAAAAACGTTGTCGCCAAGCCGGCAGTCGTAGAGATTGGCGGGTTCATAAATCACTACATTTTCACCACAGGTGACATTGCGGAGGGTGGACTGATGAGTCGTTGCCATTTTGGGTCTCTCAGAGCGGTTTTTTCATAACGTGAAGCGTAGTGGTCTGCGACGTGGTGGAAAAAAAAGTGTCTTTCACAAAGGTCATTCCCTGCTGTTCATAGAACTGACGTGCCCGGGGGTTATCCGCCAGTACCTCCAGCCAGATCCGTGTTTCCCCTTGCGCTTTGGCCTGACGGACCACTTCGGCAAAAAGCTGTTCACCGTACTGTTTGCCAGTTTCGCCCGGCAGAAGGTAGATCTTATGCAGCAATGTCCCCGGCGGGTCTTGTGGCTCAAGGGCCTGATGTAACGAATACTTCGCAAAACCAATCGGGACGTCAGTAAAAGCGATCAACCAGAAGGTGCCCGCTTCTGCGAGACTTCTGGCGATGGCGGGCAGAGAATATTCCTGCTCAAGATACGCCGCCAGTTCGTCATCGTTTTTCCACAGATGGGCAAAATGATGACGATAGCTGGTATATCCCATTGTGCTCAACAGGCTGGCATCGTCTTGTATTGCCATTTGAAACCGAAGCATTTCGCCTTCCTTTCAGAATGTTAGGGTTGAAAGGATTGTCACACCCTTTTCTGATTGCACAAAACATAAACAAAAAATATAGATCTCCGTCACATTTTTGCGTTATACAGGAACCTCACCACTGAGAAAGAGGTGCTGTTATGACGTCACTATCTCGTCCGCGCGTGGAGTTTATCTCTACGATCCTACAGACCGTGTTGAACCTTGGGCTGTTGAGTCTGGGCCTGATCCTGGTCGTATTCCTCGGCAAAGAGACACTGCATCTGGCTGATGTGCTTTTCGCGCCTGAACAAGCCAGCAAGTATGAGCTGGTGGAAGGGCTGGTTGTCTACTTTCTCTATTTCGAATTTATCGCGCTGATTGTGAAGTACTTTCAGTCAGGCTTTCACTTTCCGCTGCGCTATTTCATCTATATCGGGATCACCGCGATTGTCCGGCTGATCATCGTCGATCACAAATCGCCAATGGACGTGTTGATCTATTCGGCGGCGATCCTGCTGCTGGTGATCACCCTCTGGATGTGTAATTCGAAACGCCTGAAGCGCGAGTAAAAAAAGGGCGCTCCGTGGAGCGCCGAATTACAGTCACAAGTTGGATAAAACAAGTTGAGGGTGCAGTGGCATTACAGGTACTTCGATGAAACTTAGCCTTTGACTCCGCCGGCAGTCAGGCCGTTGACCAGCCAGCGCTGCGCCAGCAGGAAGACCAGAGTGATTGGAATCGCGGACAGCACGGCGGCAGCGGCAAAATCGCCCCACAGATAGTTTTGTGGGTTGAGGTACTGCTGCATCCCGACCGCCAGGGTGTAGCTGTTCACATCACGTAGCAACAGTGAGGCAACCGGTACTTCGGTGATGGCGGCAATGAACGACAGGATAAAGACCACCGCCAGAATGGGCACCGACAGCGGCAGCAACACCAGACGGAACGCCTGCCACGGGGTTGCTCCATCCAGTGCGGCCGCTTCTTCCAGCGAGCCGTCGATGGTTTCGAAATAGCCTTTGATGGTCCACACATGCAGTGCGATACCGCCGAGATAGGCGAAGATCACCCCGCCGTGGGTGTTCAGACCGATAAACGGAATGTACTGACCGAGGCGATCGAACAACGCGTACAACGCGACCAGCGACAGCACCGCCGGAAACATCTGGAAAATCAGCATTCCTTTGAGCAGCGTGGCTTTGCCAGGGAAGCGCATACGGGCAAAAGCATAGGCACAGGTAGTGGACAGCGCCACGATACCCATTGCGGTGATCCCGGCGATTTTCACCGAGTTCCACAGCCATAACAGTACCGGGAAGGGGGGCGGCGTGACGCGGCCATCAGCGTGTTCAACGCTAAAGCCCAGCGCCAGCCGCCAGTGCTCCCAGGAGATTTTTTCCGGGATCAGGCTCCCGGTCGCAAAGTTACCTTCACGCAGCGAGATGGCGATAACCATCAGCAGCGGGAACATGATCGCCGCGATAAATATCAGCAGCAGCAGGTGCGTGATAAAGAGGCGCAACTTTTGAGATTTCGGTTGGACCATAGCCATAATTTTTCTTCACTCCTTAATACCGCTCCAGGCTATTTCACTTGCCATTCTGAATGCTGGCAGCATCCAGACTGGCGGCGCCAATGACGCCTGGTGATGCTGATTAATCAAATTTCATGCGTGTGGCTTTCAGGTTCACAATCGCCAGGGCGCCGACCAGCAGGAAGATCAGCGTGGCGATTGCCGCCGCCAGACCAAAGTCCTGACCGCCGCCGCCTTCAAAGGCGATGCGATAGGTGTAGCTCACTAACAGGTCGGTATACCCGGCTGGCGTGGTCGTTCCGAGGCGATCCGGACCGCCGTTGGTTAACAGTTGAATCAGCACGAAGTTGTTAAAGTTAAAGGCGAAGCTGGCGATCATCAGCGGCGTCAGCGGCTTGATCAGCAGCGGGAGTGTAATCTTAAAGAAGTTCTGGAACGGGCCTGCGCCATCCATTGCCGAGGCTTCGTACAGGTCGTCCGGAATCGCTTTCAGCAAGCCCATGCACAGGATCATCATGTACGGATAACCGAGCCAGGTGTTGACGATAATAATCATCGAACGGGCAGTGGTCGGATCGCTGAACCACGCTGGTTTAATGCCAAACAGCGCGCTCAGCATCATGTTGATTTCACCAAAGCTCTGGTTGAACAGCCCTTTGAAAATCAGAATTGAGATAAACGACGGCACGGCGTACGGCAGGATCAGCAGGACGCGGTAAATGGCCTTACCTTTCAGCGATTCCCACTGCACCAGACACGCCAGCACCATCCCCACGGCGACGGTCAGAATCACGGTCAGCACTGAGAAAACCACCGTCCACACGAAGATGGCGAAGAATGGCTTCTGGATCCCTTCGTCCGTAAAGACGCGGGTAAAGTTATCCCAGCCGATGGTCACGGTGTAGCCTGGACTCAGCTTCTCATCACCCCAGTTGCCGTCCGCATTGATGGACTGGTAATAGCCGATGCCGTTATTGGGACGGTATTTCACGCCGCTCTGGTTGTTGGTTAACATGCCGTCATCAGCGAGGGTGTACAGCGGCTGCGTACCGGAGAACTGGCGCAGCGAGCTCATGATCACTTTACTGCCATCGGGCATCACGGCGGTAATCTGATTCAGCGCCTGGCGATTCTGGGTGATGATGCGCAGCGTTGCGCGTTCACCGGTCGGCAGGGCGTCTGTCTCTTTCAGCGCCAGCTTTTGCTCGCCACCAAATTTAAAAGCGTCGGAGAGGTAATTCTTTCCGGTTTCGCCGTCGGTGAGAGCCAGTTGCCACTCTTCACCGGCAGGATATAGCCCGAAGTTAAAGGATTTACCCGCCTGATAAGAGCGGTCCATCAGCACCTCTTGGGCGCGTTCGAAAGTGAGCTGGTTGGTGCTGCTGTAGTTGGTAAAGGCAATGGCGATGGTGCAAATCAGCGGAAACAGGACAAACAGCCCCATACCAGCCATGCCTGGGTAAACGTAGCGCCAGGCGTAGGTCTTACGGTTGGCAAAAATGTACAGGCCAGCAGAGCTTAAAATCAGCGTCATGATGGCGAACAGGTACTCCCCCTGTGCATACATTAAAACAACAAGGTAACCCACCAGCAGGCCCAGCAGACCTATCACTGACCATTTCAGCGTGTCGCTTTGCCACCAATGTTTCTTTTTAATGACATCCATGGGGATCTTCCTCTACAACAGTGAAATCTTGTCGTGAATGTGCCGGATGGCGACATAAATGCCTTATCCGGCCTACAGACGTTTGTAGGCCTGATAAGCGCAGCGCCATCAGGCACATCGACAGCATTACTTGGTGATACGGCCCTGCGCGTCTTTCAGTGCTGCGTCAACGGTCTGACGACCGCTGGCGGCGTTGATGACCGCCGTACGAACCGCGTACCAGAACGCAGACATCTGCGGGATGTTCGGCATGATTTCGCCTTTCTGGGCGTTATCCATGGTGGCGGCGATACGTGGATCTTTCGCTAACTGATCCTGATAGGATTTCAGCGCCACGGCGCCCAGCGGTTTGTCCTTGTTCACTTCTTCCAGACCTTGATCGGTCAGCAGGTAGTTTTCCAGGAACTCTTTTGCCAGTTCTTTATTCGGGCTGGCGGCGTTAATACCGGCACTCAGCACGCCGACGAACGGTTTAGACGGTTTGCCTTTGAAGGTTGGCAGCAGGGTGACGCCGTAGTTCACTTTGCTCTTATCGATGTTCGTCCATGCCCACGGACCGTTGATGGTCATCGCCGTATCGCCTTTGTTAAAGGCCGCTTCGGCGATGGAGTAGTCGGTGTCGGCGTTCATGTGTTTGTTCTTGATGAGGTCAACCAGGAAGCCCAGACCCGCTTTCGCGCCTGCGCTGTCGACGCCCACGTCTTTCACGTCGTACGTGCCGTTTTCAAACTTGAATGCGTAACCGCCGTCGGCAGCAATCAGCGGCCAGGTGAAGTACGGCTCTTGCAGGTTGAACATCAGCGCGCTCTTACCTTTCGCCTTCAGCTCTTTATCCAGTGCCGGAATTTCTTCCCAGGTCTTCGGCGGGTTTGCCACCAGGTCTTTGTTGTAAATCAGCGACAGCGCTTCAACCGCGATCGGATAGGCGATCAGTTTGCCGTTGTAACGCACGGCATCCCAGGTGAACGGATAGAGTTTGTCCTGGAACGCTTTATCCGGCGTGATTTCAGCCAGCAGGCCAGACTGTGCGTAACCGCCAAAACGATCGTGCGCCCAGAAAATGATGTCCGGACCGTCACCGGTTGCCGCGACCTGCGGGAATTTCTCTTCCAGCTTGTCCGGGTGCTCGATGGTCACTTTGATACCGGTGTCTTTCTCGAATTTTTTACCCACTTCGGCCAGGCCGTTATAGCCTTTGTCGCCGTTAATCCAGATAACCAGTTTACCTTCTTCAATTTTGGCCAGAGCCGGTGCGGAAATCATCATTGCTGCGAGGGCGGACAATGCGAAAACGCGTGCGCCAGTCTTGATCTTCATATCTGCCATCCTTTTGGTGATGTGCTCGTGGTAAGACTTCAGTGGTTCAACGTGACTCAGTCTCCTTATTTGACATCCTCTTTCCATCCTCCTTACCCCTACGCCCCACCCGCTCTTTATGTGATCTGTGTTGCAGAAATATGAGTAATGCGTACTGGCGCACATAAAAACAGACTCATTTTTGCGGGGGACATCACGAAATTACGCGATGTCCCCCGGCCAGGGTCTCAGACTTCCTTCCCTCATCCTCCCGACTCCTCCCCCATAAAAAAGCTGGGGGGTGGAGGATTCACGCTCGCAGTGAATCCCGCATAGTCGGGCCATCATGAATGTTGCTGTCAATGACAGGTTGTAACGAAGGGAGAAGGCATGGCGAGCGTACAGCTGCGAAATGTAACGAAAGCCTGGGGTGATGTGGTGGTATCGAAAGATATCAATCTCGACATTCACGAAGGGGAATTCGTGGTGTTTGTTGGACCGTCAGGCTGCGGCAAATCGACCCTGCTCCGTATGATTGCCGGACTTGAAACGATTACCAGCGGAGATCTCTATATTGGGGAAACCCGCATGAACGATATCCCCCCTGCGGAACGTGGCGTCGGGATGGTCTTCCAGTCCTACGCGCTCTACCCCCATTTATCCGTTGCCGAAAATATGTCGTTTGGCCTGAAACTGGCGGGCGCGAAAAAAGAGGTAATGAATCAGCGTGTTAACCAGGTTGCCGAAGTGCTGCAACTGGCGCATCTGCTGGAGCGTAAACCGAAAGCCCTTTCAGGGGGACAGCGCCAGCGCGTGGCGATTGGCCGTACGCTGGTGGCGGAACCGCGTGTGTTCCTGCTCGATGAACCCCTCTCCAACCTTGATGCCGCGCTGCGCGTGCAGATGCGTATCGAAATCTCCCGTCTGCATAAACGCCTGGGTCGCACGATGATCTACGTCACCCACGATCAGGTCGAAGCGATGACGCTGGCCGACAAAATCGTGGTGCTGGATGCCGGTCGCGTCGCGCAGATTGGCAAGCCGCTGGAACTGTATCACTACCCGGCAGACCGCTTCGTCGCGGGTTTTATTGGTTCACCGAAGATGAACTTCCTGCCGGTGAAAGTCACCGCAACCGCCATCGACCAGGTGCAAGTGGAACTGCCGAACCGTCAGCACGTCTGGCTACCGGTCGACAGCCGTGATGTGCAGGTCGGCGTAAATATGTCGCTAGGTATTCGTCCGGAACATCTGCTGCCCAGTGATATCGCCGATGTCACGCTGGAAGGCGAGGTTCAGGTCGTCGAACAGCTTGGTCACGAAACACAGATTCATATTCAGATCCCCGCCATTCGTCAAAACCTGGTGTACCGCCAGAACGACGTGGTGTTGGTAGAAGAGGGCGCCACATTCGCTATTGGCCTGCCGCCAGAGCGTTGTCATCTGTTCCGTGAAGATGGCACCGCATGTCGTCGGCTGCATAAAGAGCCAGGCGTTTAAGGTGTCCCATTAAAAAAAAGCGCAAAACCCTACGGTGAAGCGTGCAAAGAAAAGCAATGATCTCAGGAGATAGAATGATGATTACTCTGCGCAAACTCCCCCTGGCGGTTGCCGTCGCAGCAGGCATTATGTCTGTTCAGGCAATGGCAGTGGATTTCCATGGTTATGCTCGTTCCGGTATCGGCTGGACGGGTAGTGGCGGCGAACAACAATGTTTCCAGGCAACCGGTGCTCAAAGTAAATACCGTCTTGGCAACGAATGTGAAACGTACGCGGAACTTAAACTGGGCCAGGAAGTCTGGAAAGAGGGCGATAAGAGCTTCTATTTTGACACCAACGTTGCCTACTCCGTGGCACAGCAGAATGACTGGGAAGCCACCGACCCGGCATTCCGTGAAGCGAACGTACAGGGTAAAAACCTGATCGACTGGCTGCCTGGCTCCACCATCTGGGCAGGTAAGCGCTTCTATCAGCGTCATGACGTTCACATGATCGACTTCTACTACTGGGATATTTCAGGTCCTGGCGCCGGTATCGAAAATATCGATCTGGGCTTCGGTAAACTGTCTCTGGCCGCCACCCGTTCTCAGGAAGCCGGCGGCTCTTACATCTTCAGCAGCAATGATATCTATGACCGTTACAAAGACACGGCGAACGACGTTTTCGACGTGCGTTTAGCCGGTCTGGAAACGAACCCGGACGGCGTGCTGGAACTGGGTGTTGACTACGGTCGTGCGAACAAAACTGACGGCTACAGCTATGCCGACGGTGCCACTAAAGACGGCTGGATGTTCACCGCTGAACACACGCAAAGCATGCTGAAAGGCTACAACAAGTTTGTCGTTCAGTACGCTACCGACGCAATGACGACTCAGGGTAAAGGGATCCCGCAGGGCTCCTTCACGGGTAACAACTACAACCCTGATACGGAAATTGGCGTCGTTAACAACGAAATCAACAACAACGGTAGTCTGGTGCGTATCCTCGACCACGGTGCAATCTCTCTGGGCGACCGTTGGGACCTGATGTACGTCGGTATGTATCAGGATATCGACCGTGACGATAACAACGGTTCAACCTGGTACACCGTCGGTGTGCGTCCGATGTTCAAATGGACACCGATCATGAGCACCCTGATGGAAATCGGCTACGACAACGTGAAGTCTCAGCGTACCGACGACACCAACAACCAGTACAAAATTACCCTGGCGCAACAGTGGCAGGCTGGCGACAGCATCTGGTCCCGCCCGGCTATCCGTGTCTTCGCGACCTACGCGAAGTGGGATGAGAAATGGGGTTACGACAACGGCATTGCCTACAGCGATACCAGCGCGCGCACCTACAGCCGTGGCGACAACGATGAGTGGTCCTTCGGTGCTCAGATGGAAATCTGGTGGTAATCCGGCACTAACCTGACGTAGCGAGGGGCGTAAGCCCCTCTGTTTCTCGCGGTTTAGCGCGCTATTGCCTGGCCACCGCTGAACCCACGCTTTCTGAGGTGATAACAATGAAAATGAAGAAAAGTCTCGTCGCCCTTTGTTTATCCGCAGGGTTAGTTGCCAGTGCGCCGGGCATCAGCCTGGCTGACGTGAATTACGTTCCACAGAATACCAGCGCCGCACCGACGATTCCGACGGCGGCACTCCAGCAGTTAACCTGGACGCCGGTTGACCAGTCCAACACGCAAACCACACAGCTTTCGACCGGCGGTCAGCGTCTTGATGTCGCGGGCATCTCCGGTCCGGTTGCCGCTTACAGCGTACCGGCGAACATCGGGGAGCTAAACATAACGCTCACCAGCGAAGTGAACAAACAAACCAGTGTCTTCGCGCCCAACGTCCTGATTCTCGATCAGAACATGACGCCTTCTGCGTTCTTCCCCAGCAGCTATTTCACCTACCAGGAACCGGGCGTGATGAGCGCGGATCGTCTGGAAGGGGTGATGCGCCTGACGCCAGCGCTGGGCCAGCAGAAGCTTTATGTTCTGGTCTTTACGACCGAGAAAGATCTTCAGCAGACCACCAAACTGCTCGATCCAGCGAAAGCCTACGCCAAAGGCGTGGGTAACTCGGTGCCGGATATTCCGGATCCGATTGCCCGTCATACTACCGACGGTCTGCTGAAGCTGAAAGTGAAAACCAGCAGCAGTTCCAGCGTGCTGGTGGGGCCATTGTTTGGTTCTTCCGGCCCGGGTCCGGTGACGGTAGGCAATACCGCCGCACCTGCACCGACCTACGCTGCACCTGCTGCCGCGCCGGTGGTTGCACCTGCGCCCGCGAAGAAAAGCGAGCCGATGTTGAACGACACCGAAAGCTACTTTAACAAAGCGATTAAAGACGCCGTCGCGAAAGGTGACGTTGATAAAGCGCTGAAACTGCTTGATGAAGCTGAACGTCTGGGATCAACATCTGCCCGTTCCACCTTTATCAGCAGTGTAAAAGGCAAGGGGTAATTTCTCCCCACATTGCTGATTTGCAACAACTGGTGCGTCAACTGGCGCACCTTTTTTTTAGCATTTCCTGCGACTTGTTACGTTTCTGTTGCGTAACAGATCACTTAATTATGTTTCCATCTTCCGTAAGCGCTTTTCTGCGATACAATGCCTTTCAGTTATGAAACGGAGAGTCAGGCATGTCACACCCCGCGTTAACGCAACTGCGTGCGCTGCGCTATTTTGAAGAGATTCCCGCCCTGGATCCAGAACAGCTCGACTGGCTGCTACTGGAAGATTCCATGACAAAACGTTTTGAACAACAGGGAAAACGGGTCACGGTGACCCTGATCAGGGAGGGATTTGTCGGTCAAAATGAGGTGGTGGAAGAGCTGACGCGACTGCCAAAAGAATCCCGCTACTGGCTGCGTGAAATCCTGCTCTGTGCCGATGATGAACCCTGGCTGGCTGGACGCACCGTGGTGCCTGAATCCACGCTGTCCGGCCCCGAACTGGCCTTACAACACTTAGGCAAAACCCCGCTGGGGCGTTATCTGTTTACATCATCGACGTTGACCCGAGATTTTATTGAGATTGGTTGTGATGCCGGGCTGTGGGGACGTCGTTCCCGCCTGCGACTGAGCGGTAAGCCGCTAATGCTGACCGAACTGTTTTTACCTGCATCGCCGTTGTACTAAGAGGAAAATAAAATGGAGTGGAGTCTGACGCAAAATAAGCTGCTGGCGTTTCACCGCTTGATGCGTACGGATAAGCCCATCGGCGCCTTACTGCTGCTCTGGCCGACGCTGTGGGCTCTGTGGGTAGCGACCCCTGGCGTCCCTCAAGGGTGGATCCTGACGGTGTTTGTCGCCGGGGTCTGGCTGATGCGTGCCGCCGGATGCGTGGTTAATGACTATGCCGATCGAAAATTTGACGGACACGTAAAACGCACGGCGAACCGCCCATTACCTAGCGGCGCAGTGACGGAGAAAGAGGCCCGGACGCTGTTTGTGGTGCTGGTACTGCTCGCTTTTCTGTTGGTATTAACGCTCAACACCATGACCATATTGCTGTCGGTTGCAGCACTGGCGCTGGCGTGGGTCTATCCGTTTATGAAGCGCTACACCCACCTGCCGCAGGTAGTGCTGGGGGCGGCGTTTGGCTGGTCGATCCCGATGGCCTTCGCGGCGGTGAGTGAGTCGGTACCCTTGAGTTGCTGGCTGATGTTCCTGGCCAATATCTTGTGGGCGGTGGCCTACGACACGCAGTACGCGATGGTTGATCGCGATGACGATCTGAAAATCGGCATTAAATCGACGGCCATTCTGTTTGGCGAACATGACAAGCTGATTATCGGTATCTTGCAGGTGGCGGTGCTGGCGCTGATGGCGCTGATTGGCTGGCTGAACGGTCTGGGGCTGGGTTATTACTGGTCTGTGCTGGTCGCGGGCGCGCTGTTTGTTTATCAACAGAAACTGATTGCCAGCCGCGAACGCGAGGCCTGCTTTAAAGCATTCATGAACAATAACTACGTCGGGCTGGTGTTGTTTATCGGTCTGGCAATGAGCTACTGGCACTTATAAAGCATCTTGCCCGGTGGCGCTGCGCTTATCGGGCCTACCAAACCGTAAGCCGATGTAGGCCGGATCAGGCGGAACGCCGCCATCCGGCAATCTAACATAAAAAAGCCGGTCATCTTGACCGGCTTTTTCTTTACTCGCTCTGCGTCGCGCTCTCGATGGTGAGGCGTACATCCGACGTGATGAGTTCCGCCAACATCTGATACACCTTCATCGTTTCGCCCGGCTCCGCATCGCCGGTATCGCTGATGTAACCCTCGTCACGCAGAGTCAGCACCAGTGAGCTGAACACCGCCTTGTCGAAGAATTCCGGCGCGTTAATACCGTGCAGCACGGACAGACGCTGCGCCACGGTGCGGCTTTCTTTCTCCAGCGTCCCGCGGTTGATCGACGGGTTAGCGCTCAGCAGCCAGAAGGTGATGGCATAACGCTGCAGCGTTTCGCGCGCACCCGCGGCCAGCAGTTGCAGCGTACGGGAATGAGCCGGATTGATATGCAGTTCATCATCCTGAACGGTAATCAGCCCCTGACGCTGCATTTCAGCCGTCAGCGCATCAATCACGTCTGCCAGCTCATCGCGCTCCCAGCGCAGGAACAGCTCGGCTTTCAGCATCGGGTAGAGCACGTCAACGTGTTGCAGCAACGCTTCGCGGGAAATATGACGATGCTGGGTGACGATCGCCGCCATCAGTGACGGTAGCACCAGCATATGCGCGATGTTATTGCGATAGTAGGTCATCAGCACCGCCTGCTCGCGCGGCAGAATGATGATATCGCCAATGGTATCCTTCTCGACTTCGAATTTGTTCATCTGCAACGCGTGATCGATAAGATCGCTGGCGTTGACAGACGGCACGGTCGAATCAGAGGAATACGGCACGTTGCGCATCAGATCCAGGTAACAGTTGAGCTGCTCGGTCAATTGTTCGCGGGTCAGCGAACGCTGGCGAGACGCTAACAGCGCGGTGCAGCATAGGTTCATGGCGTTCGCCGCACCCGCATTGTTAATACGCACCATCAGCTCCGCCGCAATCCCGTTTACCGTCGGCGTCAGCCAGGCTGGACGCACGGCTTCGATCGGATCGATAGACTCGCGCCACTCCGGCACGTGGTGATTCAGGTAGGTCATCAATGGCATTGGCTCGCCAAAGTTGACGTAGCCCTGACCGAGATTACGCAGCTTGCTCAGGCCACGCAGCATCTGCGGCAGGCTCTCTTTCTCTTTGGTCGCGCCGCGCAGCTCTTTGGCATAGGTTCCCACTTCCATCACGTGCTCGTAACCGATGTAAATCGGCACCAGGGTGATCGGACGGGTGCCGCCGCGCAGCATCGCCTGGATGGTCATCGACAGCGTGCCAGTTTTTGGGTCCAGCAAACGGCCGGTACGGGAACGACCACCTTCGACAAAGTATTCAACCGAGTAGCCGCGGCTGAACAGTTCGCCCAGATACTCACGGAAAACCGTGGAATAGAGCTTATTGCCCTTAAAGGTACGACGAATAAAGAACGCGCCCAGGCGGCGGAAGATCGGGCCTGCCGGCCAGAAGTTCAGGTTGATACCTGCAGCGATGTGCGGCGGCACCAGCCCCTGGTGATAGAGCACGTAGGAGAGCAGCAGGTAGTCCATGTGGCTGCGGTGGCAGGGAACATAAACAATTTCGTGCCCGTCGTGCGCCAGTTGGCGAACGCGTTCTGCGTTGTGAACGTTAATCCCCTGATACAGCCGGTTCCAGGTGAAGCCCAGAATACGGTCGGTCAGGCGAATCATCTCGTAAGAGAAGTTGGCGGCGATCTCTTCCATCAGCGCAATGGCGTTTTGCTGCGCCTTTTCATGGGAGATTTTCTTGCTGCGCGCTTCGTCTTCCACCGCGCGGGCAATCGCTTTGGAGGCCAGCAGCTTGTTGAAGAGATCCTGACGCGCAGGTAGACGCGGCCCCACCGCGGCCAGGCGCTGACGGGCGAAGTGCATACGCGCCACGCGAGCCAGTTTCTGCGCAATGGTTTTATCCGTGCCGTGCTCATCGGCCATTCGGCGCAGAGAGACGGAAGGCGAGAAGCGGACAAAGCTGTCGCGGCCAAGCCAGGAGACGGCAAAGAATTTCTGAATGCCATTAAGCATGCGCAGCGGCGGGTTAACCTCGCCCTTTTCACGACCCGGAGAACGTCCAAACATCACCGACACCGGCACCATTTGCACATCCAGATCCGGATTGCTGCGATGCAGGTCGAGATAGTTATGGAACAGCTTGATGGACTCTTCTTTCGGCGTGTAATAGGTGAAGACACGCGGTCCGCCGTGAATGAACACATAGCGTGGCAACTGTGTGCCATCGATCTCCAGCGGTTCTAACGGGTCGGGGAGATCGTGCGCCAGACATTGCGCGCGCAGCGTCAGCAAGTCCGCTTTGGAGTTGTACGGCAAAACGTACATAATTGGGCGAGAGGTGTCGAGTCCCAATTCCGGGGCAGGATCTGCCGGAATAGACTTGCTTTTTACCAGTACACTTAATGGTAAATTCAGGATTTTGTAGTAAATTCGTGGCCAGCCGGACATAAACGATGTAAAGCCTCTGGTTAATAATGCAATTGCGTTGCAAGGATATCAGAAAGTCATGTGAATTTCTGGTCTATCCCGTCATACTTCGCGCCGCGTTGCCCTAACTCGAATTACATGAGTTAACAAGACAATGTCATTGACGCCAATAATGCAAAAAGGTTCTTTTAATGGCTAATAATACCACTGGATTCACCCGAATTATCAAAGCTGCAGGCTATTCCTGGAAAGGTTTTCGCGCCGCGTGGATTAACGAGGCCGCGTTCCGTCAGGAAAGCGTGGCGGCGCTGCTGGCCGTGGCTATCGCCTGCTGGCTGGACGTGGATGCCATTACGCGCGTTCTGCTGATAGGCTCTGTCATGCTGGTCATGATTGTTGAAATCCTGAACAGCGCCATTGAGGCGGTAGTGGACCGTATCGGCTCTGATTATCACGAACTTTCTGGTCGCGCAAAAGATATGGGGTCGGCGGCGGTGCTGCTTTCTATCATTGTGGCGCTGATCACCTGGGGACTCCTGTTGTGGCCACATTTTCGCTAACGTTTTTCGACCCTGATTCCATAACCGGCTAAATCTGCTGTCGAATGTGTAGTTTGTGGTTCCAAAATCACCTTTAGCTGTATATACTCACAGCATAACTGTATATACACCCAGGGGGCGGAATGAAAGCGTTAACGGCCAGGCAACAAGAGGTGTTTGATCTCATTCGGGATCACATCAGCCAGACAGGTATGCCACCGACGCGTGCGGAGATCGCACAGCGTTTGGGGTTCCGTTCCCCAAACGCGGCTGAAGAACACCTGAAGGCGCTGGCACGTAAAGGGGCGATTGAAATCGTCTCCGGTGCTTCTCGCGGCATTCGACTGCTGCAGGAAGAAGAGGAAGGGTTACCGCTCATCGGTCGCGTTGCGGCGGGCGAGCCGCTGCTGGCGCAGCAGCACATTGAAGGCCATTATCAGGTGGATCCATCTTTGTTTAAGCCGAACGCCGATTTCCTGCTGCGCGTCAGCGGAATGTCGATGAAAGACATCGGCATTATGGATGGCGATCTGCTGGCGGTACACAAAACCCAGGACGTGCGTAACGGTCAGGTGGTTGTAGCGCGTATCGACGATGAAGTGACGGTCAAGCGCCTGAAAAAACAGGGCAATAAAGTTGAACTGCTGCCCGAAAACAGCGAATTTAAACCAATCCTGGTTGACCTTCGCGAACAGAATTTTACCATCGAAGGACTGGCCGTTGGCGTCATCCGTAATGGTGAATGGCTGTAGTACTTCTTTAGGCCGGATAAGGCGTTTACGTCGTTATCCGGCACTCTCACCACTCTCGTTATGACCTCTTCTCAGGCTCGTCTCCATGCCTTTTTTTGCTTCTGCTGACAAAGCACTCTGGCGCCTCGCCTTACCGATGATTTTCTCCAATATCACCGTTCCGCTGCTGGGACTGGTGGATACGGCGGTCATTGGTCACCTGGACAGCCCCGTCTATCTCGGCGGTGTGGCAGTAGGCGCAACCGCAACCAGCTTTCTGTTTATGCTACTGCTCTTCTTACGGATGAGCACTACCGGGCTGACGGCGCAGGCATTCGGCGCGAAGAATCCTCAGGCGCTGGCGAGGGCTCTGGTGCAACCGCTGATCCTGGCTTTGGGCGCAGGGACATTTATTGCTATCTTCCGCACGCCGATTATCGACCTGGCGCTACACATTGTCGGCGGCAGCGAAGCGGTGCTGGAACAGGCGAGGCTATTCCTGGCCATTCGCTGGCTGAGCGCGCCGGCGTCACTGGCGAATCTGGTTCTGCTCGGTTGGTTACTGGGCGTGCAATACGCGCGTGCGCCGGTGATCCTGCTGATTGTCGGCAATATCCTGAACATTGTGCTCGACCTCTGGCTGGTAATGGGGCTGCATATGAACGTGCAGGGGGCCGCACTGGCGACGGTGATTGCGGAATATGCGACGTTGCTGATCGGTTTGTTGATGGTGCGTAAGGTCTTGCACTTGCGGGGCGTCTCTCTCGTCATGCTCAGGCAGGCCTGGCGCGGCAACTTTCGTCGCCTTCTGGCGCTCAATCGCGACATCATGCTGCGTTCGCTGCTGCTGCAACTCTGTTTTGGTGCCATTACCGTGCTGGGGGCCAGACTGGGTAGCGATATCATCGCCGTTAACGCCGTGTTGATGACGTTGCTGACGTTTACGGCCTATGCGCTGGATGGCTTTGCCTACGCCGTGGAGGCGCATTCCGGTCAGGCCTATGGCGCCCGCGATGGCAGTCAGTTGCTGGAGGTCTGGCGCGCGGCGTGCCGTCAGTCAGGTATTGTCGCACTGCTGTTCTCAGTGGTTTATCTGCTCGCGGGCGAACAGATCGTCGCGCTGCTGACATCACTCCCGCAAATCCAGCAACTGGCCGATCGCTATTTGCTCTGGCAAGTGATTTTGCCGTTGGTCGGCGTCTGGTGCTATCTGCTTGATGGTATGTTTATCGGTGCAACGCGGGCGGCTGAAATGCGTAACAGTATGGCGGTCGCGGCTGCCGGGTTTGCGCTGACCCTGCTGGCGCTCCCCGTATTGGGGAATCACGGTTTGTGGCTGGCGCTGGCGGTTTTCCTGGCGCTGCGCGGACTGTCATTAGCCTGGATCTGGCGGCGCCACTGGCGGAATGGGACCTGGTTTTCGGCTTCGTGATGGTTAAAGATTCTGAATAGTGAATTGAACCCAGAATCTCTGACTACACTTAATCTCACGTCCAGCAGAAAACGAACGCAGTTGGGCGGTTTACTCTCACTATTCACAGCCTAATAAAGAGGACTTTATGATGAATAAAGACGAAGCCGGCGGTAACTGGAAACAATTTAAAGGTAAAGTGAAAGAGCAGTGGGGCAAACTGACCGATGACGATATGACAGTCATTGAAGGTAAGCGTGATCAACTGGTCGGTAAGATTCAGGAACGTTATGGTTACGAGAAAGACCAGGCGGAGAAAGAGGTCGTTAGCTGGGAAAAACGCAACGACTATCGCTGGTAAGCTACCCTCATACCCGTGAGTACATGGATGTAAGCCCCTCTGTTTGCTTCGGGCGGCATAGCATGCCGCCCATTTCCTTAACGGGGTTTCTTTTTAACCTGAATCGAATGATCGTGCTGACACTCGCCAGGGTGACGGCAGGCTTCCACTTCCACGCAGGCTGAGCATAATCCGTGTGCTTCAATCACATTGTGGCGCAGGGCAAACCCCATCTTCGCCGCCAGCATATGCATAATGTCTTCCACGCCCTCCGCACACTCTTCTTTCACCGCACCACAGCGGTCGCAGATAAACATCGCGGAAGTATGAGTTGGCTGATCGAACAGGTAACACAGCACGTAGCTGTTGGTGGATTCAACCTTATGCACAAACCCTTGTTCAAGCAGGAAATCAAGTGCGCGATAGACCGTTGGCGGCTTGGCCTGCGGTTCTGATTCACGCAGCAGGTCGAGCAGATCGTAAGCGCTAATTGCGCCTTCCTGAAGGCTCATCAGACGCAACACCTCAAGGCGCTGTGGGGTCAGGCGCACATTGCGTTGCGCGCACAGTTTTTCAGCTTGCGCCAGCAACTCTTGCGTTGTGGTCTTTTCCATTGGGCACCTCGGATCGCGTGAAGTAAGAAAACCCTCACTTTATCATGTTATGGGAGAAACGCCGAGATCCAGGCCGGCACGATAAATCGCCTGCTAATCTTTCCCTGTTTCGCATTCTCTTCTATACATATTGATGTCTGTCACATAATAAAAACGTTCCAGCAAGTTCTGCATGGAGCGAATAGCGTCATCTTCACCCATTTTATCACAGCAATAGTCCTACTCAGCCGCGTTGATACTGGCTGAGGCATTATTTCACCTGCAAATAAAATAGGTTTACTGTGAATAAAAATTTTAATTTTTCGGTGGTGGCAATTGCGGTCTCGTTCCTGGTTTCCCAACAGGCGAACGCGGCGAATACCTGGGCGGAAGCGCGTAACGACGCGATGGGCGGAACGGGCGTGGCGTCGGCAAATTATGGTAGCGGGGTTCTCATTAACCCGGCGTTGCTGGCGAAAGCGAAGCCTGAAGACAGCGTTACCGTGATTCTTCCGGCGGTCGGTGCACAAATCACCGACAAAGATAATCTTCAGGATGAAATTGATGAGATCAGCGACAAAATCGATTACTACGATGAGGTGGTTGATAATCTGACGCCGCAGGAAGTTTTGCTCAACCCGCGCGGCGTGTTGAATCAGTTTCAGGGCGCGGCACGCGATCTTGCCGATGAACTCGAATACCTGAAAGGGAAAACGGCACGCGCCAGTGCAGGGGCGGGACTGGCGGTGAGCATTCCCAATGAGACGCTTTCCCTGGCTTTCGTGGCGAAGGGCTATGCGCATGGACGGGTCAGTTCATCCATTGATCAGGGTGATATTGACTATCTGCGCCGGATTGAGGGCAGCGATACCTATGCGCTCGTTGAAGCCGGGAAGGCGGCGATTGAAGGCTCAGATGAGATAACCAAACACCTCAACTCGACGGCATCGGGACGCGCGGCAATTGTTTCAGATTATGGTATCGCCGTTGCCCGACAGTTTACGTTCGGCGATGTGCCGGTGTCGATTGGCGTTACGCCAAAATTGCAAAAAACCTGGCTCTACAATTACACCACCTCTATCTATAACTACGACAGCAGCGACTGGAACAGTAGTCGTTATCGTAATGATGACACTGGTTTTAACGTCGACGCCGGGATTGCGGCGGACTTTGGTGAACACTGGACGGTGGGGATCAGCGGGCAGAACCTCATTTCACGCGATCTGGATACCAAATCGATCACTATTACCCACGGCATGACGGGTGAAACGCGAAACTACAAAGACACGTACCAGATTCGCCCGCTGGTCACCGCCGGTGTGGCGTGGCAAAACGAGCTGCTGACGCTGAGTGCAGACGGTGATTTGACCGAAACCAAAGGTTTCAAAAGCGAGGAAAACTCACAGTATGTCGGCGTTGGTGCTGAAGTCCGGCCGCTCGACTGGCTGGCCGTGCGTGCCGGTTATCGTGCTGACGTGAAAGATAACGACAGCAACGTCTTTACCGGCGGCGTCGGGTTTGCCCCGTTCAACCGCGTACATCTTGACTTGATGGGACTGTATGGCGAGGACGAAACCTGGGGCGCAGGCGCGCAGGTCAGCGTGACGTTCTGATGGGGATAACCGGAGACATTACGTCTCCGGTTTTGCCTGTGCTATAGTAGCGCCCCCAATTTACAGGATGCTCAAAAAACCACCATGTCACCAGAATCACAATCTGCCTTTCCCGCTCACCGTTTTTCCATCGCGCCTATGCTCGACTGGACGGACAGACACTGCCGCTACTTCCTGCGCTTATTGTCTCGCCAGACGCTGCTCTATACCGAGATGGTGACGACGGGGGCGATTATTCATGGCAAAGGAGATTATCTGGCATACAGCGAAGAAGAGCATCCGGTCGCTCTGCAGCTAGGCGGCAGCGATCCGGCAGCGTTGGCGCACTGCGCGAAGCTGGCTGAAGCGCGCGGCTACGACGAGATCAACCTCAACGTCGGCTGTCCGTCCGATCGTGTACAAAATGGCATGTTTGGCGCCTGTCTGATGGGCAATGCACAATTGGTGGCAGACTGCGTGAAGGCGATGCGTGACGTGGTGTCGATTCCGGTGACCGTCAAAACCCGCATTGGTATTGACGATCAGGATAGCTATGAATTTCTTTGCGATTTTATCAATACGGTGTCTGGCCGCGGTGAGTGCGAGATGTTCATCATCCACGCCCGTAAGGCCTGGCTCTCCGGGTTAAGTCCGAAGGAAAACCGTGAAATCCCGCCGCTGGATTATCCGCGTGTATATCAACTGAAACGCGATTTCCCGCAGCTGACGATGTCCATTAATGGCGGCATTACGTCGCTGGAACAGGCGAAGGCGCATCTTGAACATATGGACGGCGTGATGGTCGGGCGCGAAGCCTATCAGAACCCTGGCATTCTGGCCGCTGTCGATCGCGAAATATTTGGCTCCTCAACTGCTGATGCCGATCCGGTTACGGTGGTGCGGGCCATGTATCCTTATATCGAACGTGAACTGAGCAAGGGCACGTATCTTGGTCATATTACGCGCCACATGCTGGGGCTGTTTCAGGGGATCCCGGGGGCGCGCCAGTGGCGTCGCTACCTGAGCGAAAACGCCCATAAAGCCGGTGCCGATGTTAATGTGCTGGAGCATGCGCTGAAGCTGGTGGCCGATAAGCGTTAGATTTTCACTAAAAAGTAGTCAATTTCACCACGCCCTGCAAAGTTTTGCGGGGCGTTTTGTTGAAAAATCAAGAAATTAAGTTTGGCATGATTTTTGTAATGGTTTGGGCAGGAATTCATTATGGGAGAGCATCATGCTGGAACTACTTTTTGTGATTGGCTTCTTTATCATGCTGATGGTCACCGGCGTCTCGCTATTGGGCATTCTGGCCGCGCTGGTTGTTGCCGCCTTCGTGATGTTCCTTGGCGGCATGTTTGCACTGATGATCAAACTCTTGCCGTGGCTGCTGTTGGCTGTTGCGGTGGTGTGGGTGATTAAAGCGATTAAGTCGCCAAAAATCCCACAATATCAGCGCAATAACCGTTGGCGTTACTAAAGATGTGAGGGATGCGTCACAACCTGTAACTTTGGCGTCAGAACCAAATAGGAATTGACTACCAAATCTGTCAGTATTGCGCGACTAACGGATTCATCGAGCTGTACCCTACATACAGCCGAACTAAAAAAGAAAGGGCTTCCCAATGGGAAGCCCAATTTCTTTCAGGAGCAAGGGAATCAAGGGATCAGCAAACTCGAACCCTGCGTTGCCCGACTCTCCAGCACTTCATGCGCGCGCCGTGCCTCTTTCAGTGGATATTTCTGACGGTCTGGCACATCCACTTTGATCACGCCGCTGGCGATCAGCGAAAACAGTTCGTTACTGGCTTCGGTCAACTCTTCCGCGTTGGTGATGTAGCCCTGAAGAGAAGGGCGCGTGGCGTATAGCGAACCTTTCTGATTCAGAATCCCCAGGTTCACGCCGGTCACCGGGCCTGACGCGTTGCCAAAACTGACCATCAGCCCCCGACGCTGCAGACAGTCCAGTGAGGCTTCCCAGGTATCCTTACCGACCGAGTCATACACCACGCGGACTTTTTTGCCGCCGGTTATCTCTTTAACCCGTTCGACAATGTTCTCTTCGCGATAGTTAATCACCTGCCATGCGCCGGCATCCAGCGCTCGCTGTGCCTTTTGCGCACTGCCAACGGTGCCAATCAGTTTCGCGCCCAGCGCTTTCGCCCACTGACAGGCAATCAGCCCTACGCCGCCAGCGGCCGCATGGAACAGGAACGGTTCGTCGGGCTTGATTTCGTAAGTTTTGCGCAGCAGATAAAAAACGGTTAGTCCCTTCAGGAAAGAGGCGGCAGCCTGCTCGTAAGAGATGGCGTCAGGCAGGATAGCGGCTTTATCGGCCGGTACGTTGTGGACCGAACTGTAGGCGCCGAGTGCGGACTGCGCATACACCACGCGATCGCCTGCTTTAATATGACGGACGCCGTTGCCGACTTTGCTGACGATGCCAGCAGCTTCGGTCCCTAAACCGCTGGGCAGCGCGGGGGGCGGATAGAGCCCACTGCGAATATAGGTATCAATAAAGTTAATGCCGATCGCTTTGTTTTCGACCTGGATTTCGTTTGCTGCGGGATCGGCAGGGGTAAAGTCCACGGCCTGAAGCACGTCAGGGCCACCATGCTTGTGAAATTCAATTCGTGTTGCCATGATTTCTCCAGTATCATCGGAAGATTAGCGTCAACTCACTTTTATCTCGGTAACTCCATTCACTATGGCAGGAAATAAACCCTTCAACAAACAACAGACTGATGTCCGTGATCGCGACCCACAGGTTGCCGGACTGAAAGTACCGCCGCACTCGATTGAAGCGGAACAGTCGGTGTTGGGCGGTTTAATGCTGGATAACGAGCGCTGGGACGATGTCGCCGAGCGCGTGGTAGCGGAAGATTTTTATACCCGTCCACATCGTCACATCTTCACAGAAATGGGGCGGTTGCAGGAAACCGGCAGTCCGATAGACCTGATTACGCTCGCGGAATCGCTGGAGCGACAAGGGCAACTGGACAGCGTCGGCGGTTTTGCGTATCTGGCTGAACTCTCCAAAAATACGCCAAGTGCCGCGAATATCAGCGCCTATGCGGATATTGTTCGCGAACGTGCGGTGGTGCGCGACATGATTGCCGTCGCCCATGAAATTGCGGATGCGGGTTTTGATCCGCAGGGGCGCACCAGTGAGGATCTCCTCGATCTCGCCGAGTCCCGCGTCTTTAAAATCGCGGAAAGCCGCGCCAATAAAGACGAAGGCCCGAAAAACATTGCCGATGTGCTCGACGCGACCGTTGCGCGTATCGAACAACTGTTCCAGCAACCGCACGACGGGGTGACGGGGGTTAACACCGGCTATGACGATCTCAACAAAAAGACCGCAGGCCTGCAGCCCTCGGATCTGATAATCGTCGCGGCGCGTCCGTCAATGGGTAAAACCACATTTGCGATGAACCTCGTCGAAAATGCGGCGATGTTGCAGGATAAACCGGTTCTTATCTTCAGTCTTGAGATGCCCTCTGAACAGATTATGATGCGTTCTCTGGCCTCGCTGTCCCGCGTGGATCAGACCCGTATTCGTACCGGGCAACTGGACGATGAGGACTGGGCGCGCATTTCCGGCACGATGGGCATTCTGCTGGAAAAACGTAACATCTATATTGATGACTCCTCCGGTCTGACGCCAACGGAAGTGCGCTCCCGCGCGCGCCGTATCGCTCGCGAACATGGCGGTATCGGGCTGATTATGATCGACTACCTGCAATTGATGCGCGTGCCATCGCTGTCCGACAACCGTACGCTGGAGATTGCTGAAATTTCCCGCTCGCTGAAAGCGCTGGCAAAAGAACTGCATGTGCCGGTCGTGGCGCTGTCGCAGCTTAACCGCTCGCTGGAACAACGTGCTGATAAGCGCCCGGTCAACTCCGACCTGCGTGAATCCGGCTCCATTGAACAGGATGCCGACTTGATCATGTTTATCTATCGTGACGAGGTTTATCACGAGAACAGCGACCTGAAAGGGATTGCGGAAATCATCATTGGTAAGCAGCGTAACGGCCCCATCGGGACGGTGCGACTGACCTTTAACGGACAATGGTCGCGCTTCGATAATTATGCGGGACCGCAGTACGACGACGAGTAAATCCTCGTCATCTTTTGTGCCGCAGCGGCGTTGACCGTCTTGCTGTGACGCAACTGATTGAGAAGATTATTTCTTTATTAAGGCAAGGAATGACAATGCAAGCGGCAACTGTAGTTATTAACCGCCGCGCTCTGCGACACAACCTGCAACGTCTGCGTGAACTGGCGCCTGCCAGCAAGCTGGTTGCGGTCGTGAAAGCGAACGCTTACGGACACGGTCTGTTAGAGACCGCGCGAACGCTCCCCGATGCTGACGCTTTTGGTGTGGCGCGTCTCGAAGAAGCTTTACGTCTGCGAGCAGGGGGGATCACGCAACCCATCCTGCTGCTGGAAGGCTTTTTTGAGGCATCCGATCTGCCCACCATTTCCGCACAACACCTGCATACGGCGGTCCATAACCAGGAACAACTGGCCGCGCTGGAAGCCGCCGAACTGGATGAACCGGTGACCGTGTGGATGAAACTCGACACCGGTATGCATCGTCTGGGCGTGCTTCCTGAAGAAGCGGACGCCTTCTGGCAGCGCCTGACGCAATGTAAAAACGTGCGCCAACCAGTTAATATCGTCAGCCATTTTGCCCGTGCGGACGAGCCGGAATGTGGAGCGACCGAACGGCAGCTTGATGTGTTCAATACCTTTTGTGAAGGCAAAGCGGGTCAACGCTCGATTGCCGCCTCCGGCGGGATTTTACTCTGGCCGCAGTCGCATTTTGACTGGGTTCGTCCTGGCATTATTCTCTACGGCGTGTCGCCGCTGGAAAACCAGTCCACAGGGGCCGATTTTGGCTGCCAGCCGGTCATGTCGCTGACTTCCAGCCTGATTGCCGTGCGCGAGCATAAAGCGGGCGAGCCGGTAGGCTATGGCGGAACATGGATCAGCGAACGTGATACACGTCTTGGCGTCGTGGCGATGGGCTATGGCGATGGTTATCCGCGCGCTGCGCCATCCGGTACGCCGGTGTTGGTGAACGGTCGCGAAGTACCGATTGTGGGTCGCGTAGCGATGGACATGATTTGCGTTGATCTCGGGCCGCAGGCGACAGACCTGGCCGGTGACCCGGTGATTTTATGGGGAGAGGGACTCCCGGTGGAACGCATTGCGGCGATGACTAAAGTCAGTGCTTACGAGCTGATTACCCGCCTGACTTCACGGGTGGCAATGAAGTATATCGATTAAGCGGGCGTGTGGAGTGCCGGATGGCGGTGTAAACGCCTTATCCGGCAATATTCCCACCAGGCGCTCGATCTTCCTCTCCATCCGGTTTATTGTGTCTTAACCCCTGCCTGTAAACCTGGAGAACCATCGCGTGTTTCAAAAAGTTGACGCCTACGCTGGCGACCCGATTCTGTCGCTCATGGAGCGGTTCAAAGAAGATCCGCGTAGTGACAAAGTGAATCTGAGTATCGGTCTGTATTACAACGAAGACGGGATTATCCCGCAGTTGAAAGCGGTGGCGGAAGCCGAAGCGCGTCTTAACGCGCAGCCGCACGGCGCTTCGCTGTATCTGCCGATGGAAGGGTTGAATACCTATCGTCATACTATCGCGCCATTGCTGTTTGGGGCTGATCATCCGGTTCTCCAGCAGCAGCGTGTGGCGACGATCCAGACATTGGGCGGTTCTGGCGCGCTGAAAGTGGGGGCCGATTTCCTCAAGCGCTATTTCCCGGATTCCGGCGTGTGGGTCAGCGATCCGACGTGGGAAAACCATATCGCGATTTTTGAAGGGGCTGGATTTACCGTCAGCACCTATCCCTGGTACGACAATGCCACCAACGGCGTGCGTTTCAACGATCTGCTGGCGACCCTGAAAACGCTGCCTGCGCGCAGTATCGTCCTGTTGCATCCTTGCTGCCATAACCCGACGGGTGCGGATTTAACGCACGCGCAATGGGATGCGGTGATTGAGATCCTGAAAGCGAATGATCTGATCCCGTTCCTCGACATTGCTTATCAGGGCTTTGGCGCTGGTATGGATGATGATGCTTATGCTATCCGTGCGATTGCCAGCGCCGGACTGCCTGCCCTGGTCAGCAACTCATTCTCGAAAATCTTCTCTCTGTACGGCGAGCGTGTCGGTGGGCTTTCTGTCGTCTGTGAAGATGCCTCCACCGCAGGCCGCGTACTGGGGCAACTGAAGGCGACCGTACGTCGTAATTACTCCAGCCCGCCGAACTTTGGGGCGCAGGTGGTCGCGACGGTGCTCGGCGATGACGCGCTGAAAGCCAGTTGGCTGGCGGAAGTGGAGGCAATGCGAACCCGTATTCTGGCCATGCGTCAGGAGCTGGTGAACGTGCTAACCGCCACCATTCCGGGCCGTAATTTCGACTATCTGCTGCAACAGCGCGGCATGTTCAGCTACACCGGGCTAAGCGCGGCTCAGGTCGATCGCCTGCGCGACGAGTTTGGCGTCTATCTGATCGCCAGCGGGCGTATGTGCGTGGCCGGTCTGAACGTGGCGAATGTGCAGCGTGTAGCGAAGGCCTTTGCTGCGGTCATGTAATTCCTCTCAGGCCGGTTGAACCGGCCTTTTTCCTTCTATATGTGATCCTCCTCTTTTTCCAGGGTTAAACCGCAGAAAATCCTTCCTTTCATCTGCCGCTGGGGTTATGGTCAGAGAGTTTGTCGAATAGTCGTACTAATAAAATCATAACTAAATGACTTAAAAGGGAAAAATATGCGAAAGATCACACTGGCGTTGAGCGCCATCTGCTTACTTTTCACGTTGAACCATCCTGCCAGCGCGCTGGCTTCTTCACCTTCCCCATTAAATCCCGGTACTAACGTTGCGAAACTCGCGGAACAAGCTCCTGTTCACTGGGTTTCCGTGGCGCAGATCGAAAACACGCTGACCGGTCGTCCGCCAATGGCCGTCGGTTTTGATATTGATGATACTGTGCTGTTTTCCAGTCCTGGTTTCTGGCGTGGAAAGAAAACCTGGTCCCCGGACAGCGAGGCGTATCTGAAGAACCCGGCATTCTGGGAGAAAATGAACAACGGCTGGGATGAGTTCAGTATTCCAAAAGAGGTCGCGCGTCAGTTGATCGACATGCACGTCCGTCGTGGCGACAGCATCTTTTTTATCACCGGTCGTTCGCCGACCAAAACCGAGACCGTATCGAAAACGCTGGCAGATAACTTCCACATTCCGGCGGCAAATATGAATCCGGTGATTTTTGCCGGAGACAAGCCGGGTCAGAACACCAAAACGCAGTGGCTGCAGGATAAAAATATCCGCATGTTCTATGGCGACTCGGATAACGACATTACCGCCGCGCGTGATGCGGGCATCCGTGGGATCCGTATTCTGCGCGCCTCAAACTCGACCTACAGACCGTTGCCGCAGGCTGGTGCGTATGGTGAAGAGGTGATCGTAAATTCGGAGTATTAACCGGCGGCTGAGCGTCTGCTGTTTTTTTAAACAAAATTGATCTGCCAGCTTTTACCTTTTGCTGTCTTGCTGCACACTGAATAGATGACATTTCAGTGGAGTATTACGCTTGCGAGGGGATTAACGATGACCAATTCGGAGTTACTGCAATACTGCATGGCGAAAATCGGCGCGGAGCAGAGTGTGCACAGTGACTGGAAAGCCACACAAATCAAAGTTGAAGATGTGCTCTTTGCCATGGTGAAAGAGGTGGAAGGTCGCCCGGCGGTATCTCTGAAAACCAGCCCCGAACTGGCGGAATTGTTACGCCAGCAGCACAGTGATGTGCGTCCGAGCCGACATCTCAATAAGGCACACTGGAGCACCGTCTACCTCGACGGCTCGCTGCCGGATTCACAAATTTATTATCTGGTGGATGCTTCGTACCAACAGGCGGTGAATACGCTGCCGGAAGAGAAACGCAAGCTGCTGGTACAGCCGTAAAAAACGCCGTTCAGTGCGGAAGATGAACGGCGTTTTGTCTTTTACAGCATCGGTTTCAGGAAGCGGGCCGTGTGTGAGGCTTCACATTCCGCCACGGTTTCCGGCGTACCGGAGACGAGGATTTCCCCACCGCCGCTACCGCCTTCTGGACCGAGATCCACGATCCAGTCCGCCGTTTTGATGACGTCCAGGTTGTGCTCAATCACTACGATGGTATTGCCCTGATCGCGTAACTGATGGAGCACGTCCAGCAATTGCTGGATATCGGCAAAATGCAGACCCGTAGTCGGTTCATCCAGAATATAGAGCGTCTGGCCGGTGCCGCGTTTCGACAGTTCGCGCGCCAGCTTCACACGCTGGGCTTCACCGCCGGAGAGCGTTGTCGCCGACTGGCCGAGACGAATGTAGGTCAAACCGACATCCATCAGGGTTTGCAGCTTACGTGCCAGCGCCGGGACGGCATCAAAGAATTCACGTGCTTCTTCGATAGTCATATCCAGCACTTCGTGGATGGTTTTGCCCTTGTACTTAATCTCCAGCGTTTCGCGGTTATAGCGCTTGCCTTTGCACTGGTCGCACGGCACGTAAATATCTGGCAGGAAGTGCATTTCGACTTTAATTACGCCATCGCCCTGACAGGCTTCGCAACGCCCGCCGCGAACGTTAAAACTGAAACGCCCCGGCGTATAGCCGCGTGAGCGTGATTCCGGTACGCCAGCAAACAGCTCACGTACTGGCGTAAACACGCCCGTGTACGTTGCCGGGTTGGAACGCGGTGTACGTCCAATCGGGCTCTGATCGATGTCGATGACCTTATCGAAATGCTCCAGCCCCTGCACATCGCGGTACGGCGCCGGTTCGGCGATCGTCGCACCGTTCAACTGGCGCTGTGCAATCGGGAACAGCGTATCGTTAATCAGAGTCGATTTACCGGAACCGGACACGCCGGTGATGCAGGTGAACAGGCCGACCGGCAGCGTCAACGTCACGTCTTTCAGGTTGTTACCGCGCGCGCCGGTCAGTTTCAGCACTTTCTCCGGGTTTGCGGGAACGCGCTGTTTCGGCACTTCAATCTTGCGTTTGCCGCTCATGTACTGGCCGGTCAGGGACTCCGGCACCGCCATAATCGCTTCCAGCGGACCTTCGGCAACCACTTCGCCGCCGTGGACGCCGGCACCCGGACCGATATCAATCACGTGGTCGGCGGCGCGAATCGCATCTTCATCGTGCTCCACCACAATTACGGTATTGCCGAGATTGCGCAGGTGGATCAGCGTCCCCAGCAGACGTTCGTTATCGCGCTGGTGAAGGCCGATGGACGGCTCATCCAGCACGTACATCACGCCGACCAGACCGGCGCCAATCTGGCTTGCCAGTCGAATACGCTGGGCTTCGCCGCCGGAGAGCGTTTCCGCGGAACGGGACAGCGTCAGATAGTTGAGGCCAACGTTGACCAGGAACTTGAGGCGGTCGCCAATCTCTTTGAGGATTTTCTCTGCAATCTTCGCCCGCTGACCGGCGAGTTTGAGATTGTTGAAGAAGTCCATCGCATGGCCGATGCTCATGTCGGAAATGGTCGGCAGCGGGGTATTTTCAACGAAGACGTGGCGCGCTTCGCGCTTAAGACGGGTTCCTTCACAACTGGCGCACGGGCGGTTGCTGATGAACTTGGCTAACTCTTCACGAACGGCGCTGGATTCCGTCTCTTTATAGCGGCGTTCCATGTTGTGCAGTACGCCTTCAAACGGATGGCGACGCACGGAGGTATCGCCACGATCGTTCATGTATTTGAATTCAATACTCTCTTTACCAGAACCGTACAGCACCACTTTGTGTACGTTTGCGCTCAGGCTGGCCCACGGGGCTTCAACATCAAACTTGTAGTGTTCTGCCAGCGATTTCAGCATCTGGAAGTAATAGAAGTTCCGGCGATCCCAACCGCGAATGGCCCCGCCCGCTAGCGACAGCTCAGGGTTCTGGATCACGCGATCGGGGTCGAAATATTGCTGTACGCCGAGCCCATCGCAGGTCGGGCAGGCGCCCGCCGGGTTGTTAAAGGAGAACAGGCGTGGTTCCAGTTCGCGCATGCTGTAACCGCAGATTGGGCAGGCGAAGTTGGCGGAAAAGAGCAGTTCTTCTGCTTTTTCGTCGTCCATATCGGCAACCACCGCCGTCCCGCCGGAAAGCTCCAGCGCAGTCTCAAACGATTCCGCCAGACGAGTGCTGAGATCGTCACGCACTTTGAAACGATCGATCACCACCTCGATAGTGTGTTTCTTCTGCAGTTCCAGCTTTGGCGGATCGGAGAGGTCACACACTTCACCATCGATACGGGCGCGGATATAACCCTGGCTTGCCAGGTTTTCCAGCGTTTTGGTGTGCTCGCCCTTACGCTCTTTAATCACCGGGGCCAGCAGCATCAGGCGTTTGCCCTCCGGCTGCGACAGAACGTTATCCACCATCTGGCTTACGGTCTGCGCCGCCAGCGGAACATCGTGATCCGGGCAGCGCGGTTCGCCAACGCGGGCAAACAGCAGACGCAGGTAGTCGTGGATTTCGGTAATGGTGCCGACCGTCGAGCGCGGATTATGGGACGTCGATTTCTGTTCAATTGAGATGGCGGGAGACAGCCCCTCAATATGATCGACATCCGGCTTTTCCATTAACGACAGAAACTGACGCGCATAGGCAGAAAGGGATTCAACGTAACGACGCTGCCCTTCGGCATACAAGGTGTCGAAAGCGAGCGAGGATTTGCCTGACCCCGAAAGCCCGGTCACGACAATCAGTTTGTCGCGGGGGATGACGAGGTTGATGTTTTTGAGATTATGGGTGCGGGCGCCCCGAACTTCGATCTTATCCATTCACCTTTCCCGGATTAAACGCTTTTTTGCCCGGCGCAGCAGGGTGCTACCGGCGATCACAAACGGTTAATTATGACACAATAAAACCTGAATGGATATACAGTATTGGAATGCAAAACGCAGAGTCTTATGTAACAATGTCCGGCTGAGGTTGTTTCGCGGAATCCGCGTCGCAACATAGTAAATTCGCTATTGGTAATGCTACAATCGCGCGTTTACACTTATTAAGAAACGTTTTCAGGAGACTCGATCATGGCCAGCAGAGGCGTAAATAAGGTTATTCTCGTGGGTAATCTGGGCCAGGACCCGGAAGTACGCTACATGCCGAATGGTGGCGCAGTTGCCAACATCACGCTGGCTACTTCCGAATCCTGGCGTGACAAGCAGACCGGTGAAATGAAAGAGCAGACAGAATGGCACCGTGTTGTGCTGTTCGGCAAACTGGCGGAAGTAGCCAGCGAATATCTGCGTAAAGGTTCTCAGGTCTACATTGAAGGTCAGTTGCGTACCCGTAAATGGACCGATCAGTCCGGCGTAGAGAAATACACCACGGAAGTGGTGGTGAATGTTGGTGGTACCATGCAGATGCTGGGTGGTCGTCAGGGTGGTGGCGCACCGGCAGGCGGTCAGCAGCAACAGGGTGGTTGGGGTCAACCTCAGCAGCCACAGGGTGGCAACCAGTTCAGCGGCGGCGCGCAGTCTCGCCCGCAGCAGCAGTCTGCCCCAGCAGCACCGTCTAATGAACCACCAATGGATTTCGACGACGATATCCCGTTCTGATCAAGCCAGTTTAGCGCTGTGCTAAATAAAAATAGAAAAGCCCCGTTTCTGACGGGGCTTTTTTGTACGTATAAAACCCCAGCCAGGCTGGAGGTTCCGGAAAGCTTTCAATTTTGAGACAGTTATTAAAACCCCTTGCGGTCTGGCAACTGCAAAAGTTAAACAAGAAATCAAAAGGGGATCCCAATGAGGGACGAAAAGAGCTTAGCGCACACCCGATGGAACTGTAAATATCATATAGTTTTTGCGCCAAAATACCGAAGACAAGCGTTCTACGGAGAGAAACGCAGGGCGGTAGGCAGCATCTTAAGAAAGCTGTGTGAGTGGAAAAACGTACGAATCCTGGAAGCGGAATACTGTGCAGATCATATCCATATGCTTGTGGAGATCCCACCAAAAATGAGCGTATACGGCTTTATGGCGTATCTGAAAGGGAAAAGTAGTCTGATGCAAATGTCAGATCGTATGCGCCTGTTAGGGCGCGGCTAGTAACAGAGCCTTATCGGCGCATCAGAAAAACCTCCGGCTATGCCGGAGGATATTTTTTTGTCAGTTTTTCTCACGCTACGTAAATAAATCTGCAGAGTTATCAGGAAGATAAATAAACTGCCTGAGATCAAATCGTGACGACGATTATCGATTATCCTGCGTTCGCAACTTTCACCCATTAAGACTGAACCTTGCCGGGCTTTTCAGGGAAACACGATCAGCCTGTCAGCGAACATAAGGAAATTAGAATGAACAAATCCATTTTAATGCCGGTTGATATTCTGGCGATGGACCTTTCTGACAAAGCGATTGCCTGGGCCGATCACATGCTCAATAAAGAAGAGGGCGTGCTACATCTGCTGCACGTTTTCCCTAAGCTGCAGGCGTCGCCAATGCGCGGCTTTGCTTCGGATATCAAAAAATACGAAGAGTACATGACCAACGATGCGCAGGAGAAAATGCTCGCGCTGGCGAGAAAATTCAAAACGCCGCTGGAGAGGATTCGCTTTGAAGTCCGACACGGCAATATTCGCGATGAGGTGAATGACGCGGCAGCGGCGCATAATGCCGAAATGATTATTATCGGCTCACGCAAACCGGGGATTGCCACCCATCTGCTGGGCTCGGCAGCCGCTAATATTTTGCGTTACGCAAAGGTGCCGGTAATGGTTGTTCGTTAATCCGTCATCGTAGACGAAAAAGGCCTCCGGTTTTGGGAGGCCTTTTTATTGCCGGATACCGCCGGTTAGTTCCGGCGGTATTTGCGGGTGAGGGGTTTCTCAATCTCAACAATGAAGAACAGCGCGATGCCGATGGCAAAGGTAATTCCCCAGTAGCGTAGCGGCAGGGCTTCCGTACCAAACAACATTTGCAGGAACGGCACGTAGATAATCGCCAACTGCAGCAGTAACAGAATACCGCTGACCAGCCAGATGCCTTTATTCATCAGCAGACCGCGACCCAGCGAGAAGCCATCGGAAACGCGGCAGTTAAGCATGTACACCCACTGCGCCGTCACCAGCGTTTGCAACAGGACCGTGCGGATGAATTCCGGGCTGTGACCGCGCGGCTGCAGCCAAGCTTCCAGCATAAAGGCACAGGCGGCAATTAGCGTACCGACAAACCCTACGCGCCAGATAGCAAAGCCATCCATCACGTTCTCATTACTCTGGCGCGGTGGGCGGCGCATGATGTTGCGCTCACCGGCTTCAAACGCCAGACCGAATGACAGCGTGGCGGAGGTTGCCATGTTCATCCACAGGATCAGCACTGGCGTCAGCGGGATCAGATTACCCGCCAGCAGCGCGACGATGATCAGCAGACCCTGCGCCAGGTTAGTGGGCATGATAAACAGGATGGTTTTCTTCAGGTTGTCGTAGACGCGGCGCCCTTCCTGTACCGCGCTGGCAATGGTCGCGAAGTTATCATCCGTCAGCACCATGTCGGCGGCCTCTTTCGTCACTTCGGTACCTTTAATACCCATCGCGATGCCTACATCGGCCTGCTTCAGCGCCGGCGCGTCGTTGACACCATCCCCGGTCATGCCGACGATCTCGCCTTTTTCTTGCAGGGCTTTTACCAGACGCAGCTTATGCTCCGGGCTGGTACGGGCAAAGATATCGTAGGTGACGGCCGCTTCGGCAAGTTCAGCCTCATCCATCTGCTCGAGTTCATAGCCCGTCACCGCATGTGTGCTGTTATGGATACCCAACATGCCGCCAATGCTCATGGCGGTTTGCGGGTGATCGCCGGTGATCATTTTGACGCGGATCCCGGCTTGCTGGCAGGCACCGATCGCCGCAATGGCTTCCGGGCGCGGCGGATCCATCATCCCGGCGATGCCGAGGAAAATGAGCCCCTCACTCAGACAGTCATGGGTCAGCGCATCGGCATCAGCACGCGCAGGCTTCCAGGCGGCAGCCACCATCCGCAAACCTTCTTTGGCATAGCGGGCGATTTCGGCCTCCCAGTGCGGCTGGGTAAAGGCTTCCGTGCCGTTCGCGGTTTGTTGCAACCGGCAGAGTTTAAACAGCACATCCGGTGCCCCGGTCACCAGTACGCGCTCGTCGTTGCCGATGCGATAGTGCGTCGCCATATATTTGTACTGGGAATCGAACGGGATTTTACTGCGCAGTTCGCTCTCGACGGCAGGCAGCATGGCCTTGGCGGCCAGCACTTTCAGCGCCCCTTCCGTTGGTCCGCCGGTAATTCCCCAGTGCCCCTGTTCATCGCGAATCAACTGGCTGTCGTTGCACAGATCAATAGTACGCAGATAGCTTTCAAGCAGGCTGCCAGGCGCAATCTCTGCCTGCGCGTCGTTTTCCTCGACGTGGATCTCGCCCGTTGGTTCGTAGCTGTTGCCCTGCACGCGATAATTTTTATCCGCCGTGATGATGGCTTTAACCGTCATCTCGTTCATGGTCAGCGTGCCGGTTTTGTCGGAACAAATCACCGACATGGCACCCAACGTTTCAACGGTAGGCAGTTTGCGGATGATGGCGCGTTTGCGGGCCATGGTCTGTACGCCCAGCGACAGGATGATCGAGATAATCGCCGGTAAACCTTCCGGAACGGCCGCGACAGCCAGGCTAATTAACGAAAGCAGCAGTTCACCCATCGGCATATCGCGCAGCAGCAGACTGAAAATAAACAGCCCGAGCATCATGGCGAGAATAAGGGCGAAAATCGCTTTACCGAGTTTATCCATCTGCACCAGTAGTGGCGTACGGTGCTTTTCGATCTCCGTCATCATCTGGTTGATATGGCCCAGTTCCGTCGCCTCGCCGGTGGCGATTACCACGCCAAGCCCCGCCCCGGCGCTGATGGTGGTGCCAGAGAACAGCAGGTTTTTGCGATCGCCCAGCGGCAGTTCGCCACTCAGCGCCTCTGCCGTTTTGTCCACAACGGTGGATTCACCGGTCAGGATAGCCTCTTCAACCCGCAGGTTATGGGCTTCCATGACACGAAGATCGGCGGGAATACGGTCACCCGCACGCAGTACCACGATATCGCCGACAACCAGATCGGTCGTCGCGACCGTCTCATGTTGTCCGTTACGGACCACGACAGCGGATGCGGAGAGCATATTGCGGATGCTTTTCAGCGATTTTTCCGCGTTGTTTTCCTGAATATGGCCAATCAGGGCGTTGATCACCGCGACGCCGAGGATGACGGCTGTATCCACCCAGTGCCCCATTACGGCGGTGAGGGCCGCTGCGGCGATCAGGACGTAGATCAGAACATCGTGAAAATGGGCCAGAAAGCGTAGCCAGGCGGGTTTACCCGCTTTTTCCGGTAGTGCGTTAAGGCCATCTCTGGCAAGACGTGCGCTGGCCTCATTGTGAGTCAGCCCGGAAGGTTGGCTCTGCTGATTTTTCAGAACCTCCTCAACGGTTAGCTGGTACGGCTTTTTTCCAGCGCATGGCGCAGAATGGAGACGATTGCTGTTCGGCATTCTGGTCAAAGTAAATTTCCTCAAAGAATAAAATTTTAATATTTTGAAACACGCGCATACTATTTGAATAATGCCTTAAGATGTTTGATATTAATCAATGGTATTTCGGTAAATATTATTTTATCTTTGAGTGAAGATGATATTTTCCCTTGTTTTTTATGAGGGTAAATGGAAGTGTAAATTTAGGAAAGGAGGTGTTTATGTTTGGAATATACAATGCCAAGAGATTGATTTTATTGATTATGTTTGCAATCGCTGTGGCGGCAATTAGCGGTATTTCAACCTATTTCTTTGTAAAATATCTGGGATGAGAATAATAAAAACAGTCTTCCTTACATAACTTTTAAATCCTGAAAAATAATGACATTAGGGAAATCAGAGACAACGGGGAAATATATTATGAAGCGCAGCCTGCCGAATAAACGGGCCGCGCCATATAAGCGAATAATCGAGGCGGGCTTGCTGAAATCGAAGGGGAATCGAGTGTGTCCACAACAAACACCGACGGGATTATCTGGAAACAATAAAAAAGCCTCCGTCAGGGAGGCTTAGGTGAAATCAGGTCAATACCATCGGCCATTCCGGCGGCGTCTGGCTCATTACTTCAACCATCACGGATTCAATGTTGTTCCAGATGGCGGAGAGATCCATCAGGGTGATGCCGAGTAATCCCGTCGCAAACCAACAGGCGGCGACAACCCCGAGCCCACTGCTGATCACTGCCAGACCAATGTAATCTGAGCGACGAAAGCGAATATTCAATGTGCTGGCGAGAAACATGAGCACAGCGCTCAGCAGCTGCCAGCGGAGAAGAACCACGCCAGTGGTTAGGGTAGCCATGAAATATTTCCTCTGAGAATAGCAGGTGCCCTGGACAGCGCGGCGTTTTCACGGGAGGCGTGGCGCACTCTGGCTATCGATGGGCATTCATATCAACACCGAATGAAACATTGTTTTTGTTTCATAATATTTGTGAACTATATCACGGTTAGGCGACCGTTCGCCAGCCTGTCGACTTCTTTTTTGCCTGCTTTATAACCTTAATAAAAACATGGTTATTGATTCAATGATCGACACACTTTCACCGTGGTGCAACCGAAAAGCGCGACGTAATAAAGAGGCAATGGCTTTACCTTGTTTGTATTGTCAAAAAATAAGCAGACATAGAAATTTAACTTAATTCCATTTTGCGAATGAGCCAACAAAACTTTCATAAAACACGACTCCTTTCGCAGAATGGATTACCCTTAATAAAATTAATCGTCACTGCGGGTTTGCTTTATGGTCGAATATTATCACCATCTTGCAATATCAGACTTTTGCTAATAAAAGTCTGTTGCTAATATTGATAGATTCATGCAACGTAACCACCTGTGTAATTTAGCATCCTGTCTTGATGATAACAGGCATATGAAATGCAGGGATATAGGGCTGAAATGAATCATCGGGTGCGACGCAAGGTGCTGAGGTTCCTCGGGATAATCATGGTGGTTTTGCTCCCCGTGATGCTGGCGCTATGGTTTGCCCACCTGCAAGCAACGTCCCAAACCAGTAAGCAACTGAGCATTTTTGCTCATCTGGCTTTAGATAAAACAGAACTGGTCGTTTTACAGGCAGACTTAGCCCGCGATGCCGCTGAACAGTATCAGGGACAAGCGTGTACGCCGGCGCATCAACAACGAATGTTGAATATTATCCGAGGGCGCCTGTATATCAACGAGTTAATTTATGCGCAAGGCGATCGTTTTTTATGCTCAACGGTAATGGCACCGTCAGCGCCCTATATTATGCCAACGGCAAACTATAAACGAAAACCCAATATCGCTATTTATTACTTTCGCGATACGCCTTTTTTCACCGGTTATAAAATGACGTATATGCAACGTGGAAACTATGTTGCCGTGATCAATCCATTGTCATATAGCGAAGTGATGTCCGAAGACCCCGAGCTGGCCTGGGGGGTCTATGACACGGTAACCAACACCTTTTTCTCCCTTAGCGAACAGGCCTGGGCGGCTCAACTATTGCCACTGGTCCAGCGTAATCAGTCTGTCTTCCGGCAGGACGACCGTTTTTATACCGTCGTCCAATCGGATAAACGCCCCATAGCGGTCATTGTGTCGACTTCGATGCAGCGGTTTTATCAGAATCTGTATCAGCAATTGCTGATCGCGCTTCCGTTGGCGGTCATCAGCAGTATTTTGCTATTAATGTTCTGGTCTCGGGCGCGTCGGCAATACTACTCGCCGCGGCGCATGCTCCAGCGCGCGCTTAAACAGCGTCAGCTTTGCCTGCACTATCAGCCGATCATTGATATCAAAAACGAGAAATGCGTGGGGGCGGAAGCGCTGCTGCGCTGGCCGGGTTGTAAAGATCAGGTGATGAGTCCGGCGGAGTTTATCCCGCTGGCGGAAAAAGAGGGGATGATCGCGCAGATTACCGACTACGTGGTGGAAGAAGTGTTCAGTGATATGGGGACGTTTCTGGCTGCAAATCCACAGTTGTATATCTCTATCAACCTTTCCGCATCGGATTTCCACTCTTCACGATTGATTGCCATGATCGCGGATAAAGCGCGCGAACATGGCGTGCTTGCGCAACAAATAAAAGTCGAAGTGACCGAGCGAGGATTTATCGATGTGCCGAAAACCACGCCGGTGATCCAGGCATTTCGTCAGGCAGGCTATGAAGTGGCGATTGATGATTTCGGCACCGGCTACTCTAACCTGCACAACCTCTATTCCCTGAACGTTGATATTCTTAAGATCGACAAGTCCTTTATCGATACGCTGACCACCAACAGTACCAGCCATCTGATTGCGGAACATATCATTGAGATGGCGCAAAGCCTGCGTCTGAAAACCATCGCAGAAGGCGTGGAGACGGCGGATCAGGTGAGCTGGCTGCTTAAACGCGGGGTGCAGTACTGTCAGGGGTGGCACTTTGCGAAGGCGCTGCCGCCGCAGGACTTCATTCACTGGCTGCAACAACCGCCCGCACTCCTGATGCAGCGCGGGCAGTAATACTACAGGCGGTGGCGGTAGTCGCTGGGGGTGCGATCAAATTCCCGGCGAAACACGCGGGAAAATGTCTGTTGCGACACATAACCTAAATCCATCGCAATATCGAATATCGGTCGCTCGGTGTTGCGCAGCTCAACGGCGGCCAACAGCAGTCGGCGCTGACGGATATAGTCACCCAACGTCTGGCGCATTACTGTGCGGAACATCCTCTGTAAATACCACTTTGAATAACCTGATTTTTTCGCGACCACATCAATGTTCAGCGGTTGGTCGATATGTTCATCAATCCATTCAATAAGGGTCTGAATAATTTGCTGATGGGACATATTGCTGCCTCCTTCTCAGTGTTCGATTCGTCTATTTGTCTGCGGGCGAGTATAATTCCTCAAGTTAACTTGAGGTAAAGCGATTTATGGAAAAGAAATTACCGCGTATAAAAGCGATGCTCACGCCGGGCGAAGTGGCAAAGCGTAGCGGCGTGGCGGTGTCCGCATTGCATTTCTATGAAAGCAAGGGGCTTATCAGCAGTATCCGCAATAGCGGCAATCAGCGCAGATACCGGCGTGACGTGTTGCGTTATGTCGCGATTATCAAGATTGCTCAGCGAATCGGTATCCCACTGGCGACTATCAGTGAAGCACTGGGCGTGTTGCCGGAAGGTCATACCCTCAGCGCTAAAGAGTGGAAGCAACTCTCCTCGCAATGGCGCGAAGAGCTGGACCGTCGCATTCATACGCTGGTGGCGCTGCGTGATGAGCTGGATGGTTGCATCGGCTGTGGCTGCTTGTCGCGCAAAGACTGTCCGTTACGTAACCCCGGAGATCGGCTGGGCGAAGAGGGTACGGGCGCGCGTCTGCTGGAAGATGAACAAAACTAAAGCGCCGCAAGGGCGCTTTAGTTTGTTTTCCGGTCTTTGTCTTTCTCTCTATCCCGCTGGTTCACGGGAGGGTTTCCCCCGACGTCAACACCCCTCATTCGAGCACGTGGTGGAGGTTCCGGTTTGTGTTGATACTGTAAGTGTAAGCCGCGTTATCCCGTTTGCCAGTGTATCTGGCGACTTTTTAGGCGAATTTTTTTCGCCATCTCCCATAATTTACTAGAGTGAGTAAGAGGAAATGACGGGAGAACATCATGCTGACGGTGCATCATTTAAACCAGTCCCGCTCACAGCGCATTCTCTGGGCGCTGGAGGAGCTATCGCTGCCTTACCAGATTGTGCGTTACCAGCGTGAAAAGAACATGCTCGCTCCGCCGGCGCTGAAGAAAATTCATCCGCTGGGGAAATCCCCCGTAGTGGAAGATAACGGCGCGATCCTCGCGGAGTCGGGGGCGATTCTCGACTATTTGCAGGACACCTATGACAGCGAAGGGAAGTTTAAACCGGCTGATGCACAATCCGTTCTCCAGTATCGCTTCTGGTTGCATTACGCCGAGGGTTCGCTGATGCCGTTGCTGTTAATGAAGCTGGTCTTCACCAGTCTGGGGAAACCGCCCGTGCCGTTTGGTTTGCGCACGCTGGGCGGCGCGCTGGGGCAGGGCGTACAAAAAGCGTATCTCAATCCGCAACTGGAAACCCACGCGCGCTTTATTGACGCGCACCTCGCTGAGCGTCTGTGGTTTGCCGGAGACCATCTCAGCATGGCGGATATCCAGATGAGTTTTCCTCTTTTTGCGCTACTGGCGCGCGGTGGTATTGCCGATCTTCCCCATATCAGCGCGTGGAAAAAACGCGTGGAAATGCGTCCTGCCTGGCAACGTGCCATTCAGCAGGGAGGACCTTTTGCCATTCCCGGTGGTTGATGGCGGTTTTTTAACCGTCTTGCCTCCTGCATTTGCGACGCGATCCGGCTAACTATGTTGCCGGATTGCGCATTGACGATAACGTTTGCGCATCAGTTGGTGATTTCTTCAGCGTTAGTGCAAGAAATGAGTAAAAAGCGGCAAAGTTCAGTTGAAAATCCTCGTATGATCGCTGGATAATCGTTTGCTTTTTTTACAACCCGTTTTTTTATGCGCGGAGCTAAACGTTTGCTTTTTGCGACACCCCTCTTTGTCGCGATCAGAGCACAGGGAGTTGACGTTGCGCTGGCAGTGGATTGTCCACCACGCATAAGAACGAATAATAAACTCTCAGGGGATGTTTTCTATGTCTACGCCTTCAGCGCGTACCGGCGGTTCGCTCGACGCCTGGTTTAAAATTTCACAACGTGGAAGCACTGTCCGTCAGGAAGTGGTGGCAGGTTTAACAACGTTTCTGGCGATGGTGTACTCCGTTATCGTCGTGCCTGGCATGCTGGGTAAAGCCGGATTCCCGCCCGCGGCGGTGTTCGTCGCGACCTGTCTGGTGGCCGGTCTGGGCTCTATCGTCATGGGGTTGTGGGCCAACCTGCCGCTGGCGATTGGTTGCGCCATCTCGCTGACCGCCTTCACCGCGTTCAGTCTGGTTCTGGGCCAGCAGATTAGCGTTCCGGTCGCACTGGGTGCGGTATTCCTGATGGGTGTACTGTTTACCATTATCTCCGCCACCGGGATCCGTAGCTGGATCCTGCGTAATTTGCCGCAGGGCATCGCGCACGGTACCGGCATCGGTATCGGTCTGTTTTTACTGCTGATTGCGGCGAACGGCGTGGGTCTGGTTATCAAGAACCCGCTGGATGGTCTGCCCGTAGCGCTTGGTCACTTCGCTACCTTCCCGGTGATTATGTCGCTGGTGGGTCTGGCGGTAATTATCGGTCTGGAGAAACTGAAAGTGCCGGGCGGTATTCTGCTGACTATTATCGGCATTTCTGTCGTTGGTCTGATTTTCGATCCGGCGGTGAAATTCTCCGGCATTTTTGCCATGCCGTCGCTGAGCGATGAAACCGGTAAATCACTGATTGGCAGCCTGGATATCATGGGCGCGCTGAACCCGGTTGTTCTGCCAAGCGTTCTGGCGCTGGTAATGACCGCTGTGTTTGATGCCACCGGCACCATCCGTGCCGTGGCGGGTCAGGCGAATCTGCTGGATAAAGACGGGCAGATTATTGACGGCGGTAAAGCACTGACCACAGACTCCCTGAGCAGCGTGTTCTCCGGTCTGGTGGGTGCGGCGCCGGCAGCAGTCTACATTGAGTCGGCAGCCGGTACGGCGGCGGGGGGGAAAACTGGCCTGACCGCCATTACCGTTGGCGTGCTGTTCCTGCTGATCCTGTTCCTTTCCCCGCTCTCTTACCTCGTTCCGGTGTATGCCACGGCGCCTGCGCTGATGTACGTCGGTCTGCTGATGCTGAGCAACGTGGCGAAAATCGATTTCGCTGACTTTGTCGATGCGATGGCGGGTCTGGTGACGGCAGTATTCATTGTACTGACTTGTAACATCGTGACCGGCATCATGATTGGTTTTGCCACGCTGGTGATTGGCCGTGTGGTGTCGGGTGAATGGCGCAAGCTGAACATCGGCACCGTAGTGATCGCCGTGGCGCTGGTGGCGTTCTATGCCGGTGGCTGGGCCATTTGATTCCGAAAGTGATTCCGAAAAACGGGTGGCGTTTGCCGCCCGTTTTTATTTTCAGCACACACTCGTTGTCTTTTGCGATACTCTGAGAAAGGCAAAATTGAGGCACGACGCCTCTCAAACACATAAGAAACATCGCAAACAGGGAACGCATGGAAATCTTCTTCACAATACTCATCATGACCCTTGTGGTCTCGCTGTCCGGGGTATTTACGCGCGTATTGCCCTTCCAGCTCCCCTTACCCCTCATGCAGATTGCTATCGGCGCGCTGTTGGCGTGGCCCACGTTTGGTCTGCACGTAGAATTTGACCCCGAACTGTTTCTGGTTCTGTTTATCCCGCCGCTGCTGTTTGCGGATGGCTGGAAGACGCCAACGCGAGAATTTCTTGAACATGGGCGAGAGATTTTCGGTCTGGCGCTGGCGCTGGTGCTGGTCACCGTGGTCGGGATTGGTTTTCTGATTTACTGGCTGGTGCCGGGCATTCCGTTGATTCCGGCCTTTGCGCTGGCTGCCGTGCTGTCGCCAACCGATGCGGTTGCGCTTTCCGGTATTGTCGGTGAAGGGCGGATCCCTAAGAAAATCATGGGCATCCTGCAAGGTGAGGCGCTGATGAATGACGCCTCCGGTCTGGTATCTTTGAAATTTGCCGTTGCGGTGGCGATGGGCACGATGGTGTTTACCGTCGGCGGCGCGACGGTGGAGTTCTTTAAGGTGGCGATCGGCGGTATCCTCGCGGGCTTTGTGGTCAGTTGGCTGTACGGTCGCTCGCTGCGCTTTCTCAGCCGCTGGGGCGGCGATGAGCCAGCGACGCAAATCGTCCTGCTGTTCCTGCTGCCGTTCGCATCGTACCTGATCGCAGAACATATCGGCGTCTCCGGGATCCTCGCGGCGGTCGCCGCCGGGATGACCATCACCCGCTCCGGGGTGATGCGCCGTGCGCCGCTGGCGATGCGTCTGCGCGCCAACAGCACCTGGGCGATGCTTGAGTTTGTGTTTAACGGCATGGTCTTTTTGCTGTTGGGCCTGCAACTGCCGGGCATTCTCGAGTCGTCGCTGGTGGCAGCGGAGGCCGATCCGAACGTGGAAATCTGGATGCTATTTACCGATATCATTCTGATTTATGTGGCGCTGATGCTGGTGCGTTTCGGCTGGCTGTGGACGATGAAAAACTTCAGCATGCGTTTCCTGAAAAAGAAACCGATGGAGTTTGGCTCCTGGACGACACGGGAAATTTTGATCGCCTCCTTTGCGGGCGTTCGCGGGGCTATCACCCTCGCGGGTGTCCTGTCTATCCCGCTGCTGCTGCCAGATGGCAACGTCTTCCCGGCGCGCTACGAACTGGTCTTCCTGGCCGCTGGTGTGATTCTGTTCTCGCTGTTTGTCGGCGTGATTATGCTGCCGATTCTGCTGCAACATCTGGAAGTGGCCGATCATTCTCAGCAACTGAAAGAGGAGCGGATTGCCCGCGCGGCGACGGCGGAGGTGGCGATTGTCGCCATTCAGAAGATGGAAGAGCGTCTGGCGGCGGATACCGAAGAGAACATTGATAATCAGCTGCTGACCGAGGTGAGTTCCCGCGTCATCGGTAACCTGCGGCGTCGTGCCGACGGGCGTAACGATGTTGAGAGTTCGCTCCAGGAAGAGAATCTGGAACGCCGCTTCCGTCTCGCGGCGCTGCGTTCAGAGCGGGCGGAGCTGTATCACCTGCGCGCCACGCGTGAAATCAGCAATGAAACGCTGCAAAAACTGCTGCACGATCTCGACCTGCTGGAAGCGTTACTGATCGAAAATCAGTAACACCGTCATGTTGCCCGGTGGCGCTACGCTTACCGGGCATCGACCCGGGCGGCAGATTCAGCGGACCGTCGAATCCCTGACGGATATGTCCTGGAATCGCCTGGTGAGCGAAACGACGTCATTCTGAGCCATACTGATTTTCAGTCTGTAGAAAAGTAGTCAGGTCATGCGTATCCCGCGTAGTGTATGGCAACAACAGGACCGGGAGACGGCAGCTTTTAAATTTGCAGCCTTCAGGCTGCTTAGTTCTATCCCGCTATGATTGGTGCATGGTAGGGCAGGATTAGGTGCTGATAGCAGCGATCGTGACGTCGATAATTAATGACGTCTTTGATTAGTGAATTAACCCCGGTTCGCGCCGGGGTGGGCTTTGAGCATTAAGGTCATTCTAAACAAATCGTCACTAAAGCGAGATTTTAACTTTACTCGAATAATTGAATGATTATAATGAGCACAAATTCATACAGGAGAAATATGTTGGACAGTCACCCTTATTTATACATAAAGGCAAGCTGACGTAATTTTTTCTGCGCTGCTTGCCTACCGGCGGGCAGCAATCTCCTCATCCAGACGATTGCATCCCATAAAGAATAACGCAGCATGGCTGCGAGGATAATCGTCATGTTCATGTTTAAAAATACATTATTCCCTCCACCGTCAACGCGACGTTAATCGCCTTTCCGGCGACAATTCGTCGTGTGCTTAATAAAGCACGTAGTTAATTCTTCCAACATAAATGGAGGAAGCTATGTTGATGTTTCCTTATATCGCAAATTTACTCGCTGCGATGCTATTGGGCGCGCTGATTGGCGCTGAAAGACAGTGGCGTCAGCGTATGGCCGGCCTGCGCACTAACGCGCTGGTCGCCACCGGCGCGGCGGTTTTTATTCTGAGCTCCATTTCAACCTCTCCGGACAGCCCTGGACGTATTGCCGCGCAGGTGGTTTCCGGAATTGGTTTTCTCGGTGCCGGCGTCATCATGCGTGAAGGCATGAACGTGCGCGGCCTGAATACCGCTGCAACCTCGTGGTGCTCTGCGGCGATTGGCGTGCTGTGTGGACTGGGCCAGTTCTGGCAAGCGGCGGCGGCAACGCTGATAATCCTCTGCGCCAATATTCTACTGCGCGAAGCGGCGCAGAGAATTAATCAGATCCCCGGCGCGACAGAAGAAGAGAAATGCTACGTTCTGAATATTGTCTGTCAAAGCGAATATGAAAACGCGATTCGTCAGCTATTGCTTAATATCAGTAAAGAGATGACGCTCAGCCTTCAGGGACTGGTGTCAACAGCAGCAAAAGAACAAGGGCATAAAGAAATTCGCATCGAACTGGTGGGTAATACTGACTGCCGCAAAGCGCGAGACCTTATTATGTCAAGAGTTGGCGGGGACGAAAACATTACGTCAGTCCGCTGGTGTGTCGAGGGGAGTTAACCTCGCGGCTATTCTACACCGACAATCATTTGTCTAAGGAGGGAATGATGAATATTCCCAGGCAATTAAAGTAATAAGCGTTTAATAACGTAAAAATGAATTATGCATAAATCATTTATGCAGGGATAACGACGTCTTAAATTTGAGGATTAATCATGACTGACATGAAAATAGTAAACCGGAAAATAAACCGGTCTGCGTCAGAAAATGATAAGCAGCATAAAAAAAGCTTCGCCATTGAAACCGAGGCATTTAACAGCCCGGATCATACGCTGGCGCGGTTAAACAGCAGTCGCCACGGGCTCACCAACGAAGATGCCCTTGAACGACTGGATGAATATGGCCGCAATGAAGTGGCGCATGAGCAGGCGCCGCCAGCATTAATCCAGCTTTTGCAGGCATTCAATAACCCGTTTATCTATGTCCTGATGGCGCTGGCCGCCGTCAGCTTCGTGACCGATTACTGGCTACCGCTGCGTAACGGCGAAGAGACCGACCTGACCGGGATCATCATTATCGTCACGATGGTTAGCCTGAGCGGGTTATTGCGTTTCTGGCAGGAGTTTCGTACCAACAAAGCGGCGCAGGCGCTGAAATCCATGGTCCGCACCACGGCTACCGTGCTGCGTCGCGGTCCCGGGAATCTGGGGTCGGTGCAGGAGGAGATTGCCATTGAGGAGCTGGTGCCCGGTGACATCATCTTCCTGGCAGCAGGGGATCTGGTTCCGGCGGACGTCCGTTTGCTGGAGTCCCGGGACCTGTTTGTTAGTCAGTCGATACTCAGCGGCGAGTCGCTGCCGGTTGAGAAGTATGATGTTCTGGCCAGCGTTTCCGGCAAAGGGTGTGACAGGCTTCCTGAGCCGAACAAAAATAAAAGCCTGCTGGAGATGGGCAACATCTGTCTGATGGGCACTAACGTGACCAGCGGCAGGGCGCAGGCGGTGGTGGTGGCCACCGGAAACCGTACCTGGTTTGGCTCGCTGGCGAAATCCATCGTTGGCACGCGTACCCAGACGGCGTTCGATCGCGGGGTAAACAGCGTCAGCTGGCTGTTGATTCGATTTATGCTGGTGATGGTACCGATTGTGCTGCTGATTAACGGCTTCAGCAAAGGTGACTGGGTTGAGGCCTCGCTGTTTGCCCTGGCGGTAGCGGTTGGCCTGACGCCGGAAATGCTGCCGATGATCGTCAGCTCTAACCTGGCGAAAGGCGCTATCGCCATGTCGCGGCGCAAAGTGATCGTCAAGCGGCTGAATGCCATTCAGAACTTTGGCGCGATGGACGTGCTGTGTACCGATAAAACCGGCACGCTGACTCAGGACAATATCATTCTTGAGCATCACCTTGATGTCAGCGGTCATGAGAGCGACCGGGTGCTGACGCTGGCCTGGCTGAATAGCAGTAGCCAGAGCGGGGCGCGCAACCTGATGGACCGGGCGGTGCTGCGCTTTGGCGAGGGCAGGATTGCGTCAGCGACCAAAGAGCATTTTGTCAAACTGGATGAACTGCCGTTTGATTTTGTACGCCGTCGGGTATCGGTTTCGGTGGAAGATGTTCGCCACGGTGACAAAAGTCTGATCTGCAAAGGCGCTGTCGAAGAGATGCTGATGGTCGCCACGCATCTTCGTGAAGGCGATAACGTTGTGGCGCTGGATGAAACCCGACGCGATCTGCTGTTAGCCAAAACGAAGGATTATAACGCCCAGGGCTTCCGCGTGCTGCTGGTCGCAACTCGCAAGCTGGATGACTCCGCTCTGACCACGCCGCTGTGCACCGCCGATGAGCAGGGACTGACGGTTGAAGGGATGTTGACTTTCCTCGATCCGCCGAAAGAGAGCGCGGGAAAAGCCATTGCCGCGCTGCGCGACAACGGCGTGGCGGTGAAAGTCCTGACCGGCGATAATCCGGTGGTTACGGCGCGTATTTGCCTGGAAGTGGGCATTGATGCCCACGGCATCCTGACCGGGGCCCAGATTGAAGCGATGACGGATAATGAACTGGAGCGCGAAGTAGAAAAGCGCGCGGTATTCGCCAAACTGACGCCGCTGCAGAAGTCGCGCATCCTGAAAATGCTGCAGAAAAACGGGCACACCGTCGGTTTTCTCGGCGACGGCATCAATGATGCGCCGGCCCTGCGCGATGCGGATGTAGGCATTTCGGTCGACAGCGCGGCAGATATCGCCAAAGAGGCATCGGATATCATCCTGCTGGAAAAGGATCTGATGGTGCTGGAAGAAGGGGTGATCAAAGGCCGTGAGACCTTCGGCAACATCATTAAATATCTGAATATGACCGCCAGTTCTAACTTCGGCAACGTCTTTTCGGTACTGGTGGCCAGCGCGTTTATTCCGTTCCTGCCGATGCTGGCGATTCATCTGCTGATACAGAACCTGATGTACGATCTCTCTCAGCTCTCGCTGCCGTGGGACAAAATGGACAACGAATTTTTGCGCAAACCGCGCAAGTGGGATGCGAAGAACATCGGCCGTTTTATGCTGTGGATTGGACCGACGTCGTCTATTTTTGATATCACCACCTTCGCGCTGATGTGGTACGTGTTTGCGGCGAATAACGTCGAAGCCCAGGCGCTGTTCCAGTCCGGGTGGTTTATTGAAGGGCTGCTGTCGCAAACGCTGGTCGTGCATATGCTGAGAACGCAGAAAATTCCGTTTATTCAGAGTCGGGCGACGTTGCCGGTGCTACTCACTACCGCGGTGATTATGGCGATCGGGATCTACGTTCCGTTCTCGCCAGTGGGAGCGATGGTCGGGCTGGAGCCGCTGCCGCTAAGCTACTTCCCGTGGCTGGTCGCGACGCTGCTCAGCTATTGCCTGGTGGCGCAGGGCATGAAGCGTTTCTATATCAAACGTTTCGGTCAGTGGTTCTGATGATAAGGAGGCGCTGAGATGAACCGTTCTCCGGACACTATCGTCGCGCTGATATTTTTCCTGATGGGGCTGCTGGTGCTGCTGTTAGCAATCTGGCAAATCTTGTTCTGAAAGGGGGGCGCGATGCGCAGAGGATCGCTGGATAAAGTCTTTATCCGGGTGGTGATTATCGCATTCATCATTATTTTGCTGACAATCTGGATTAGATAAGGGGCTTTTTGTCTCGCCTGTTTGCCGGGCAGCGGCTAACGTCATGCCCGGCCTACTGTTCACATAAAGGAAATTGAATTTTTTCAGCCCTGGAATGTGGTGGTTGAAATTTGACCATTGTTTTATTGGTACGCCAGCAGACAAACCGGCACTACGAGAGGATGGTCATTTCGGCATTTTAAGGCGGTTTTTTGTACTTTCAGCGAATAGCAGGCGGATCTTACCTGCGTCAGGCCGGAATATACCTCATCAGACCGATCTTGCGCGCATGGGTTTTCATTCCCTGAACATTCAGACCTGTCACCGCATGGCGGTAAACCATCACTTCTGCGCAAATCGATATCGCACAGGCCACCGATGGCGGGATGCTTAACGGGCAACTGAGGGCACTTGCTCCGCCCAAAAACCTTCGCAGCACGATAACCACGCTTTGGCGCTGTGTGAGAGATACACCCCTTCGCGCCAAATCATCCCCAACTGCCAGCGCAACTCGCTTTCCAGCGGGATCCAGCGCAGCGTATTTTTGTCCAGCCGTTCGCAGATGGGCTCCGGCAGAATGGCAATCCCCACGCCCGCCTGCACCATCGCCGCAAGAAAGTCCCACTGTCCGCTGCGTACCGCGATACGCGGCTTGACGTCATGCTCACTGAACAACTGCATTAACTGGCGGCTCAGGGCGAAATCTTCGTTGTAGATTAACAGCGGATGCTCGGCCAGCGCTTCTGGCGATACGGACTGGCAGGTGGTCCACTGACCGGAACGTGGCACCAGTACGCACAGGGGGTGGCTGAATACGGGTAACGTCGCCAGACCACTTTCTTCTTCCACGGGTAGCGCGGTCATCGCAACGTCCAGTTCACCATTCATCACCGCCTGCTGCACCGTTAACCCGCCAAACTCGGAAACCTTGAGCTCTACGCCGGGGTAACGCTGGCGAAACAGGCCGATCGGTCCGGCCATCAGCATGCCGACCATCGGCGGAATGCCAAGGCGCAGCAGCCCTTTGTTGAGATGGTTGATGTCGCCCAGTTCGGCTTCCAGTTGACGAAACTCGGCCAGAATCGCCAGCCCGCGTTCAAACACCACGCGACCGGTATCGGTGAGCAATAGCTTGCGGCCGTCGCGGATCAGAAGCGTACAGTTCAGTTCATCTTCCAGATTTTTCAACATTTTGCTGATGGTCGGTTGGGTGACAAAGAGCTTCTCTGCTGCGCGGGTGAAGCTCTGTTGGCGCACCACTTCAACAAAATAACGCAGCGTTCTGATATCCATGAGTATTCCTTCCGACTATGCCTGTAATGATTTTAATTCATTTCAGTCATCGGCGGGGTCTCTCTATACTGGCGTTCCCTATTATTTTTCAGGATGTTCCCTCATGGCTGTGGCGATAAGCCGCGTTACGCCTGCCGTTTTGCAACGACTTCAGGTTCCGGTTCAGGTACTGCTGTATGCAGGTTTGTTTATCGTTGCGCAATATCTTGTCTCCTGGCTGCATCTGCCGTTACCGGCCAATCTGGTGGGGATGGTGTTGATGCTGGCGCTGATTGTCTGTCGCATCCTGCCGCTGAGCTGGGTTCGCGCCGGGGCGCGCTGGCTACTGGCGGAGATGCTGCTGTTTTTTGTTCCGGCGGTCGTGGCGGTGGTGAACTATGCCCATCTGCTGCTGGTGGACGGCTGGCGGATTTTTTCGGTCATTGCGATCAGTACGCTAATGGTGCTCGGTGCCACGGCATGGGTGGTGGATAAAGTCTATCGCTATGAGATAAGCAGGTTAAACCGTGACTAATCTCCAGCTCAGCGTGCTCTGCCTGGCGATTACGCTGGTTATCTATTTCGCCAATAAACGTCTGTACCGTCGTTTTCGTAAGCTGCCGTTGATGCCGCTGGTCCTCACGCCCGCGCTGCTGGTGTTGATGCTGGTGTTGGGGCATATCTCCTGGCAAAGCTATATCGGTGAATCCCACTGGTTGCTGTGGTTGCTTGGCCCGGCAACGATCGCTTTTGCCGTGCCGGTTTACGACAATTTCGCCATCATCAAACGTCACTGGATGTCACTGACCGCAGGCGTGGTGACGGCAACGGTGGTCGCGGTGACCAGTTCCGTCTGGCTGGCGCGCTTATTTACCCTGCCGGACGAAATTCAGCGCAGCCTGGCGGTGCGTTCGGTGACCACGCCGTTTGCCCTTGCGGCGGCTGAACCATTGGGTGGGCAGCCGGATTTAGTGGCGCTGTTTGTGGTGGTGACCGGCGTCTTTGGCATGGCGGTCGGGGATGCGCTGTTTTTACGTCTGTCGATTCGTGAAGGGATGGCGAAAGGCGCAGGATTTGGCGCGGCGTCGCACGGTGCGGGAACGGCGCGCTCGTATGAGCTTGGTCAGCAGGAGGGCGTGGTTGCCAGCCTGGTGATGATGCTTTCTGGTGTGGTGATGGTGCTGGTCGCCCCGCTGGTGGCAAGGCTGATGTTCTGATAATGGATCCCCGGTCAGCGTGACCGGGGAAAAGCATGTCGATTAGTGGGCACGGCCTTGTTCGACGCCGAAGCCCGTCTGGGAACGGATAAACTGAGCACGGAACTGCTCACGCTCGCGATTCCCTTCTGTCGAGTTATCAGTGGCAGAGAAGAACCAGATCCCCAGGAATGCCACGGTAATGGAGAACAGCGCCGGGTATTCATACGGGAAGATAGCTTTTTCGTGGCCGAGGATTTGTACCCAAATGGTGGGGCCAAGAACCATCAGCACGACGGCCGTCAGCAGACCCAACCAGCCGCCCATCATCGCGCCACGCGTGGTCAGCTTCGACCAGTACATGGAAAGCAGGATGATCGGGAAGTTGCAGCTCGCGGCGATAGCAAACGCCAGACCCACCATGAAAGCGATGTTTTGATTCTCGAACAGCACGCCGAGAATAATCGCAATCACGCCCAGCACCAGCACGGTGATTTTCGACACCCGCAACTCTTCACGTTCGGTCGCCCCTTTACGGAACACGTTCGCATACAGATCGTGAGAAACCGCAGATGCACCCGCCAGCGTCAGACCAGCGACGACCGCCAGAATGGTGGCGAACGCCACGGCGGAAATAAAGCCGAGGAACAGGTTACCGCCCACCGCATTCGCCAGATGTACCGCCGCCATGTTGTTCCCGCCAATCAATGCGCCCGCCGCGTCTTTATACGCCGGATTGGCACCGACCAGCATGATGGCGCCAAAGCCGATGATGAAGGTCAGGATGTAGAAATAACCCATAAAACCGGTGGCATAGAACACGCTCTTACGCGCTTCGCGGGCATCGCTGACCGTGAAGAAACGCATCAGGATGTGCGGCAGGCCTGCCGTACCAAACATCAGGCCGAGCCCCAGTGAGAGCGCGGAGATTGGGTCTTTCACCAACCCGCCTGGGCTCATAATCGCAGAGCCTTTCGGGTGAACCGCCATCGCTTCGGTGAACAGGTTATTGAAGCTAAAGCCGACGTGCTTCATCACCATAAAGGCCATAAAGCTGGCGCCGAACAGTAGCAGCACGGCTTTGATGATCTGCACCCACGTGGTTGCCAGCATGCCGCCGAACAGCACGTACATCATCATCAGCACGCCGACCAGCACCACCGCAATGTGGTAGTTCAGGCCGAACAGCAGTTCAATCAGTTTGCCCGCACCGACCATCTGTGCAATCAGATAAAGGGCAACCACCACCAGCGAACCGCAGGCCGACAGAATACGGATCGGGCCTTGCTTCAGGCGATAAGAGGCCACATCGGCAAAGGTATAGCGACCGAGGTTACGCAGACGCTCGGCGATCAGGAACAGGATGATCGGCCAGCCGACGAGGAAGCCCAGCGAGTAGATCAACCCGTCATAGCCGGAGGTAAACACCAGTGCGGAGATCCCGAGGAACGACGCCGCCGACATGTAATCGCCCGCAATCGCCAGTCCGTTCTGGAAGCCGGTGATATTTCCGCCCGCCGTATAGTAGTCGCTGCGTGAACGCACGCGTTTAGAGGCCCAGTACGTAATACCCAGCGTAAACACAACGAAAATCAGAAACATGACAATCGCCTGCCAGTTGGTTGGCTGGCGTTGTACTGCACCGCTAATGGTATCCGCCGCGTTGGCCGCGAAGGGTAGTGTGGCGGCAAGCGCCGTCAGGACTCTCTTCATAATGCGTTAACCTCGTGCAGTACTGCCTTGTTCAGACGGTCAAATTCGCCGTTCGCTCGCCAGATGTAGATGCCGGTCAGAACGAAAGAGATCAGAATCACCCCCACGCCAATCGGAATACCCCGGGTGACGCTGGTTCCCTCATGAAGCGGGGTTCCCAGCCAGCCAGGCGCAAAAGCAATCAGTAGAATAAAGCTGATATAGACCACCAGCATGATGATCGACAGTATCGTGGCAAACCGTTGCCTTTTTTCAACTAATTCCCTGAAACGCGCACTGTCTTCTATCCGCTGATAAATGGTGTCATTCATCACAGAGTCTCCAGAGGCCCCCTGAGTCTTTCACGCCACAGATGCGTTGGCCGCACTTGCCCACCCCAGTCACATAGTGAACGATGTGACCGGGGATGAGCTCGCTTGCCGCCTTCCTGTGACACGAAATCCTTTGGGGAGGTTTTTATATTTCCCCTCCCAATGAAGAGAGGGTAGGGTCAGAACTTGTAGGGGCGTAGGCCGGATCAGCGCAACGCCATCCGGCATCTTTTTATTATGATGGCATCGCGATGGCCTGCTTCTCTTCGAGCAGCTTCTCTACCACGCCAGGATCGGCGAGCGTCGAGGTATCGCCCAGATTGCTGGTATCGCCCGCCGCGATCTTGCGCAAAATACGGCGCATGATTTTGCCGGAACGGGTTTTTGGCAGTGAGTCGGTCCAGTGCAGCACGTCTGGCGTCGCCAGCGGGCCAATCTCTTTACGTACCCAGTTGCGCACGTCGGCGTACAGTTCAGGCGACGGCTCTTCGCCGTGATTCAGCGTCACATAGGCATAAATCGCCTGGCCCTTGATGTTATGCGGAATGCCGACCACCGCCGCTTCGGCAATCTTGGGATGCGCCACCAGCGCGGATTCAATTTCCGCCGTGCCCAGACGGTGACCGGAGACGTTCAGCACGTCGTCAACGCGCCCGGTGATCCAGTAGTAACCGTCTTCGTCACGACGCGCGCCATCGCCGCTGAAGTACATGTTTTTAAAGGTTGAGAAGTAGGTTTGCTCAAAGCGATCGTGATCGCCGAACAGCGTACGCGCCTGTCCAGGCCAGGAGTCGGTGATCACCAGGTTGCCTTCGGTGGCCCCTTCCTGCGGATGGCCTTCGTTATCCACCAGCGCCGGCTGCACGCCGAAGAACGGGCGGGTAGCGGAACCCGCTTTAAGTTCGGTTGCGCCCGGCAGCGGGGTGATCATGAAGCCACCGGTTTCGGTCTGCCACCAGGTATCCACCACCGGGCATTTTTCGTTACCGATCTTTTTCCAGTACCACTCCCACGCTTCCGGGTTGATCGGCTCGCCAACCGATCCCAGAATGCGCAGCGATGAGCGGTCAGTGCCCTCAATCGCCTTATCGCCTTCCGCCATCAGGGCGCGGATCGCCGTCGGCGCGGTGTAGAGAATATTGACCTTATGCTTATCCACCACCTGGCTCATGCGCGCCGGCGTCGGCCAGTTCGGCACGCCTTCAAACATCAGCGTGGTAGCGCCGCAGGCCAACGGCCCATACAGCAGGTAGCTATGTCCGGTAACCCAACCCACATCGGCGGTGCACCAGTAGATATCGCCCGGATGGTAATCAAACACATATTTAAAGGTCGTTGCGGCATATACCAGATAGCCGCCGGTGGTGTGCAACACGCCCTTCGGTTTACCGGTGGAGCCCGAGGTATAGAGGATGAACAGCGGATCTTCGGCGTTCATCTCTGCGGGTTGATGCTCAGGGCTGGCTTTTTCAATCAGATCGCTCCACCACAGGTCGCGACCTTCCTGCCACTCGATGTTGCCGCCGGTGCGCTTGAGTACAACCACATGCTCGATGGTTTTCACGTTCGGGTTTTTCAGCGCATCGTCGACGTTTTTCTTCAGAGGAATGCTGCGACCAGCGCGCACGCCTTCATCAGCGGTAATCACCAGCTTCGAACTGGAATCAATGATGCGACCGGCGACCGCTTCCGGCGAGAAACCGCCGAAGATCACCGAATGTATGGCACCAATGCGGGCGCAGGCCAGCATCGCGACGGCGGCCTCTGGCACCATTGGCATATAGATCGCCACCACATCGCCTTTTTTAATCCCCAGATCCTGCAGCGTATTGGCGAAACGGCAGACATCGCGATGCAGTTCGCGATAGCTAATATGTTTGCTCTGCGAGGCGTCATCGCCTTCCCAGATGATGGCGGTGCGTTCGCCATTTTCCTGCAGGTGGCGGTCGAGACAGTTGGCCGCCAGGTTCAGCGTGCCGTCCTCATACCATTTAATGGAGACATTGCCCGGTGCGAAAGAGGTGTTCTTCACTTTCTGGTACGGCGTGATCCAGTCGAGAATTTTTCCCTGCTCGCCCCAGAAGGTATCTGGCTCGTTAATAGATTGTTGATACTTCGCTTCGTACTGCTCCGGATTTATCAGGCAACGATCCGCAATGTTTGCGGGAATAGCGTGTTTGTGAATTTGGCTCATGGCTTTTGTTCTCCTTGTAAGATGTTAATAATATGTCTCACAAACGTTAAATGTAGGGGCTTTGACAGTTTTGTTTAGCTTTTGCGCGACAGATCACGCAATACAGGAATTGTGCAAATTAACGGCAATACGTTTTTTGAAGGAAACCAACAAAAGTTGGTAAAATCTTTCCGTTACAGAGGGTTATGTTAATTATTCACGAACGGTGATCGAGGTCGAAAAAGAGGAAAGGAGTAGAGAAAAAACGGCTTGACTAACTCTAAAGTGGTATTTTACATACACTTACAATTGATTAAAGACAACATTTTGAGTGTGGTTTTTTGTTACATCTAGATTAGGGCAATGTCATGGCGGTGTGTGTGGTTATCGTCATGGATAGAATAAAAAAGAACCGTCATTGAACGCAATGGCGCAATCTGGATGAGACCTCTATGGCAAGGATTACACTACGCGCACGTCGTTTCTTCAGCCTGATCGTACCGCTGTTTTTCATTTCTGCGGTTTATGCTGAGCAAACGCCCGAACCCGCAAAATCAGTTACCGTTGAAGCGAAGAATGAAGTCTTCGCCCCTCAGCATCCCGATCAATACCTCTCATGGAAAGCGACTTCAGAGCAATCAAAACGTGAAGACGCGTTAGCGGAAGATCCCCGTCTGGTGATCTTGTGGGCGGGATATCCGTTCTCCCGTGATTACAACAAACCGCGTGGGCACGCCTATGCGGTGACCGACGTGCGTGAAACCTTACGTACCGGTGCCCCAAAAAACGCTGAAGACGGTCCATTGCCGATGGCCTGCTGGAGCTGTAAAAGCCCGGACGTGGCGCGTTTGATCCAGAAAGACGGTGAAGACGGCTACTTCCACGGTAAATGGGCGCGCGGCGGCCCGGAAATCGTGAATAACCTGGGCTGCGGCGACTGCCATAACACGGCGTCACCTGACTTTGCGAAAGGTAAACCTGAGCTGACGTTGTCTCGTCCGTATGCGGAACGTGCGATGGAGACCATCGGTAAGCCGTTCGATAAAGCCGGTCGTTTCGACCAGCAGTCGATGGTTTGCGGGCAATGCCACGTTGAATATTATTTTGACGGCAAAGACAAAGCCGTGAAGTTCCCGTGGGATGACGGCATGAAAGTCGAAGACATGGAGAAATACTATGACGCCATTACCTTCTCTGACTGGACCAACTCGCTGTCAAAAGCGCCGATGCTGAAAGCACAGCATCCGGAATATGAAACCTGGAGCGTGGGTATTCACGGCAAAAACAATGTGACCTGTATTGACTGTCATATGCCGAAAGTGCAGAACGCCGAAGGAAAACTCTATACCGATCATAAGATTGGCAATCCGTTCGACAACTTCCCGCAAACCTGTGCGAACTGCCATACCCAGGACAAAGCCTCTCTGCAAAACGTGGTCGCTGAGCGTAAGAAGGCAATCAATGGGCTGAAAATCAAAGTTGAAGATCAACTGGTTCGTGCGCACTTCGAAGCGAAAGCGGCCTGGGATGCGGGCGCAACGGAAGCGGAAATGAAGCCGATTCTGAGCGATATCCGTCACGCGCAGTGGCGCTGGGATCTGGCCATTGCCTCTCACGGTATCCATATGCACGCCCCGGAGGAAGGTCTGCGGATGTTAGGTATCGCGATGGACAAAGCCGCCGATGCGCGGACTAAGCTGGCGCGTCTGTTGGCAACCAAAGGCATCACCCATGAAATCGCAATTCCGGATATCTCCACCAAAGAGAAAGCCCAGGCGGCCATTGGTCTGAACATGCAGCAGATTAACGCCGATAAACAGGACTTTATCAAAACGGTGATCCCGCAGTGGGAAGAACAGGCGCGTAAAAACGGTTTGTTAAGCCAATAACCCCATTCCGCCTCGCAAGGGGCGGATAACTCAACGGAGTGAATATGAGCGTATTACGTTCGTTATTAACTGCTGGGGTGCTGGCGTCAGGTCTGTTATGGAGCCTGAGTGGAATAACCGCCACGCCAACGCCGCAGGAATCGGAACGCTGGGAGGTGACGCCACAGCGTAGCCCGGATGCCGCGTGTCTGGACTGTCACAAGCCGGATACCGAAGGGATGCATGGTAAGCATGCGTCCGTAACCAATCCGAACAATAAACTGCCGGTCACCTGTACTAACTGTCATGGCAAGCCATCGCCTCAGCACCGTGAAGGGGCGAAGGATGTGATGCGCTTTAACGAGCCGATGTATAACGTGGAGCAGCAGAACAGCGTTTGTCTGTCCTGCCACTTGCCTGAACAGTTGCAAAAAGCGTTCTGGCCGCACGATGTCCACGTGACTAAAGTGGCCTGCGCCAGTTGTCATTCGCTGCATCCGAAGCAAGACACGATGCAGACGTTAAGCGATAAAGGACGAGTTAAGATTTGCGTCGATTGCCACAGCGATCAGCGTAACAACCCGAACTTTAATCCGGCGTCTGTGCCCTTGCTTAAGGAGCATCCATGAGTTGCTCTCGTCGCCAGTTCATCACCGGCGTCGGCGCGCTGGTGGCCGTCAGCGGTACTGCAGGACGCGTGGTGGCGAAAACGTTGAATATCAACGGCGTGCGATACGGCATGGTGCATGATGAATCATTATGCATCGGCTGTACCGCCTGTATGGATGCCTGTCGGGAAGTCAACAACGTGCCGGAAGGCGTGTCGCGACTGACCATCATTCGCAGCGAACCGCTGGGCACGTTTCCGGATGTGAAGTACCGCTTCTTCCGCCATTCGTGCCAGCACTGCGATCACGCGCCGTGCGTTGACGTCTGCCCGACCGGGGCGTCGTATCGCGATGCCGCGAATGGCATCGTGGATGTGAACCCGGATCTCTGCGTCGGCTGTCAGTACTGCATCGCCGCGTGTCCGTACCGCGTGCGCTTTATCCATCCGGTCACGAAAACAGCGGATAAATGCGATTTTTGCCGTAAAACCAATCTGAAAGCGGGCAAACTGCCTGCCTGCGTCGAGTCTTGCCCGACGAAGGCGCTGACGTTTGGTAATCTGGACGATCCTGACAGCGATATTTCCCGGCTGCTGCGGCAGAAAACCACCTATCGCTACAAGCTGGCGCTGGGTACCAAACCGAAGGTCTACCGCGTTCCCTTTAAATATGGGGAGGTGAGCCAATGACAAACGCATCTGCTTTCCACTTTGAATCGCTGGTGTGGGACTGGCCCATCGCCATCTATCTGTTTCTGATCGGCATCTCTGCCGGACTGGTGACGCTGTCAATCCTGCTGCGCCGTTACCATCCGGAGGCGGGTGGAGCGGACAGTACGCTGCTGCGTACCACGCTGGTCGTGGGGCCGGGGGCGATTATTCTCGGCCTGCTGATTCTGATCTTCCACCTGACGCGTCCCTGGACCTTCTGGAAACTGATGTTCCACTATAGCTTTACGTCGGTGATGTCGATGGGGGTTCTGCTATTCCAGCTTTATATGGTGGTGCTGATTCTGTGGCTGGCCATCATCTTTCAAAAAGAGGTGATGGCTCTGCAACAGCGTTGGTTCCCCCGTCTGGGACTGGTGCAGAAAGTGTTGACGCTGTTAACGCCGTTCAACCGTGGACTCGAAACGCTAATGTTGGTACTGGCGGTGCTGCTGGGTGCCTACACCGGTTTCCTGCTTTCGGTGCTGAAATCGTATCCGTTCCTGAATAACCCGATCCTGCCGGTGCTGTTCCTGTTTTCCGGGATCTCCTCCGGTGCGGCGGTGGCGCTGATTGCGATGGCATTACGTCAGCGTGGTAATCCGCACAGTACCGAGGCGCATTTTATTCACCGTGTGGAAACCCCGGTGGTGTGGCTGGAGATCTTCCTGCTGGCCGCCTTCTTTGTGGGGCTGGCTCTGGGCGATGACGGCAAAATGCGCGCGCTGTCGGCGGCACTGGGTGGTGGCTTCTGGACCTGGTGGTTCTGGCTCGGCGTCGCGGGGCTGGGACTGATCGTTCCAATGTTACTGAAACCCTGGGCCAACCGCGGTTCGACGTTTCATGGTGTGCTGGCGGTCTGTGGTGCCAGCCTGACGGGCGTGCTGTTACTGCGCTTTTTCATTCTTTATGCTGGACAGCTCACGGTTGCATAAGCATGGCTGTGAGGGAAAGGTGATTTCTGGACGTACTCCTTCCTGAAGCCGGTTTTCTGGCACTATTATTCAGCCTCGGGGTCAACGTGTTGACCCCGCTTGCCGTACTGGCAGGTGAACGCCAGCGCTGGCAGAGCGTAATGCGTCTGGCGAGCGTGGGCGTCTGGGCGCAATTTGCGTGCCTGCTGCTCGCCTTCTTGATTCTGGTGTTTTGCTTTCTGACCAGCGATTTCTCCGTTATCTATGTGGCCCAACATAGTCACAGCCTGTTGTCGTGGGGACTCAAGCTGGCGGCGGTGTGGGGCGGCCACGAAGGATCTCTGCTGCTGTGGGTGTTATTTCTGTCCGGCTGGAGCGCGCTGTTTGCCTGGCGCTATCGCCGCGAATCTGATCCTCTGTTTCCGTTCACACTCGGCGTACTCTCGACGATCACCGCATTGCTGCTGCTGTTTGTGGTGTTCTGGTCCGATCCGTTTGTCCGTATCTTTCCGCCAGCGATAGAAGGGCGCGATCTCAACCCGATGCTGCAACATCTGGGGCTGATCCTGCATCCGCCATTGCTGTATCTGGGGTACGGCGGCCTGATGGTCGCTGCCGGAGTGGCGCTGGCGTCGTTGCTGCGCGGTGATTTCACGACGTTGACCGCCTGGGTGTGCTGGCGCTGGGCGCTGCCCGGTTGGTGTGCGCTGACGCTTGGCATCATTCTCGGTTCATGGTGGGCCTATTGCGAACTGGGGTGGGGCGGCTGGTGGTTCTGGGACCCGGTGGAAAACGCGTCTTTATTACCCTGGCTTTCTGCCAGTGCGCTGCTGCACAGCCTGTATGTGTCGCGTGAACGCGGCATTTTTCGCCACTGGTCGCTACTGCTGGCCATTGTTACGCTTATCCTCTCTTTGCTGGGCACGCTGATTGTCCGTTCCGGTATTCTCGTTTCTGTACACGCTTTTGCGCTGGATAATGTGCGCGCCGTGCCGCTGTTTGCCCTCTTTGCCATTCTGAGTCTGGCCGCGCTCGGCTTGTACGGCTGGCGCGCGCGGGCTAACCAACAGGCCGTTCGTCTGAGCGGCTGGTCACGCGAAATGCTGATTCTGGCAGCGCTGCTGCTCTTTTGCGCGGTGCTGCTGATCGTACTGATTGGAACGCTCTACCCGATGATTTATGGCCTGCTGGGCTGGGGACGACTCTCCGTTGGCGCGCCCTATTTTAACCGCGCCACCTTACCGTTTGGCTTGCTGATGTTGGTGGTGATCGTGACAGCGATGGTCAGAAGCCGGAAGAGGGCCGTACACCGCCAGCTTCCGGCGCTGCTGGCGCACGCAGGTGTGCTGGTTTTTGCCGCGGGGATCCTCTTCTCCAGCGGCAGTCGTCAGGAGGTAAGCCTTAACCTGAGCCCAGGTCAGCAGGTTGAACTGGCGGGTTACACCTTCCGCTTTGAACGGCTGGATCTGGCCGCGAAAGGGAACTACACCACCGAAAAGGCGCTTATTACGCTGTGGCAGGGCGAGAAACGAATAGGTAGCCTGACGCCCGAGCGGCGCTTTTATTCCGCCCGTCGCCAGCAAATGATGGAACCTGGCATTCACTGGGATCTGCTTCATGACTGGTATGCGGTGATGGGTGAAAAAACGGGCGAGGAGCGGTATGCCCTGCGCCTGTATGTGCAAAGCGGCGTGCGCTGGATTTGGGGCGGGGGGCTGTTGATGATTGCCGGGGCGCTGCTCAGCGGCTGGCGTGGGAGAAAGCGCGATGCGTAATGAACCGCGGTTTTTGTCGGGGGGATTGCCGGATGGCGGCGCATGGTTTAAGCACGGCGCAGGCCTGATAAGCGCAGCGTCATCAGGCACCATCATTGCGTTTATCTTACTGCTGGTTATCTCCTTTTCCGCTCACGCTCAGGTGGTTGATACCTGGGCTTTTGAGAACCCACAGCAGCAGGAAAAGGCGTTGTCGATTGCCAGCCAGCTTCGCTGTCCGCAGTGCCAGAATCAAAACTTGCTGGAATCCAATGCGCCGGTTGCGGTCAGCATGCGCCACCAGGTCTATACGATGGTGGCAGAAGGGAAAGATGAAGCTGAAATCACCGCCTGGATGACTGCGCGGTACGGTGATTTTGTCCGCTATAACCCGCCGCTCACCGGGCAGACGCTGCTGCTGTGGGCATTGCCGTGCCTGCTGTTGCTGCTGGTTGGAGGGATTTTGTGGCGCGTCAGCAGGCGAAAAGGGGGCAACGATGAGACAACCTGAACCGTCACGCCCGATGCCTGTCAGACGACTGACTCTGGCGGCAGTGCTGATGGTCATCGTCTGTCTGTGCGGCTATCTGCTGTCGCCGAAATGGCAGGCCGTGCGAGACGAACAACGACGACTGGCCGATCCGCTGCATGAATTCGCAGAAACCGCGACGCCGGAGGCCAAACTGATAGCCCTGCAAAAACAGATTCGCGCCAACCCACAGGACAGCGAAAAGTGGGCGCTCCTCGGCGAGTATTATCTGTGGCGCAATGATTACGATAATGCGCTGCTGGCTTATGGTCAGGCGCTGCGTAGCCGTGGAGAGAATGCGGAGATCTATTCGGCGCTGGCGACCGTGCTCTACTACCAGGCCGGGCAGCACATGACGCTGGCGACCCGCGAGATGATTGATAAAGCGCTGGCGCTGGATGCCGGGGAAGTGACTGCGCTGATGCTACTGGCGTCGGATGCATTTATGCAGGCGGATTACAAACAGGCGATTTTGCAGTGGCAAAAAGTCCTGGATTTGAATTCGCCGCGGGTGAATCGTGCGCAGCTGATAGACTCGATAAATATGGCAAAGTTGTTACAGAACAGACAGAAATAGATTTGTGTTTTTGCGCGATTTATCTGTTTAAAAAACAGGCAAATGAACCTCGCCGCCAAAATAATTCACGACAGTTATAATTCAAAAACGCAGATTTAAAAATCTTTCCATAACAAATAGTTATGCAATATAAACCCGATAAATTCGCGTTATTATGCATTATTTCAGCGAAAAGCCCTGTTCTTAAAGGGTTGCGCAAGATGCCCTGCAAATGGTACTGATTATACACCCGTCATACTTCAAGCTGCAGGTGTGTTGGCTTCCTGCAACTCGGACTATTTAGGGTATAGCGTTAAAAAACTCTACTAACCAACGCAACACAATTCATACCCTTTCAGTATGTATCCATTCCTGCGCGATGAACAGGAGTGGCGTTCCATTGAGGAAGTTCGTCGTTATGAAAAGTTTTAAACTCAGTCTGGCCTGGCAGATCCTGATTGCCATGGTGCTGGGCATTTTACTCGGCAGTTATCTGCATTATCACAGCGACAGCCGCGAGTGGCTGATTGCAAACCTGCTCTCTCCGGCAGGGGATATCTTTATCCATCTGATTAAAATGATCGTCGTGCCGATTGTGATCTCCACGCTGATTGTCGGGATTGCCGGTGTCGGCGATGCGAAACAACTGGGACGTATCGGCGCGAAAACCATTCTCTATTTCGAAGTGATCACGACGATTGCCATTATCCTCGGGATTACGCTGGCGAACGTCTTCCAGCCGGGTTCCGGCATTGATATGTCGCAACTGGCGACCGTGGACATTTCGAAATACCAGAACACGACGGCAGAGGTGCAGAGCCACGCGCATGGCCTGATGGGCACCATTCTGTCGCTGGTCCCGACAAACATCGTTGCTTCGATGGCGAAAGGCGACATGCTGCCAATCATCTTCTTCTCGGTGCTGTTTGGTCTGGGGCTTTCCTCGCTACCGGCAACGCATCGTGAGCCGCTGGTGACGGTGTTCCGCTCCATTTCCGAAACCATGTTTAAAGTGACGCACATGGTCATGCGCTATGCACCCGTCGGGGTATTCGCGCTGATCGCCGTGACCGTGGCGAACTTCGGTTTTGCCTCGCTGTGGCCGTTGGCGAAGCTGGTGCTGTTGGTTCACTTCGCGATCCTGTTCTTCGCGCTGGTGGTGCTGGGTATCGTCGCGCGTATTTGCGGACTGAGTATCTGGATCCTGATCCGCATTCTGAAGGATGAATTGATTCTGGCGTACTCCACCGCCAGCTCTGAAAGCGTGCTGCCGCGAATTATCGAGAAGATGGAAGCCTACGGCGCGCCAGCCTCGATCACCAGTTTTGTGGTGCCGACCGGCTACTCGTTTAACCTCGATGGCTCGACCCTGTATCAGAGTATTGCGGCGATCTTCATCGCGCAGTTGTACGGTATCGACCTGTCGCTGTGGCAGGAAATCGTGCTGGTGCTGACGCTGATGGTGACATCGAAAGGGATTGCTGGTGTGCCGGGCGTCTCCTTCGTGGTACTGCTGGCAACGCTTGGTAGCGTGGGCATCCCGCTGGAAGGCCTGGCCTTTATCGCCGGGGTCGACCGTATTCTCGACATGGCGCGTACGGCGCTGAACGTGGTGGGGAATGCGCTGGCGGTACTGGTTATCGCCAAATGGGAACACAAGTTTGATCGCAAAAAAGCGCTGGCGTATGAGCGCGAAGTACTGGGTAAATTCGATAAGACTGCCCAGTAACGGTAAACGGTCTGCCGGATGGCGCTGCGCCTTATCCGGCCTACGAGTCGACATCGCTTGTAGGCCTGATAAGCAAAGCGCCATCAGGTAATCTGAGTCAGCCGTTCGTTAATCGGTCAAACTCTTCGCAGCCGGTATCGAATCCTTCGGTACAGCTCAGATTCAACCAGTGCAGCGCCTTCTGTTTATTCTTCTCAATAAAGCCCTGTTCGCCGTTCAGAAACATCATTCCCGCCCAGTATTCGGAATACCCGGTGCGAGAGATGGCGGAACTGCGTTTGAAGTACCAGGTCGCTTTATCATCATCAGCCTGAATCCCGACACCGTTGGCGTAAATCAAACCGAGCAGCATCTGCGCATCTACGGCCACATCACTCTCCAGATTTTCAGAGGCGTTTTGCAGCAGGGAGATGGCTTTGGGGTAATCGGTTTTACCGGCCTGCGTATTCACCAGAATGCGTGCCAGCGTAATTTCGCCCGCTTTACTGCCCGCCCGGGCGGCCTTCTCCGCCAGCATTTTTGCTTCAGGGTAATCCAGACTGACCGGATTAGTGATTTTAATCTGCGCCAGCAGCGCACAGGCGTCCGCATCGCCATTGTCGGCGGATTTCTGTGCCCAGTATTCGGCTTTGCTTAAATCGCCGAAGCTAAACCAGCTGTCAGCAAGGTAATATTGCGCGCGTTTGTCACCTGCCTCTGCGGCCTGCAAATACTGGCTTCCAGGCTCAGGATCGGCAGCACGGGCAAAGAATGTCATCAATAACATCAATGCAAGAAGTGGTTTCATTATTAAGTTTTAATTAGGGTACGGAATGGACAGTATAAAGAGATCGTATGGATAAAAAAACAGCCTCCAGGGTGGAGGCTGTTGAGATGCATCAACGTTGTGGTTAGCCCATTGCGGTTTCGCGCAGGCGAGCCTTCAGCTTGTTGTATTCATCAATCACGTACTGCTCGGCGGCGGACTGATTGGCAATCGGCTCCACGCGCACGGCGCAATACTTGTACTCTGGCGTTTTGGTAATCGGGCTTAAGTTCTCGGTCACCAGCTCGTTACAGGCACCAATCCACCACTGGTAGGTCATATAGATAGCCCCTTTGTTCGGGCGCTCGCTGACCTGCGCGCGGGTGATAATTTTGCCTTTACGTGAGTGAACCCACACCAGTGCTTCATCTTCAATGCCCAGACGCGCCGCATCGGCCGCGTTGATTTGCGCATAGCCTGGTTCGTCCGCCAGCGCGGCCAGGGCCGCACAGTTACCGGTCATCGAACGACAGGAGTAGTGGCCGACTTCACGCACCGTCGACAGTACCATCGGGTACTCGTCGGTGAGTTTATCGATCGGCGCAACCCAGTCGCAGGTGAAGAACTGTGCCATGCCGTTCGGGGTATCAAACTTCTCTTTAAAGAGGTATGAGGTCCCCTGATCGGCGTCTGACGTGTCGCGGCAAGGCCACTGGATGTAGCCCAGTTCGCCCATCTTCTCGTAAGTCGCCCCGTAGAAATCCGGGCACAGATGACGCAACTCATCCCAGATCTCCTGGGTGTTGTTGTAGTGCATCGGATACCCCATCCGGGTGGCGATCTCACTGATGATTTGCCAGTCGGTTTTCAGATCCCACTTCGGCTCAACGGCTTTAAAGAAGCGCTGGAAACCACGGTCAGCAGCGGTAAAGACCCCTTCATGCTCGCCCCACGACGTCGACGGTAAAATGACATCTGCCGCCGATGCGGTTTTGGTCATAAAGATGTCCTGCACGATGACCAGTTCCAGATCCTCAAAGCCTTTGCGCACTGCGGAGAGTTCCGCATCCGTTTGCAACGGATCTTCGCCCATAATGTACGCCGCACGCACTTCGCCATGCGCCGCACGGTGCGGCAACTCGCTGATGCGATAGCCAGTGTGCGCAGGCAGGCTGTCCACGCCCCAGGCTTTGGCGAATTTCTCGCGGTTAGCCGGATCTTTCACATACTGATAGCCCGGATAGGTATCCGGCAGCGCACCCATATCGCACGCGCCCTGAACGTTGTTCTGGCCACGTACCGGGTTAACGCCCACGCTGGGCTTACCGAGGTTGCCGGTCAGCATCGCGAGGCTGGTCAGTGAACGCACGGTTTCTACACCCTGATAGAACTGGGTGACGCCCATGCCCCACAGGATGGTCGCGCTTTTCGCACCGGCATACATCCGCGCCGCCTGACGAATTTCACTCGCGCTAACGCCGGTTATCTCCTCGACGGACTCCGGCGTATAGCCTTCGACAATCTTGCGGTACTCTTCAAAACCTTCCGTACGGGAGGCGACAAACGCCTGGTCGTACAGATTTTCTTCAATAATGACATGTCCTATCGCGTTCAACAGTGCGATATTCGAGCCGTTTCGCAGAGCGATGTGCATGTCGGCAATGCGCGCGGTTTCAATTTTGCGCGGATCGCAGACGATAATTTTCGCCCCGTTACGTTTTGCGTTAATCACGTGATTCGCCACAATCGGGTGGGAATCCGCCGGGTTGTAACCGAAGATAAACACTAAATCGGTGTTATCAATTTCGTTAATGGCATTGCTCATTGCGCCGTTACCGACCGACTGGTGCAGACCTGCAACCGATGGGCCGTGTCAGACGCGAGCGCAGCAGTCAACGTTATTGGTACCAATAACGGCGCGCGCAAATTTTTGCATGATGTAGTTGGTTTCATTCCCGGTGCCGCGCGACGAGCCGGTCGTCTGGATGGCATCAGGGCCGTATTTCGCTTTGATGGCGCTCAGGCGTTCGGCGACGTAATTCAGCGCTTCATCCCAGGAAACTGATTCCAGTTTGCCGCCACGCTGGCGACGAATCATAGGCGTTTTCAGGCGCGGGGTCAGGATCTGGGTATCGTTAATAAAATCCCAGCCGTAATAGCCCTTCAGACACAGAGTACCCTGATTGGTTTTCCCCTGCGCCGCCTCAGCCCGGACGATTTTGCCGTTATTGACCACCAGGTTTATCTTGCAACCTGATGCGCAATACGGGCAAACCGTGACGACTTTTTTCATCGGTCTCGCTCCAGTTAATCAAATCGCGCATACACGCTTGTCGACCTGAGTATGCATCTTTTATGCCACATTTTAATTGGGGGCTTTCCCTGATATTACGGATAATTTTTGGACAAAACCCTGACGAAAAACAGGCTGTCGTCATATTTGACGTGACGATTTGGCGTTGTGCCGACGCAAGCTGTAGCGGAACCCGATACGAAATTGAGATTCCTCCGCTACTCGTCGCACAGGGCGATAACTAACGTAGAAACCGTCCCCTTTTGAGGCTGGTTCTATGAAACGCACCCTGACACTCTTTTTATTCAGCCTGCTGTCGCTGGCTACCGTGCCGGCACAGGCCGATATCATTGATGATGCTATCGGCAACATTCAGCAGGCGATCAACGATGCTTATAAGCCTGACAGCGATAGCGGGCGGGATTACGAGGATTCGCGCGACGACAGGTGGCAGAACGAAATGAGCGACGATCGCCGCAGACAATATGATGATCGCCGGCGTCAGTTTGAGGATCGCAGACGGCAGCTTGATGAACGTCAGCGCCAGCTCGATCGTGAACGCCGCCAACTGGAAGATGAAGAAAGCCGAATGGAAGAGGATTACGGGCGTTAATCGACCATAATCTGCATCCCGTCATAGCCTGCTTCAAATCCGTCCGGGAGCGGGTTATCCATCAGCCAGACATCGAACGCGTGGCTGATATGCGTGAGGATCACCTGCGGGCAGCGAATCACTTCATTAAGCGCAATGACCGTATTTAAATCACAGTGATTGCGCGGCGGTTGGGGACGTGGCGGATGGCTACAGTCGATGACGATAACTTGTGGCTGATTGTTGAGCAGAAAGGTGAGCGTTTTATCGGGCAGTCCGGCGGTGTCAGACAGCCATGCCACGCGGCTGTGCGCTGTCTCCAGAAGATAACCCAACGTCAGCTTTGAGTGATTCAGCGGTAGCGGTGTGACCTGCAATCCTTGTAACTCAAACACCACAAACGGCTCGACGGTGTGGCTAAAGTCGAGAATGCCGGGATGCTTAAACAGATCGTCGCACCCCTGTTCGTCCGGCGGGCCGTACACCGGGATAGACGCCCCGACGCCCCAGCGTAGCGGAAACAATCCCTGTACGTGATCCATATGATAATGGGTGAGTAAAAACTGTCGAAAGCTGCCCGCCGGCCAGTCGTCCATCAGGTGCGGTATGCCCGCATCCAGCAGCGTCACCGTATCGTTGAATTTGACCACGCCGCTACACGGGCGTCGGCGATACGGTTCCTGCAGGCGTGCGCGGCGACAGGCTGCACAATCGCAGCCAAACGCGGGTACCCCTTGCGCACCGCCGGTGCCGCTTAGCGTGATGCTCAGACTCATCGTGATTCCCCTTGTCGTATCGTGCCGGATGGCGACGCGAGCGGCTTATCCGGCCTACGTACCTCACAATGCTTTTGTGAAGCGAAAATGACTTTGTTCGTAGCCTTCGCGCCGATAAAAACGGTGGGCGTCATGACGCTTCACGCTGGTGGACAGCTCTGTCATCTCTGCGCCTGCCTCGCGGGCTTCCTGTTCTGCCCATGCCAGTAACTGGCTACCGATTTTCAGACCCCGAGCCTGCGGCATCACCACCAGTTCCTGAATCTCGCCAATCCAGTTGGCGTGGTGTAAATGATACTGCAGATGCAGGCCAATGAGTCCAACCGCCTGGCCCTCAAGCAGCGCCAACTGATAACGCAGTCGGTCATCCTGCAAATTGGCGGTGAATCCGGCGCAAAAGGTCGGGTAATCAAACTGGGCTTGCTTCAGTTCGCAGATGAGCGCGTACACGGCCCCGGCGTCTTGTCCGGTGGCGCGACGAAGTTCACAGGCAGACATGGCGTGGCTCCTTGCGTCCCATTAACGTTAACAGCGAATCGACGGACTGGTGCAAACTGCCGTCGTTATTGAGCGTATGGCAGCCAAACGGGGCGTAGCGGGCGGCGCGTTCGAGACGCGCGGCAATCTCGGGTTCGCTTTCCCTCCCGCGCGCCTGTAAGCGCTGGCGCAAAATCGTAGGGGAGACCTGCAAGCAGACCGGCAGCAGCGCCGTGCCGTAGCGCGCCTGCGCCTGGGGCAGATGCGCGCGTGAGCCGTTGACCACCACGTCGAAGCCGCCGTTAAGCCAGAGATCGATCTCCACGCCGACGCCATAATAAAAGCCGTTAGCATGCCAGCTTAGCGCCAGCAGGTTATGCCCGGCGCGGGTGAAAAACTCTTGCTCGCTCAGGGCGACATGATTTTCGTTCCCGGCATTCGCCGCGCGAGTGATATAACGGTGCGCCACCAGGAGTTGCGCATGTTCTTGCTGACGGAGTGCGGTCAGCAAACTGTCCTTCCCGGAGCCGGACGGCCCCATCAGCCAGATCAGTTTTCCCATACTCAGAACACCCTCTTTCCCTGGCGCCAGACGTGGTCGATGTGGATGTGATCGCCTTTACGGTGCGCCAGTACCAGATCGGCGCGCTTACCTTCGGCGATCACGCCGCGATCGCGGAGACTGAGCGCCCGCGCCGGGTTGGCGGTCACCAGGCGGATCGCCTGCGGCAGGGTGAAACGGTTAGCCGCGTCGTCTGCGACGCGAAACGCGGCATCCAGCAGGCTGGCGGGGTAGTAATCTGACGAGAGGATATCCAGCAACCCCAATTCTGCCAGCGTGTGCGCCGCGACGTTGCCGGAATGAGAGCCACCGCGCACAATGTTCGGTGCGCCCATCAGTACGTTCATGCCGTGCTGGCGCGAGGCTTCTGCGGCTTCGAACGTGGTGGGAAATTCGGCGATCACGCTGCCAAGCTGGTGGGATTCCTGCACATGCCCGGAGGTGGCGTCATCATGGCTTGCCAGTGCAATGTTGCGCTCGCGGCACAGTTGCGCGATGGCAGTCCGGTTGGGCTGCGACCAGCGAGCCGCCAGGGCCAGTTGTTCCTCTTCGTAACGCGTCATCTGTTCATCGGTCAGCGAATATTTACCCTGATAATATTCACGATACTTCTCGCGGTTGGCGAACTGACGCTGGCCCGGCGAGTGATCCATCAGCGAAACCAGCGTGACCGGTTCGCGGCTGATCAGCTTCTCGAACAGCGGCAGCGTGGCGTGGTGCGGCAGTTCGCAGCGCAGATGCAGGCGATGCTCGGCGCGGTTCACCCCACGCTTTTGCGTCTCCTCTACGGCGTTAATCATTTTCTCCAGGTTTTCCAGACGATCGCCGCCGTCGCGGACATCGCCAATCGCCACCGCGTCCAGCACGGTGGTGATACCGCTGGCGACCATCAGCGCGTCGTGGCTGCTCATTGCGGAATGGGCGGGCCAGTCCACTTTCGGCCGTGGGGTAAAGAATTTGTCGAGATTATCGGTGTGCAACTCAATCAGCCCCGGTAGCAGCCAGCCGCCTTCTCCGTCCAGCGCTTGCGGAAGACGGCTCTGACTTTGCGCAAACGCGCGAATCACGCCATCCTGCATTTCCAGCGATCCCTGCACCACTTCATCTTCCAGCACCAGCTTTACATTATTGATAATCATGGTGTTGTTCCCATCAGGTGCAAACGATCCGCTACGCGGTCGCGCACAGTTTGATCGTGAAAAATGCCGACAATGGCCGCACCCCGCGCTTTCGCCTCTTCAATCAGCGCCACCACGGCGGCACTGTTTCTGGCATCCAACGACGCGGTCGGTTCGTCGAGTAACAGAATCGGATAATCGACGATAAATCCGCGCGCGATGTTCACGCGCTGTTGTTCACCGCCGGAAAAGGTTGATGGGGCGAGGTGCCACAAGCGTTCCGGCACGTTCAGACGGGTCAACAGGCTTGCGGCTTTGGCGGCGCACGCCTCGCGCGGTACGCCGAGATCCAGCAGCGGCTGCATTACTACGTCCAGCGCGGAGATCCGTGGGATCACCCGCAGAAACTGGCTCACCCAACCTATCGTGGCGCGGCGGACTTCCCGCACTTTGCGCGCCGGAGCGTGCACCAGATCCACCCATTCGTTGTGATGGCGAATGTGAATATGCCCCTCATCGGGCAGATAATTGGCATACAGCGAACGCAGCAGCGTCGATTTTCCGCTGCCGGAATGGCCATATAGAACGACGCATTCACCGTTTTTGACTTCCAGCGAGGCATTTTGCAGCACCGGCAGGCGCACGCCGTTTTGCTGGTGGAGCACAAAGGTTTTACTGACGTTTTCAACGCGGATCGCGTTCATTTTTAGCCTCTTTAAGCATTGGTGCATTCGATTGCCGGATAAGGCGCAGCCGCCATCCGGCAAAACAAAAAATCAGTTCTGCAATACGGACGACACCAGCAACTGGGTATACGGATGATGTGGATCGTCGAGCACGCGGTCGGTTAATCCACTTTCCACCACCTGACCCTGTTTCATCACCAGCAGACGGTCTGCCAACAGGCGCGCCACGCCTAAATCGTGAGTGACAATCACCACCGCCAGATCCAGTTCCACCACCAGCCCGCGCAGCAGATCCAACAGTTTCGCCTGGACGGAGACGTCGAGACCGCCGGTCGGCTCATCCATAAATACCAGCTTCGGGTGGGTGACGAGGTTGCGGGCGATCTGCAGACGCTGCTGCATACCGCCGGAAAAGGTGGTCGGCAGATCGTCGATACGAGAGGCCGGAATTTCGACCTCCTCCAGCCAGCGCTGGGCGGTGGCGCGGATCTCGCCGTAGTGGCGTGCGCCGGTCGCCATCAGGCGTTCGCCGATATTACCGCCCGCCGAGACCTGACGACGCAGGCCATCCAACGGGTGCTGATGTACCACGCCCCATTCAGTGCGCAACAGGCGGCGGCGGTCGGCTTCGCTCATGGCGTACAGTGAACGGTTCTGGTACTGAATCTCGCCCGACTGCGGCGTCAGGCGCGAGGAGAGGGATTTCAGCAGGGTGGTTTTGCCGGAACCGGACTCCCCGACAATGCCCAGCACTTCGCCAGGCCACAGGTCAAAGGAGACATCGCTGAAGCCTTTGCCCGGCGCGTAGAGATGGGTCAGGTTATTAACCGAAAGCAACGGTTGCGTCATTGGCTGAGTGCCTCGCTCTGTTGGCGGCAGTAGTCGGTGTCGGAGCAGACAAACATGCGTTTGCCGGTGTCATCGAGCACCACTTCATCAAGATAACTGTGCGTTGAACCGCAGATGGCGCAGGGCTCATCCCAGGTCTGTACGGTGAACGGATGATCGTCGAAATCGAGACTTTCCACGCGGGTATACGGCGGTACGGCATAGATGCGTTTTTCGCGTCCCGCGCCAAATAACTGAAGGGCGGGCATCATGTCCATCTTCGGGTTGTCGAATTTCGGGATCGGCGACGGGTCCATCACATACCGTCCGTTGACTTTCACTGGGTAGGCGTAAGTGGTGGCGATATGGCCAAAGCGGGCGATATCTTCATACAGCTTCACCTGCATGATCCCGTACTCCTCCAGCGCATGCATAGTGCGGGTTTCCGTTTCGCGAGGTTCGATAAAACGCAGCGGTTCAGGGATCGGCACCTGGAAGATCAGGATCTGATCTTCCGTCAGCGGCGTTTCCGGGATCCGGTGACGGGTCTGGATTAACGTGGCGTCTTCCGTGCGCTCGGTGGTATTGACCCCGGTGATGCGTTTGAAGAAGTTGCGGATCGATACCGCGTTGGTGGTGTCATCTGCGCCCTGATCGATAACCTTCAGCACGTCCGGTTCACCAATCACGCTGGCGGTAATCTGGATCCCACCGGTTCCCCAGCCGTAAGGCATCGGCATTTCGCGGCCACCGAATGGCACCTGATAGCCGGGGATCGCCACCGCTTTGAGGATCGCGCGACGGATCATGCGTTTGGTTTGCTCATCCAGATAAGCAAAGTTGTAGCCGAAGAGGTTAGTGGTCACGGGCGGCCTCCTGTTGCAGGCGTTTGAGCAGTTCCAGCTCGGCCTGGAAATCGACGTAGTGGGGGAGCTTGAGGTGCGAAACAAAACCCGCCGCCTCGACGTTATCCGCGTGCGCCAGCACGAACTCTTCGTCCTGCGCCGGTCCTGTGACCGTTTCATCGTAGTCGGGTGCCTGTAGGGCTCTGTCCACCAGCGCCATTGCCATCGCTTTGCGTTCGCTCATGCCGAACACCAGTCCGTAGCCGCGGGTAAAGTGAGGCGCATCGTTGTCCGGGGCGACAAAGCCGTTGACCATTTCACATTCGGTCATCAGCACTTCGCCGACGTTGACCGCAAATCCCAGCTCTTCCGGTACCGTTTCCAGCGCAACGTACCCACTACGGATTTCGGCTGCGAAGGGGTGATTGCGCCCGTAGCCGCGTTGGGTGGAGTAGGCCAGCGCCAGCAGATAGCCCTCATCGCCGCGCATCAGCTGTTGCAGGCGTGATGCACGGGAGCAGGGGTAAACCGGCGGCGTGCGGGTGATGTCATCCGGCGTGGCGCCGTTATCTTCTTCGGGCTTCGCCAGCCCTTGATTCGCCAGCAGCGAAAAGACGTGCGGGGCGGCGTCCTGTGTACTTTCTGTAGTCCGCAGCGGCGGCGTTTCGCCATTCGCCAGCAGCGTAAAATCGAGCAGACGATGGGTGTAGTCGTAGGTTGGTCCTAACAGCTGTCCGCCCGGAATATCCTTATAGACTGCTGAGATACGGCGTTCCAGGCGCATTTCCCCACTGTTCAGCGGTTCGCTTACCGCCAGCTTTGCCAGCGTGGTGCGGTAAGCACGCAGCAGAAAGATGGCTTCGACGTTATCGCCGCTGGCCTGCTTGAGCGCCAGCGCCGCCAGTTCGCGATCGGCAATACCGCCTTCGGTCATGACGCGATCAACAGCCAGATTCATCTGTTGTTCGATCTGCGCCACGCTCAGTTCGGCAACGGTATCGTCGCCCCGGCGTCGCTGCTCCTGTAACGCATGGGCGTTGGCTATCGCCTTCTCGCCCCCTTTGACGGCTACGTACATCAGCACACCTCCACATGGGTGGTTCTCGGGATAGCCAGCAGCCGTTCGCCGCAGGTGAGGATGAGGTCAACGCCCAGCGGGAACGGATGCGGACGTTCGGTGAGTTCGTGGATCAGGCAGTCTGGTAACTGTGGTGCGATCATTCGCTCTTCGGCGATACCAGCCCCGGTCAGGCGTAACATCCGCCCACCGCTCAGACTGGAAACCTGCACGATGAGCGTGGCGCTGTTTTCTGGCGCGACCGCAGAACCGGCAGAAAGCGCATTAAGCTGTTCGCTGCTGATGCGCTCGTCTGCTACGGCATAGGCCGCCAGTTGGGGTTGTTCGACCATCGGAGCATTGGTGTGAAAACGCAGGTTCTGGCTGGCGATGTCGTTATTCATCGCAGGCGACAGCCACACCGGCGTATCGCCGTCGACTAACGTCAGCAGGACGCTGGTGGTCGCCAGATTCAACGGCTGCCAGCCGTGTTTCAATTGATGTAAGGCAACAATCACCCCCGGTTCGCTCATCGCTTTCAGCAGACGGCGAAAGCTTTGTTGGGCGTCCTGGACGGGCAGGGTAAAGGCGGTCTGTAGGGTCATTCGTTATCTCCGCGCACCAGCGTAAAGAAGTCGACCCGGCTGGCGTTGACCTCGGCGCGACGGGCGGTGATTTCCGCATCGCGTTCTGCTTCCAGCGGGCTAATTAAGGTTTCCATCAGGTTCTGGAAATGTGTCTGTTCCTGCAGTAAAGCGTCGATAACGGCGCACTGCTCGGCGTGGCGTTTGTTGCGTCCCAGCAGGTAGCTGTAACCCAGCGTGCCGCTTTTCAGGCGAACCACCGCGCGGGTCAGCGTGGTGTCTCCGGCAAAGAAACGGTTGCCGGTGCCGCCCATGCGCGCCTGAATTTGCATCAGTCCGCATTCCGGGGGGCGAATCAGTTCATATTCCGGTGCCAGCTTTAACGCCTGGAGTCGCGCATTCAGGGCATCGGCCTTGCTGTAAGCCAGCGCGCGCATCCAGCGCTGGCGGGTGGCGGTATCGAAATGCATTCAGTGCTCCATAGTGAATTCGATCATGTCGGCGCGGGTCAGGCTGACGGAATACTCCATCGCACGTTCCTCGCCTTCACGGTGGTTCAGGGTGCGCACGCAGAGCAGCGGCGCCATGTTGGGGATTTCCAGCACCTTGCTCTCTTTCGCCTGCGCACGCCGGGCGCTGATGCGCGTCTGGGTGCGCTTGAGCGTCAGGCCGGACTGTTCGCGCAAATAGTCGTGCAGCGAGCCGTGGTTAAAACCCTGCAGCAGCGGCCAGAGGGTCAGGTCGGAAAAGTAATGGTCAATCAGACACAGGGCGATGCCGTTTACCCGCCGCAAGGTGCGCAAGTGGATGACGTTATCGCCTTCCTGCACGCTGAGCGCATCGGCAACGTGACGGGAGGCCGGGCGCAGTACCGCCAGCCGTTTTTCGCTGGTGGGATGACTTCCCTGATCCAACAGGTTCTGACTGAAGCGTGCCTGGGCGTTAAGCGGATAATCGAACGGGCGCATCAGCACCAGTACGCCGACGCCCTGACGACGCTGGACCCAGCCGCGTTCCACCAACTGATCGATGGCGCGGCGCAGGGTGTGGCGATTAACCTCATAACGCGCGGCAAGCTGATGCTCGGCGGGCAGATAGTCGCCGCAGCGGTAATGTTGACGTAGCTCCTGCTCAAGTCTCGCGGCAATCTCCTGATAACGCGTCGGATAACTGGTCGGATGTGTAGACAAGTGCATAGCAATCAATGCCTCGCTAATCAGATAAAGTGCTTACGTAAACGCTGGGAGAGAAAATCCAGCAGGCTGACGGTCACAATGATTAACACCATCAGGGCGCAGGTTTGCTGGAACTGGAAACCGCGAATTGCCTCCCACAACGTGACGCCAATGCCGCCTGCGCCCACCATCCCGACGACGGTTGCTGAGCGGACGTTGGATTCAAAGCGGTACAGCGAATAGGAGATCAGCAGCGGCATCACCTGGGGCAGTACACCGTAAAGAATTTCTTCAATTTTGTTAGCGCCAGTGGCGCGAATGCCTTCAACCGGACCGGGTTCAATGGCTTCCACCGCTTCGGACAGCAGCTTGGAGAGCACGCCGGTGGTATGGATAAACAGCGCCATGACGCCCGCAAACGGACCGAGGCCGACAGCGACCACAAATAGCATCGCAAACACCATTTCGTTAATGGCGCGGCAGGCATCCATCAGACGGCGCATCGGCTGGTAGATCCACCAGGGCACGAGGTTGTCGGCGCACATCAGGCCGAAAGGAATGGAGAGGATCACGGCCAGCGCGGTTCCCCAGATGGCGATTTGCAGGGTCACCGCCATTTCGCCGAGGTAGTCCTGCCACTGGCTAAAGTCCGGCGGAAAGAAGTCGGCGGCAAACGTCGCCATGTTGGCGGAATCCTGAATCAGCGTGAGCGGGGCCATTTCGGCGCCTTTCCACGACACGACCAGCACGGCGAGCAGAATGGCCCAACTGACGAGCGAGAACCAACTGCGCTTTGGCGGGGCAACGGTGATGGTTTGCATGTTTAGCTCCGTGCGTACGTTATTGGCGGAAGGCGGCTCCGCCTTATCCGGCCTACGTTTGTAGGCCCGGTAAGTGAAGCGCCAGCGGGCGTCAGGTTTACTGCACCGCTTTGGTGACGCTGGTCATGGCGCTCAGCGCCGCAGTCAGACGGTCAAGATCGTCCAGTTGCGCTTTAATCGCAGACGATTTGCTGGTCTTCTCTTCAGCGTTCAGTCCTTTGTTGTCCTTCACGCCCTGCATCTCTTTAAACAGGGCGAGCTGGCGAATCGGCACCAGTTGCAGGTCGCTGGAGGCGCGGAACGGCGCCCAACCCAGGCGTTCCAGTACGGTTTTTTCTTCCGGCGTTTTGCCGTAGTTCATGAAGAAGTCGTACACCTTGTCCTTGGTGGCTTCAGAGAGGTTCTTACGCCAGACAATCGGATCGCCTGGGATCAGCGGCGACTTCCAGATAACCTTCAGCGCTTTCAGCTTGTCCGGCGCGGACGTTTTCAGCTTATCGAGGTTCTCGGTGTTGTTGGTGGCGACATCCACCTGCTTGTTGGCGACCGCAAGGGCGTTAGTTTCATGACCGGCGTTGACGGTGCGTTTGAAGTCGCTGGCGGCGATATTGTTTTTCGCGAAGACGTAATAGCCAGGGACGAGATAGCCGGAGGTAGAGTTAGGATCGCCATTACCAAAGGTGAGATCTTTGCGTTTGGCGATCAGATCGTCGAGGTTGTTGATCGGGCTGTCCTTGTTGACGATCAGCACGCTCCAGTAACCCGGCGATCCATCGGCGGCGACGGTCTGGGCAAAGACCTGGCCGTTGGCGCGATCCACGGCTTCCATTGCTGACAGGTTACCGTACCAGGCGATGTCGACTTTATTAAAGCGCATACCCTGGATGATCCCGGCGTAGTCCGGCGCGAAGAAAGCGTTCACTTTCACGCCCAGTTTCTTCTCCATATCCTTCAGGAACGGATCCCATTGAGGTTTCAGGTTTTGCTGTGATTCGGTCGAAATAATGCCAAAGTTCAGCGCTTTTTCCTGCTCTTCGGCAAAGGCGGGACTGAGCAGAGTACTGACGCTGAACATGCTGGTAAACGCCAGCGCGGCAACGGCCTTGTAATTCATGTTTTATCCTCACGTTGTTCCAGGCTATTTCACTTGCCAGCCTGAGTTCGGGCAGTGCTCAACATCCTCACGTACTATGTGTACGCTCCGTTTTTCCGCGCTGGCCGCCTCCAGTCTGTCTGCGTCAATAACGCCTGGTCTTTTTGAATTAAGCAGCCTGCGCGTTCTGTTCGACGCGGTTCATGCTGCGGTAGAGATGGTCAAATCTTTCGTTATCAAAGAGCTGGCTGCTGCCGTCGTAGAAAACGTGTCCCTGACGCAACGCGACAATCCGTTCGCAGTAGCGCAGGGCGTAATCCACCTGATGCAGCGTGACGACGACGGTAATACCGTCGGTCTGGTTGATGTCGCGCAGGGTGTCCATCACGATGCGCGCGGATTCCGGGTCCAGTGAGGCAATCGGCTCGTCGGCGAGGATCACTTTGGCCTGTTGCATCAGCGCCCGGGCAATGGCCACGCGCTGCTGCTGACCACCGGAGAGCGTAGAGACGCGCTGGTACGCAAAGTGCGCCATCCCGACGCGAGTCAGTGCCTGGAGCGCGCGCTGTTTCTGCGCTGCGCTAAACCAGCTAAAACAGGTGCGCCAGAACGGCGTGCTGCCGAGTGCGCCAATCAGCACGTTCTCCAGCACTGTCAGGCGATTCACCAGATTGAACTGTTGGAAGATGTAACCGGTATGCGCGCGGCTTTTGCGGATATCGCGCGCCAGTCGACCTTCGTGTTGAACGGTGCGACCGAGGAGTTCGACGCGGCTACCTGCTGATTTATCGCCGGTAATCAAACCGCTCAGATGACGTAAAAGGGTGGATTTGCCGGAACCCGACGGCCCCAGCAGAGCGACCATTTCACCGGCACAGATGTTCAGATCAACCGCATGCAGCGCCTGATGCTGATTGAACGTTTTGGAGAGTTTTTCGACGCGAATGATCGTTTCCATGATGCGGCCTCTCTAAAAAAAGTGGCCCTATCGTGGCGGATCAATATGACGTTTGGGTTAAGGGGACGTTACCTGCCGATGAAGAGTTAAGGTGAGTTTGATGACAGGACGGGAGGCATGCCTCCCGTGAGGTTACTCGGTTGGCTGGGGTTGTTTGACGACGTTGATCATCCACGGTACGCCGTAGCGATCGCTGACTTTGCCAAAGCCATGCGCCCAGAAGGTTTCCTGCCAGTCCATTTCGATTTGACCCTCTGCGGCGAGATTGTCAAACCATTGCTTCCCTTCGTTGACATTTTGCGTGTCGAGGACCAGCGTGAAACCTGAATAGTGAGCGTTTCCTGTGGGAATGCTATCGCTCATCATGATGTCGCTATTGGCAATGCGCACGTTGGCATGAGCGATAGCGGTATCGGGGAATGTCATTCCGGACGGGCATCCGTCTTCGCTGTCCTGCGCCGGTTTGGGCATTTCACCGAAGCTGATTTTATAAAGGAGTTCTGCACCCAGCGTCTTTTGATAGTACGCGATGGCGTCGGCACAGTTTCCGGCAAAAGAGATGTAGGGACTTAACGACATAATCTTTACCTCAGGTAAGAGAAGCCAGTTAAGTGTAGTTATCGCAGGCCCGGTAAGCGAAGCGCCACCGGGCAATTTACATCAGTTCTTTTTCACGAATTCTGATTTCAGCTTCATCGGACCAAAGCCATCAATTTTGCAATCGATGTTGTGGTCGCCTTCCACCAGACGAATGTTTTTTACTTTCGTGCCGATTTTCAGCATTGAAGAGCTGCCTTTGACTTTCAGATCTTTCACGACGGTGACGCTGTCGCCGTCAGCCAGCAGATTGCCGTTGGCATCTTTAACGATCAGTTCGTCGCTGTCATGCGCTGGTTCTGCATCGTTCCATTCATGGGCGCATTCCGGGCAGATGTACATGCCGTTATCTTCGTAAGTGTATTCGGAGTTGCATTGTGGGCAGTGGGGTAATGACATGTCGATTTCCTCAAAAGTCAGCAAGGGCAAAAGCGCCCAAAAAATGGCAGATTGCCGAAAAAGGACGCAATTATACACAAAATCCTTAACGTTGTCGGGACTACTCTGTTTTTAAGGTAAATACCGTACTGTGACCTAACCTGTCTGCCAGACAGAAAAAAAGCGCTATTATTTTTAAGGGAAATTGCTACCGTTTGTTATTTGAGATAAGGTGACGAGAAATATTCTAACTAATTGGCTCAGCGAGTTTTACTTAGGGTTCGTTTACCTCACCTTGCCCCTTATTTCTGGTAGGTAAAATTAACCAAAATTGGCCTGGGTTTTTATAAATCTGAACTACGATTTTTTACTTTCTTATGCCACTGAGTGTTATTCAAAAAAAAGCAATTAAAATAATAAATTCATTGATATCAATAGATTAATTAATAAGTTCTTTTTTCCATACGTAATTATTAAAGCCGAGAATTCACTAATAAACGAAACGGCTAAATAAAAGAAATAAAAATTTGCGTTAAGGAAACATTTTTTATGTACACACAGACAATATATGAATTGAGCCAGGAAGCGGAACGCTTGCTGATGCTCTCTTTAGAGCATCTTAAGACCGTAAAAAAAATGCCAACGGCCACTCTGGAGAGCACTTCATCATTAAAAAGTGAGGACGATCTCAACGTTCAGCCCATGCATTTCAGTATCCGGGGTGTCGAGGCCCAGCAGGCCACGCTGAACAATGAGTTGCGAAAAATCTCGCGACTGGAAATGGTGCTGGCGATCGTCGGCACCATGAAAGCGGGAAAATCGACGACGATCAATGCGATTGTCGGCACGGAGGTGCTGCCCAATCGCAACCGTCCAATGACCGCGCTGCCGACACTCATTCGCCATACGCCTGGTCAGAAAGAACCGGTGCTGCATTTTTCCCACGTTGCGCCCATCGATGCGCTGATGAAGACCCTGCAAGAGAGCATGCGCGCCTGCGATCGGCAGAATCTGACGCAGGTGCTGGAAATTGATAAAGACATGAACGGCCTCATGCAGCGCATCGAAAGAGGGGAAGCGTTTGAGCGCCATTATCTTGGTGCACAGCCGATCTTTCACTGCCTGAAAAGCCTTAACGATTTGGTGCGCCTGTCGAAAGCGCTGGAGGTCGATTTTCCCTTTTCTGCCTATGCGGCGATTGAACATATTCCGGTGATTGAGGTGGAGTTTGTGCACCTGGCGGGGCTGGAGAACTATCCGGGTCAACTGACGTTACTGGACACACCCGGGCCAAATGAAGCCGGGCAGCCGCATCTGCAAAAAATGCTCAATGAGCAACTGGCTCGCGCCTCCGCCGTTCTGGCGGTGATGGACTATACGCAGTTGAAATCGATTTCCGATGAAGAGGTGCGTCAGGCCATTGCCGCAGTAGGAAAATCGGTGCCGTTGTATGCGTTGGTGAATAAATTCGACCAGAAAGATCGCAACAGCGATGATGAAGAACAGGTGAGGGCGTTGATTTCCGGTACCCTGATGAAGGGTTGTATTAACCCGGCGCAGATTTATCCGGTCTCCTCGATGTGGGGTTATCTGGCCAATCGGGCACGCCATGAGCTGGCAAACCACGGTCATCTCCCGGATCACGAAGAGCAGCGCTGGGTACAGGACTTTGCTGAAGCCGCGCTCGGTCGGCGCTGGCGAAGCGCCGATCTGGATGATATCGAACACCTGCGTCATGCGGCGGATTTGCTGTGGGAAGATTCGTTGTTTGAACAGCCGATTCAGACCTTAATTCATGCCGCCTATGCCAATGCGTCGCTGTATGCGCTGCGTTCCGCCTCGCATAAATTGCTGAATTACGCCCACAGCGCCCGCGAATATCTGGATTTCCGCTATCACTGTCTGACGGTGGCCTTTGACACGCTGCAGCAAAATATCATGCGTCTGGAAGCGGACATGCAGCAACTGAAAGTGAGCCAGGACAGCGTCAGCGACGAGATCCGCCATGAGGTCGGGCTGGCGCTGACGTCGGCCAACGACTTTCTCAACCAGCAGCAGGCCACGATCTTGCGCAACATCGGGACTTTTTTCAGCCGTGAACAGATCCTGAAATTGTCGTGTGGCGATAGCTGGTCGCCGCTGCCGCAGGCGGAGCTTGACGGAGAGGTGTTGGTGCTGCATGACGAAGCGCAGGCGCAGGTGATCCTCAGTAAACTACGTTCCACCTGTGAGGGCGTCCTGCTGGCGGCGCAGGAAAACATCAGCCGCGACCTGGCGATGCGTTTTGAACAACTGGAAGCCACGCTCAGCCGGTCACTGAATGAGGCGATGCGCCCTATCGAAATGCGGGTGAAAGAGGAGTTGAGTCATGCGGGATTTCGCCCCCGAATCAGCTTTCCGGCCTTTCACGCCTCCATGTTTAACTTCACGACGCGCCAGTTATTCAGCGAGGCGATTGCCCAGCAGGACCGCGTCGAAAGTGACGAACCTCGCGTGAGTGGGGTGCGTGAAACCTTCTCTCGTTGGCTGAATCAGCCGAACTGGGGCTGGAATGATTATGTCGAAGCGAAGACACGCTATCTGATTGATATTAATGCGCTGCACCAGAGTCTGGCAGAGTACGTCAGCCACTTCTGCCAACAAATTCGTAAAGCTTTAGCCGCGCAGGTCGATGTTTCAGTTACGGCAGGTATGGCAACGTTTTTTGCCGATTTCTCATTGTGCCTGGCGGGATTACAGGAGAGCCTGCGCGAGAGTTTGCTGGTTCGTCAGCAGAATGAATCGGCTGTTCAGAGTCTGAGTCAGCAGTTGCAGCACAGTATTGCCACCACCGCCTGGATTTATGAAGACTCTCGCCTGCTCCGTGACGACATTCAAACCCTTTTTGTGGCCGAACACACATGACAAACGCGTTACTGGAAGGCCCCGGACGGACGCTGGAGTGTATCCACCCGAAGTTTATGGTCGATCTGGTTCAGGGAGAAGAACCGAAACGGGCTGACGGCACATTGCAACAGCAGCAGTTTCGCGAGCGCCTGACGCAGGAGATTCTGTCCCAGACGCAGTTGCGGGCGTGGGCGATGGCCGGGATGTTCAGCGAGCATCTGATGATGCGCCTGAAGCTGGTGGAAAAGCTGGCGGGTATGCTCGATCCGGGGCATCTGGCGCTGACGCGGATCGCTGCGCGACTTCAGGTCCTTCAACAGACGGATCTCTCTCGCGGACCGTCCGTCCCAGGACTGGTTCAGCAACTTACCACCCTCAGCGAGTGGTTTCGCCAGCGCAGTGCCTGGAAGGAGAAGGCGCTGAGCCAGCGTGGTCTCACGGTTCAGGCCGGGGAACACAGTGAACAGGTATTTACCCGATGGCTGGCGGGGGCGTATGAAGGATGGTCGCTGCCGGGGCGGTGTTTTATTGCGCTCGAAGAGTTGCGTTGGGGACCGTTTGGCGATGCCTGTCGTCTGGCGAATCCTGACGTGGCAGCGATGCTGAAAGATAATCTCCGGGCGATGGCGACAAACTATCTGGCCCACAGTATCAATGCCGCACCGACGACGCGTCACTATTATCATCAGTGGTTGAGTACCACCGCGACCGCCGGTTCAGGTGAGTACAGCGACATGCTGAGCTGGTTGGGAGATTGGTGTGAGGCGGATAAACATCCGGTGTGCTGGTCTGTGACGCAGCGCTGGCAGCCGGTTGCGTTGGGTATGCCGCGACTCTGTTCGGCAAAGCGACTGGTGGATGCGATGGTTGAAGAGGTGTTTCCACCCTCTCCCCTCAGGTTTTGAGAGGAGAGGGCTGATGATTAGTGGTGTGCGGATTCCGCTGTCGTTTCTTCCACACCAGCAGGAGCCGGTAGCCTGGCGAAGCGTTTGGCGTAGAGCGCGGTAATAATCGGCACCAGAATCGCCGTGACCACTACGCTGGCAGCGACCAGCGCCGTCGCGGAGGCGGCAACCGGTTCAAACGCCGGGTTGATTTGCGCGATGATCACCGGGTTGGCAACGGCGGCACCTGCCGCAGAGGACGCCGCGACACCTGCAGTACCATTACCACCACCGATCACACGGTCCGCAATAATCAGTGGAATACCGGTGATGACAATGACCGCCACACCCAGCAGGATGCCCAACAGACCGGTATCAACAATCACACCCAGGTTAATGGTGTTACCCAGCGCAAAACCGAAGAACGGAATCAGTACCGGCGTTGCTTTGCTGAAGAACGCACGCAGATCGTGGTCAAGGTTGCCCAGCGTGAAGCCGATCAGGAACGGCAGTACTGCGCCGATAAAGTGATGCGGTTCAAAGGAGCCCAGACCCGCAGCGCCCAGAATCACCATTGTCATCAGCGGACCGGATTCCAGCGACATCAGAACGAACGCGCCGGACTCTTCTTTCGTACCGTACTGGTTCATCAGGCTGGCATACAGACCGCCGTTGGTCATATCCATCGCGGAAACAATCGCCAGTACGGAAAGACCGGCAAAGAAACCGGTCTGAATACCGGTATCCGGAATAAACGAGGCGGCAATCATTGCCACTACCCACGCTACGGCAATTTTGGTAATGACCAGCGTGCCGGATTTACGCAGAACCGTACCGGTTGCGCGTAAATCAATTGATGCACCAATACAGAAGAACCACACAGCAAGAATCGGTACCGTGCCGGTAATCATGCCTTTTGTAAAGGAACCAAAATAAGCACCGGTATTCGGTGCCAGGGTATTTACAACCGCACCCAGCAGCAATGGAATCAACATCATCCCACCAGGGATGCGTTCAATGGTGGCTTTAATTCTCATAAATGTCCTCACTTCTTGCCCGTGGAACATACGGGTAAGGTGGCAAAAAAATATTAAAATTCAGAAGGTTGTATCTGAAAAGAAGGCAGGGAAACCTACATTCTCTTTATGTTCTACGTAGCGATTGCACCGTGTATCGGCGTTTTTCGCTTCCCGGTGGTATTGCAACGACTATTATCTTGCATTCATTGGAATGTTGATTCAATCAAAACGAAACGATGTTTTAGTTATCTTTGTCACATAATCAATGTAAACATTCCCGCGCGATCTGAATATTTAAAATTACCGTAAAGAAGTTGTGAAAAATGAGAGGGAATTGCCTGGCAGAATAATAATAACTGCAGTGACTTTTTATGAAGCAAGCACAACAAAATAGAGGTCGAAAACGTAAAAAAGAACAACTCTGTGCTTTAAAAAAAGAGACTCAGGATCACCTTATTTACCTCCGTTGACGAAACCTAAACATATATGTGAAGTTGATCACAATTTTAAACACTGGTAGGGTAGATAGCTCATTAACCGCCCAAATCAGGCGTCAACAGGTTCGGTTGTACAGACCTTAACCAGTCCGTGTAAGTAAACCTGCTACGCTTGTTACAGGAGTTGCGTCTGAGCAACCCCGCGCTCGACGGTGACGTTGCGCCCAGTGCGCCAGTGCAGTCGATATGCCGCGAGACAGGGCTTAGTCTACGAGGACAGCTATGCTGAAAAGGAAAAAAGTAAAACCGATTACGCTTCGTGATGTCACGATTATCGATGACGGTAAATTGCGAAAGGCGATTACCGCTGCTTCGTTGGGTAATGCGATGGAGTGGTTTGATTTTGGGGTTTATGGTTTTGTTGCTTACGCATTAGGTAAAGTGTTCTTCCCGGGGGCTGACCCCAGCGTGCAGATGATTGCCGCCCTTGCTACTTTCTCTGTTCCCTTTCTGATTCGTCCGCTCGGTGGTTTGTTCTTCGGTATGCTCGGCGATAAATATGGTCGCCAGAAGATTCTTGCCATCACCATCGTGATTATGTCGATCAGTACCTTCTGTATCGGTCTGATACCGTCCTACGCCTCGATAGGCATTTGGGCACCCATCCTGCTGCTGCTGTGTAAGATGGCGCAGGGCTTCTCCGTCGGCGGTGAGTACACCGGCGCGTCTATTTTTGTGGCCGAATATTCCCCGGACCGTAAACGCGGCTTTATGGGAAGCTGGCTGGACTTCGGCTCCATTGCCGGGTTCGTGCTGGGGGCGGGTGTGGTCGTCCTGATCTCGACGGTGGTCGGAGAAGAGAACTTCCTTGAATGGGGCTGGCGTATTCCGTTCTTTATCGCCCTGCCGTTAGGGATTATCGGACTCTATCTGCGTCATGCGCTGGAAGAGACCCCGGCGTTCCAGCAGCACGTCGATAAGCTGGAACAGGGCGACCGGGAAGGCTTGCAGGACGGACCAAAAGTGTCCTTTAAAGAGATCGCCACTAAGCACTGGCGCAGCCTGTTGGCCTGTATTGGCCTGGTGATTGCTACCAACGTCACCTACTACATGCTGTTGACCTATATGCCGAGCTATCTGTCGCATAACCTGCATTACTCTGAAGATCACGGCGTGCTGATTATCATCGCCATTATGATCGGGATGCTGTTTGTCCAGCCGGTGATGGGACTACTGAGTGACCGTTTTGGTCGTCGTCCATTCGTGATCATGGGTAGCATCGCGCTGTTTGCGCTGGCAATCCCGGCCTTTATTCTGATTAACAGTAATATTATCGGCCTGATTTTTGCCGGTCTGCTGATGCTGGCGGTGATCCTCAACTGCTTCACCGGGGTCATGGCGTCTTCATTGCCAGCCATGTTCCCGACACATATTCGTTACAGTGCGCTGGCGGCGGCATTTAATATTTCGGTACTGATTGCCGGTCTGACGCCAACGCTGGCGGCCTGGCTGGTGGAAAGCTCGCAGAATCTGATGATGCCTGCTTACTACCTGATGGTGATTGCGGTGATTGGTTTCATTACCGGTATCACCATGAAAGAGACCGCGAATCAGCCGCTGAAAGGGGCAACGCCCGCCGCCTCGGATATTCAGGAAGCGAAAGAAATTCTCGGTGAACACTACGATAATATCGAGCAGAAAATTGAGGATATCGATCAGGAGATTGCGGACCTGCAGGCGAAGCGTACGCGCCTGGTGCAGCAGCATCCGCGAATTGACGAGTAAATTAAGGTTTGCTTAATCTCTGACTGGCACACTCTCTTCCATACCCTGGAGGAGAGTGTGATGAAACAGCGTATTTATGAAAGTGTAACGACCGTATTCAGCGTACTGATTGTCAGTAGCTTCCTGTACATTTGGGTCTCAACCTACTAAACCTTCTTCAACAGCACCGAGGCGCGGGTTCCGGTGGTTCCACTGCGATTTTGCAGGAAAAACTGCCCGTGGTGCAGCTGCGTAATGCGGCTGACGATGCTTAACCCCAGACCGATTCCACCGTAACGGCTGTCCATGCGGACGAAGGCTTTGCTGAGTTCGCCGCACTTGCTTTCATCGATCCCCGGTCCTTCATCTTCTACCGCCATTGTCATTGTTGCTTCGTCATCAACGTTCAGCGTAATGGCGATGGTGGTGCCTTCCGGACTGTAGCGATGGGCATTTTCGACCAGATTACGCAGCAGCATCCGCAGCAGCGTCGCGTCGCCCTGAACAGCCGCATCGTCCTGACTGTCAGGCAGCAGGAGTGTCTGTTCGCGCTGTTCCAGCATCGTGCTCAGCTCATCGTAAGACGGCAGGATCACATCTTCCAGCAATCTGACATGCTGATAATTTCCCGATGAAAAAGACTGACCCACGCGGGCGAGTTGTAAAAGCTGCGAGACGCTGTCCATCATTTGATCAAGACGACCCAGCAGCGGCGCGACATCCACGTGATGCGCTTTTGACAGCAGTTCCAGATGCAAACGGACGCCCGATAGCGGTGTTCGCAGTTCGTGCGCCACGTCGGCGGTAAACAGACGCTCGTTTTCGATGGTCGTGGTCAGTCGATTGACCAACTGGTTGAGCGCCGAAACGACCGCTTCAATTTCGACCGTTGAGCTGTGAATGTCGATAGGGGAGAGATTATCCGCCGTGCGGGTTTCTAATTCGTGTTGCAGGTTGGCGAGCGGACGGGTAATGCGGCGAACGGCCTGATAGCAGATGAACAGCGTTAACCCCACCATAAACAGGCTGGGGACGATCAGACTGGCGACCGCCTCGCGGATTTCATGCATGATGTGGCGATCGTTATTGCGGTTATCCCGCAGCGCCTGTTCAAACAGCTGGATCTGCTCAGTGCTTTCATGCCAGAGCCAGAAGGTGCTAATGAGCTGGAAAACCAGCAAAATCATGCCGATGGTGATCATCAGCCGCCGACGCAGGGTCATGGGCTGGCGTAGAAAACGCTTCAGATTCAATTAGCTTTCCTCAGTCGCGGTCGCCACCAGCATGTAGCCAAAGCCGCGCACGGTACGAATACGGGATTTGCCCACTTTATCGCGCAGGTTATGGATATGCACTTCCAGGGTATTGGTGGACGGTTCGTTATCCCAGTTATAGATGTCGTTATAGAGAATTTCCCGGTGCACCGGGCTTCCCGATTTCAGCATCAGACGCGACAGCAACGCGTACTCTTTAGGGGTAAGAATTAACTCCTCTCCCTCTTTCCACACCTGTCGACGGCCCATGTTCAGCGTCAGGTTGCCGACGACCAGTTCACTCTCGCCCTGGTTATTGTGACGACGCAGCAGCGCGCGGATTCGGGCGTGCAGCTCTTCCAGCGCGAAAGGTTTCACCAGATAATCGTCGGCCCCGACGTCCAGCCCGGAAATCTTATCGCCGAGCGTGTCCCGCGCAGTAAGGATCAGCACCGGCAGGGTATATTTTTTCTGCCGGATGCGAGCAAGGAAATGCAGGCCATCTTCGTCAGGCAGGCCGAGGTCCAGCACCACCAGACTGTAATGACCGGTTTCCAGACATTGCTCAGCCGCACGGGCGGTCGACACGCCATCGCAGGCGTACCCTTCGGTTTGTGCCGCCAGAATCAGGCCCTGCAAAAGCAGCGTATCGTCTTCAACAATCAGTATTTTCATTGCGTGGTTCTCCTGCAGGGCTGCAGAATATCATCTGCGGCCTGATATTGCGTGGTCTGTACGCCGGTCAGTCCCAGCATGGTCGAGAAAAGATTGTCCTGCGAGTAATCCTGAGTACGCGCCTGTTTTTGCAGGCAACTGGCATCAACCTGATAGCGCTGCTGATAATCCTCTGACAGCCACAGCAGCATCGGCACATGCTTCTGGGAGTCTGGCGCAATGGCATACGGCAGGCCGTGCAGATAAACGCCGTTTTCACCCAGCGACTCGCCGTGGTCGGAAAGATACACCAGGCTGGTGGTAAATTTATCCTGATGCGCTTTCAGAAGATTAATTGTTTTATCAACAATATAGTCGACATACAGCACGGTATTATCGTACGTGTTCACTAATTGTTCCTGTGAACAGGTCTGGATTTCATTGGTATCGCAGGTTGGGGTAAATTTCCTGAACTGCGGCGGGTAGCGGTTGTAGTAGGTCGGGCCGTGGCTGCCGATGGTATGCAGTACAATCACCCCGTCACCTTGCAGGTTGTTGATGTACTCTTCCAGACCGTGGAACAGAACCTCGTCATAGCATTCGCCGTCGATGCATTCCCCTTTCAGGTTTAACGCCGTCATATTCTGATGCGGCACGCGGTCGCAGGCGCCTTTACAGCCGCCATCGTTGTCGTTCCACAGTACGTTAACGCCCGCGCGCTGGATAATATCGAGCATCCCTTCCTGATGCTGCGCCAGCTCTTCGTCGTAATGCTTACGCGGCATGTTAGAGAACATGCATGGTACAGAGACCGCCGTGGCGGTACCACACGACGTGGTGCGCGGGAAGTAAACCACATTATCTTTTGCCAATAGCGGATTGGTTTCGCGGGAGTAGCCGCCGAGCGAGTAGTTTTCGCCACGTGAGGTTTCACCGACGATCAGGATAGTCAGATTTTTGCGCTTCTCTTGCTGCATCACCGGATTACGATGGGCGTCTTCCCCGATGCGTACCAGCGGCAGGTGCGCGAGGCGCTGATGGGAGTACCATGACCAGCTGGCGACAATGCCGTTAGACGGGCTGAGAGCTTTGACCAGTTCTTTATTGTTGCGAAACAGTGAGGCGTAATCTTTATAGAAAAAGGCCGCCACCAGCACGATCAATAACACGGATACCAGCACGTTGGCAGCGCGATACAGCACGCTGCGCAGGACAGGCGTGGTCGGTTTGATTTTAATCCAGCAGGCAACGATGGCCGCCACAATGCCGCTAAGACCGAGCGTGAGCACCATTCGCGGCGTCATCAGGGCGAACGTTTCGGCAGGCGTCGTATCCACCATATTGGCAATCATTGAGCGGTCAATGATGATGCCGTAGGTCATGATGAAATACTGCGCCGACGCGGACATTAGAATAAACAGGCAGGCCAGCAGGCGGTTCAGCCACAGGAAAGAGGCCAGCGTCAGGACAATATTCATGACGCTGAACGCCACGACCGGCATCGACAAGAAGACCAGCACGTTACGCAGGGAATCCAGCGGCAGATCCTGCTCAACCTGTTTGTAGAACGCGATGTTCAGACAAACAGACAAATAGAATGAAACCAGTAGTAACCAGGCCAGCAGGCTGAGAAGAGGTCTTTTGACAATGCGCTTTAACATGGTGGAGCTTCCGTAGACTAATTAGCGCAGATCCTCGCAAAGTAAAGTTAAGCCAACCTTAAGAACTTAAGGTTGGCTTCATCGTGTAAAAGAGGGGATTAACTGCGGTTAACCGGCGCATCCAGTGGGAAGGGGTTTTTGTGGATCCGGTTGTAGTTCAGGGCGTACAGCGCGGTGATGATCATCAGGGTCACGAATGACCACATCACCTCTTTCGCGCCGGACCCCACCACTGCCCAGATGCAGTAAATAAAGGCCACAAAGGTTACCAGCAGATAGAGCGGACGCGCTTTGCCGAAGTGTCCGTGACCGAGCAGCAGCAGCGCGGCACAGGTGTACAAATAAGGCACCAGCGTAAAGATGACGGACACTGAAGAGACGAGACCAAACTCTTTCGCGGCGTTCGGCGACATACTGCTGAACTGGAAGATAGTCATCAGAATCCCGACAATAATCAGCCCGGCAACCGGTGTGCCCGCCTTATTTACACGGGCAAAAATCGGTGGGAACAGACCGTCATCGGCGGCGGCTTTTGCAGTCTGTCCGGCCAGCAGCGTCCAGCCGCCCAGCGAACCTAAACAGCCTGCTGCCGCGCAGAAGGAGACAATCGCGCCGGCGGTGTTACCCAGCGCCATACGTGCCGCATCACCGAACGGTGAAGCGGAGACGCGCAGCGCGGCGTTAGGGATCATCCCCATGATGGCGGTGGTGGAGAGCACGTAGCACACAGCCGCGATCAGCACCCCGCCAATGGTGGCAATCGGCACATTGCGTTTCGGGTTTTTGACCACCCCTGCCGCTACCGAGGCGCTCTCGACCCCGATGAATGACCACAGGGTGACGTTAAGGGTGCTCTGAATCGCGCCGAAGGTGTTCATGCCGCTCACGTTCCAGGCCGCCATGTAGGTTTCGCCACGGAACCAGAACCAGCCAAACACCGCGATACCGACGATGGGGACCAGCGCCAGCACGGTGGCGACGGCCTGAACGCGGGTGATCATTTTCGGACCGACAATATTGAGCAGAACGAAGATCCACAGCACCACGACGCAGGTCAGGGTCAGCACCAGCGGATCTTTCAGAATGGGGAAGAAGTAGCTCAGGTAACCGACGCCGATAACCACCATCGCGATGTTACCGATCCAGCAGGCCAGCCAGTACAGCACGTTGGTCTGGTAACCGAGGAACGGCCCAAAGCAACGACGAGCATACGCGTAAGAACCGCCGGGACTGGGATCTAAGGACGACATTTTTGCGTAGACCATCGACAGCGCCAGCGCGCCGATAATCGTGACTAACCATCCGTAGATTGCAATCCCGCCGGTGGCGGCCAGGTTCGCAGGGAGCAGGAAAACCCCTGAACCCATGATATTCCCCGACACCATTAAGGTGACGGGGATTAAGCCCACTTTGTGAGCATCAGCATCCGAGGACATAATTAATCTCCTGAAGGGAACAATAAATGATGTCTCATAATACGCCTTCAGGTGTCGGTTGAATTATGTGCGACGTGGGTTATCGCTAATGCTGATATTATCGTAGCTCATTACAAAATGCTCAAAAATCACGCTGCCGTACGGTCTTTAAACTGGCTGACATAATGTAGCGGGGTCATGCCATAATACTCTTTGAACACAGAGATAAAGTAAGATGTACTGTTATAACCACACAGTTCGGAGACCTGGGATATATTCTTGCCATCCATCAGAAGTTGATTAACAGCGTAGCGCATGCGGCAAGTGGTGATGATTTGACTGTAGCTAGTATTTTCGCTTTTGAGTTTCTTCTTTAGCAAACTTGGACTCAGACAGAGACAACGGGCGACCTGATTAAGATTCCACGCTTTATGAATGTCACTCTCGATAATATGGTAAACGCTGTCGCTGACGCGGTTTCGCAACATAAACATCAGCAGGGACAAAAACTTCTTACTGTCGAGAAAGCGGGATAACACGGCGAACAACAGGCAGCGTGTACGTTCTTCTTCGCCAGGGCTGTCGGTATGCGCAATGCTGTGTTGTGCTGCCACCCGGAAGACATCGGGGGTTACACATTCAGCGGTTAATACCGGTGAGGAACTCCGTTGCCAGAGTGGAATATTTGAAAGATCTTTATTTAAAAAGCGAAGATAATCTTTAATTATATCTCGGCTAATATGTGCGACCAGTGCGTTATTAATCGATGAGATATCGATGATATTGTTTTCACAGGCGATGAGTGCCATATGATTCGCTTTTAAATTGATAGCCTCTTTACCGTTTACTCGTAGCCAAACGTCTTTTTCGGTTAACACGACAATGCAAGGATTATTGCTGAAAATTCTCATACCCTAACTCCCGAATATGAACATAAAATATCCTTTCTCGCCAAAGGGGAGAGATAAAGCAGATATTTAGATTTGTATGACGAATGAAGTCCGCATTAAAATAATGGTTTTGTCTGGAAATACAATAGGCGACAGATAATTGCTATGTACAGAAACTTTTACGCGGTGGAAACCATGCATAAGGGATAAAAAAAAGCGCGGGGAGCACCCGCGCAAAAAGGTATGACAATGGTAGTTTTTCTCAGCAATACTCAGGAAACGCTCGTCATAACCCTACGGCCTAAACCAGGCTGCGTCAGGGTGGCCATGTCATGACGCAGTCGTCGGAATTGATTTACGCTTTCACGCACATTACGTGATAGACGCCATCAATGATTTCAGTGCCTTCGGTTTCATGTTCGAAACCAGGGAAGTGGTGATCCCAGGATTGCAGGGCGCGGAGATAGCCCACCTGCGGACTGTTTTCATCACCGAAGTTCTCGCCGGAAAGCAGCATCGGAATTCCCGGCGGATAAGGGATCACCGAGTTTGCTGCAATGCGACCCGGCAGTTTATCAATGGCCACCATTTCGATGTTGTCGTTAACGATAGCGTTATAGGCTTCACGCGGCGTCATTGCGGCAACCGGCAGGCCGGAATAGGCGGCGTTGAGTTTCGCGCCTGGGTTGTTTTCCCGCAGCCAGGCGAACATCCGATCGCCCAGGTCGTGAATGCCCATATTGGCGTAGGTTTCAGGGTGTTCGTCGACCAGTTCCGGCATGACCTGCGCCAGTGGGGTGTTGGCATCGTAGTGATGTTTAAATGAGCACAGGGTGTTGATCAGAGTTCCCCATTTCCCACGGGTGATGCCCATCGAGAACAGGAACATGATCTGGAAATCGGTGGTGCGGGTTGGCACGATTCCGTGACGTCCAAGCCAGGCGGTGACCAGCGCGGCAGGCACCCCCGTCTCTTCCAGTTCGCCGTCGTCACCCATCCCCGGTGCGAGAATGCTGACCTTGATCGGGTCAAGCATGCTCCAGTTATCGGGTAAGTCTTTAAAGCCGTGCCAGGATTCGCCCGGACGCATCACCCAGCAGTTCTGGTCTGTTGCCAGCAGTTTCGCCGGTGCGTCAGCAAAATCGAATGTTTTCCCGGTCTGCGGATCGGTGACCACTTCTTTGTTCCACGGCTTGAAGAACCAGTCGCCGTCGGCGCTGAACTCTTTATACAGACGCGCCATGGCCTGGCGGAAGTCGATGGCTTCGTCGATCACTTCCTGAGTCAGCGACAGGCCGCTGTTGCCGTCCATCATGGACACCGCCACATCGTTGGATGCGCAGATGGCATACAACGGCGAGGTGGTGGCATGCATCATGTACGCCTGATTGAAGCGGGAAAAATTCACCGCGCCGCGACCTTCACGCACATGGATGTAAGACGCCTGAGAGAGGGCGTTCAGCAGTTTGTGCGTAGAGTGGGTGGCAAAAACGGTAGGACCACTGTGATCGCTCGGTTCACCGCGCATCGCATAGTGGTCGGCGTAAATCGGGTTAAAGCGGGCGTAGCCGTACCAGGCTTCGTCGAAGTGAATGCGGTCGGTAGTTTGCGCCAGTAACGCCTGTGCGGATTTCGCGTTATAGCAGACACCGTCGTAGGTACAGTTGGTCACCACGCTATAAGACGGTTTTTGTCCTGTCTTCTCTTTGGTCAGCGGGCTTTCGCTGATTTTTTTCTGTAAGGTTTCCGGCTGCATTTCCTGTGGGTAGATAGGGCCAATGATGCCGTAGCGGTTACGGCTGGGCACCATATACACCGGTTTCGCCCCGGTCAGGATCAACCCCTGTTCAATCGATTTATGGCAGTTACGGTCCAGCACCACCACATCGTTATCGGTCATACAGGCCTGCATGATGGTGCGGTTGGAGCCGGATGTCCCGACCACGACGGACCAGGAACGGTCTGCGCCAAAGACCCGTGCAGCATATTTTTCGCTTTCGCCAAAGGCCCCGGTGTGATCGAGCAGAGAACCCAGCGAAGCACGTTCAATCCCCATGTCGCTGCGGAACAGGTTTTCGCCGTAATAATCATGATAGAAGCGGCCGGCAGGCGTTTTGGTAAAACCAACGCCGCCCTGGTGGCCCGGTGCAGCCCAGGAGTATTCGTGGATATCGCTATATTTCATCAGCGCACTAAACAGCGGCGGCAGCAGTTGCTGACGATAACGGGTCATGGCGGCGACCGCGCGCCCCGCGATAAAGTCAGCGGTGTCTTCGAGGATCCAGGCGAACTCATCGACAAGCTCCAGCATATCGCGGTCCAGCGAGGCGGTGGCTTTCTCTCTGTCACCTAACAGAAAGACCGGCACATTTTGCTGGCGCTCATGAAGCTTACCGATCAGTTCTCTGACATTTTGATGTTCATCAGGCTGTTCCATTTGATAGCTGAACATCAGGCAATCAATGGCTTCGTTTGCCGACAGGATGGCGTAGCCGTCGTCGAAAGACGTGGACTTAATGACGGCAACATTTTGCCGACTTAAGGCGTCTGCCAGACGTTCCACGGCCTTGCCAACCCAGGTGTCCTGATGCAGAAATTCACTTTCAACAATTAATACTTTCATCATCTCTTACCCGGTTGTGGAGGAATCTGTGATGCGGGCAAGTATTATCCTGACTAAAAAAGGTGTAAAGAGGGCGCGAAACGACGAGGATTCATCAATAATTGTTTATAAACAATGGATTAAAGTGATTTGCCAGCCGTTTTTGGCGATGGTTTATCGACAGCTGAATTATTTTTTGAGCTGATAGTGATATCGCCGGAGCCTGTGTATGCCTCCGGCAGATAAATACGTTATGCGTCGGGGGGCGTTAATCCATAGCGCTGCAACTGACGGCTATGCACTCCCGCCAGCAACGTTACCGTAGTCAATGAACCCAGCAACGCGCAGAACATGTCTGACTGGGTATCCCACGGGTCGCCCTGCGTGCCAAGGAAATCGTCCGCGCCCTGTCCCATCGCCAGCGCGGCCCACCATTCAATTAACTCATAGGTGGCACTAATCGCCAGCGCCACGCAGCAAACCAGAAATGCCAGCATCTTACCGCTGCGAACACTCTTTGTGCGTAGCAGAATTTCGCGCGCCACCAGTGCCGGAACCAGGCCCTGGAAGAAATGGCCGAGCTTATCATACGGATTTCGGCTTAAGCCCAGCCACTCCTGCACTTCAAAGCCCACAGGGACTTTGGCATAGGTGTACATACCGCCCACCATCAGGATGATGGCGTGGAAAAAAATCAGGGTATAAAGCAGAGGAGTGAGCGGGTAGCGCTTTGCGGTTGTCAGCAGCAGCGGTATCACAATAATGACCGGCGTAACTTCCATCAGCCAGGTGGTTTTCTCACCTGCCGAGAAGCCAGTGTAGATCAGGATAAGCGTCAGGATCAGTGCGCCGATATTCAGCAGGGTGGGGTTTAATGTGCGGATCATGGTGATTTCGCAAGTGATGGAAAAGGCTACTATTCACCGAAGTGGTCGAAAATTCAATGCCAGCCATGACGGGAAAAGGTGGCCCGGGGGGATCACCGGACTGCCTTCAAACGTTGAGAGCAGTCCGGTGCCGGGCCGAAGAGGTTATTTCGTGCAGTTAGCGCACTGCTTGTTCACTATCTGCTGGAAGAAATCATTGCCTTTGTCATCGACCAGGATGAACGCCGGGAAATCTTCCACTTCAATTTTCCAGATCGCTTCCATACCCAGTTCCGGATACTCAACGCATTCCAGATGCTTGATACTCTGTTGCGCCAGGACCGCTGCCGGGCCGCCAATGCTGCCCAGATAGAAGCCGCCGTGTTTATGGCAGGCATCGGTCACCTGTTGGCTGCGATTGCCTTTTGCCAGCATGATCATGCTGCCGCCGTGCGATTGCAGGAGATCAACATAGGAGTCCATGCGGCCTGCGGTGGTCGGTCCTAATGAGCCTGAAGGATAGCCCGCCGGTGTTTTTGCCGGACCGGCGTAGTAGATCGGGTGATCTTTAATGTACTGCGGCAACCCTTCGCCAGAGTCGATACGTTCTTTCAGCTTCGCATGCGCAATATCACGACCGACGATAATGGTTCCGGTCAGCGACAGACGGGTGGAAACCGGGTACTGTGAAAGCTGTGCCAGGATCTCTTTCATCGGGCGGTTGAGGTCAACTTTCACCACTTCGCCTTCACCGGCCTGACGCAACGCTTCCGGGATGTACTGGCCTGGGTTGTGCTCCAGTTTTTCGATCCAAATCCCTTCGCGGTTGATTTTGGCTTTGATGTTACGATCCGCCGAGCAGGAAACGCCCATGCCGACCGGACAGGAGGCACCGTGACGTGGCAGGCGGATCACGCGGATATCGTGGGCGAAATATTTACCGCCAAACTGCGCGCCAAGACCGAGTTTTTGTGCCTCTTCCAGCAGTTCCTGTTCCAGTTGTGTATCACGGAACGCCTGACCGTGCTCGTTGCCTTCGGTCGGCAGCGCATCGTAGTAATGCGTGCTGGCGAGCTTCACGGTTTTCAGCGTGCTTTCTGCGGAAGTACCGCCAATCACAAAGGCGATATGGTACGGCGGGCAGGCTGCTGTTCCCAGCGTCCGCATCTTCTCAACGAGGAAGTTTTTCAGCTTGCCCGGGGTGAGCAGCGCTTTGGTTTCCTGGTACAGGTAAGTTTTGTTGGCGGAACCGCCGCCTTTCGCTACGCACAGGAATTTATACTCATCACCATCGACGGTGTAGAGGTCGATCTGTGCCGGCAGGTTGGTACCGGTATTCACCTCTTTGTACATATCCAGCGCGGCGTTTTGCGAATAGCGCAGATTGTCTTCGATGTAGGTGTTGTACACCCCTTTTGACAGCGCCGCTTCATCACCGCCACCAGTCCAGACACGCTGGCCTTTTTTCCCCATGATAATGGCCGTGCCGGTATCCTGACAGGTCGGCAGAATGCCTTTGGCGGCGATTTCAGAGTTTCTCAGGAATTGCAGGGCAACGTATTTATCGTTTTCGCTGGCTTCGGGGTCATGAAGAATGGAGGCGACTTGTTGCTGATGTTCGGGGCGGAGCATGAAGGAGGCATCGTGAAAGGCTTGTTGCGCCAGCAGCGTCAGGGCTTGCGGCTCAACCTTCAGTATGGACTCACCTTCAAACTCACTCACGCTGACATAATCGGAAGTGAGCAGGTAGTACTCTGTTTCGTCTTTCCCCATCGGGAAAGGTGCCTGATAGAAGAACGCTTTATTTGACATGTGCTTCCAGCCTATTGATTTCTTTTAATATCATAAGTGACGTGCCGCCCGGTGACGGACGGCACGCGGGAGACCTTTACAGGAATCCGTACATGGCAGCAAAGATCCAGCCAAAGACGCAGGAGACGCTCACGCCAATCAAACCCGGGAGAATAAAGCTGTGGTTGATGACGAAGCGACCAATGCGGGTGGTTCCTGAACGGTCGAACTGAATGGCGGCCAGATCGCTTGGATAGGTCGGCAGAATGTAGTAGCCGTAGCACGCCGGGGCAGACGCCACGATGTAGGCCGGGTCAACGCCAATCGCCAGCGCGACCGGAACGATAGCCGCCAGCGCCGCTGCCTGAGAGTTAACGAATTTTGACACCAGCAGCAGAACAATCGCATAGGCCCACGGATACTCTTTCACCATGTTACCCAGCACACCTTCGATTTCTGTCATGTGCGCGCCGAACATGGTTTCCGCCATCCAGGCGATACCGTACACCGCCACAATCGCGATCATACCTGAACGGAAGACTTCGTTTTTAGAGATTGAAGCGGGATTGGTTTTGGTCAGAATAATAATCAACGCGCCGGTCAGCAGCATGAACATCTGGATAACCAGCACCATCGACAGCGCTTTGCCACCGAATGAAGGGCGAAGTTCAGAGAAGGCACCCAGGATAGCGACGACAGCAATGGCGGCAAGGAAGATCCACATCGCCAGCCAGTTGCTTTTCGGCAGTTTTTTGTCCAGCAGCGTAGCGGTATCGCCATACACGTAGTGATGGTTTTCCGGTACGGAGATGAATTTCTGGAAGTCTTCATCTTTATCCAGATCTTTACCACGGAACCAGCTGAAAATACCGATAGCCAGAATACCAATCAGTGTGGACGGGATAGTGATCGCCAGCAGGTCGAGGAATTCGAGGTGTTTGCCTTCAAACGTCACATTACCCAGCATGGCAACCAGAGAAACCACCGCCACCGATACCGGACTTGCAATGATCCCCATTTGTGCGCCGATGGAGCTGGCTGCCATCGGACGTTCCGGGCGGATGTTATTTTTAATCGCCACGTCGTAAATGATGGGCAGAATCGTGTAGACCACGTGGCCGGTACCGCACAGGATAGTCAGGGTACAGGTCACAAACGGGGCAACGATAGAGACATATTTCGGGTTGCGGCGCAGCAGTTTCTCTGCGATCTGCAACATCACATCCAGACCGCCTGAGGCCTGTAGCGTTGCTGAGGCCGCGACCACGGCGATGATCACCAGCATGACGTCAACCGGTGGTTTACCCGGCTGGAGGTGGAAAACGAACACCAGAATGACCAGGCCGATACCGCCTAACAAACCCAGCGCGATACCGCCCTTTCTGGCACCATAAAACAAACATATTAATATTATGAGAAGTTGTATACTAAATAGCATTTATTTACCCTCGCGATAAAACCAGTCAATTTTGATAAATGGATCACAGCCATGTTCTGTTTTTTGTGTAATGGGCGCAGAGCCTGGCTAATATTCGTTTCGTCTGAAAGTGCGATTAGTTTTTAAACATCGAATAACGTTATTCCTAAGGACAGGAAAACTCTTATCGTTTTTTTCAGGCTGTTTTCAGAGAGCACGACTCTCTGGCGATGGGCAGTGTTGAAAAAGAAGAGCAGAGGCAGGTTCGGGCTATTTTTTGTATCTTTATGAAAAACATGAACATATCATCTGCTCACAGAGTGTGCTTATCCTTAAGATGTAGCATGAGCTCCGTTGCTACCGTTTATCGTTTTTGTTAATCCGTCCGGTTATTTCCAGACTACTCCTTTGTGATTAAAAATACACACTCTGCGCAGGGGATAATACTTTATTAACTTTTGTTAGCGTTTTTGAAATTAAAAACAATGGCGTGTCGGATAATAATAACGCATTGAAAAATGTGGAATGATGCAATTATATTTGATCTGGCACAATTTCTGAATTTGCAGGAAGTAACCTTAACCTTTTTATTTTTTCATTATTGTAATAATTGTTACCAATATATAACGAAATAATGCAAGGTTAAGATTTATCTTCTACTGACAATATTGCTTAAGTAAAGAATAATGTTCTGCCTGAATACGGTAACGGTAAACCGGCCTGCCCGTAACGCCATAATGGATGCTGGTAACCAGAATATGACAGTTGACCAGCCAGATAAGATATTTGCGGCAGGAGACGCGAGAAATATTCACCGCATTTGCCAGTTCATCGGTTGAAAACTCATAATCCTGATGTGCATCGATCCACTGACACAGCGTGCGCAGCGTCTGCGGCGTCAACCCTTTCGGCAGGCGGCGGGTGTCCTGCTCACTGGACGCATTGCCGTGAATCAGTTGGTCCAGCTCTGACTGCTCATAATACTGGTGCTTATCCATGTCCCTTTTCTTTTGCAGCCAGCTGGTGAGGGCTTCCTCAAAGCGTGAGGCCTGAAACGGCTTGATTAAGTAATCTACAACGCCGTAGTGCAACGAATCCTTGATCGTCATGGCATCGGCGGCAGAAGAGATGACAATGACATCGCTTTTGCAGCCAGCGGCATGCAGAAGCGGTAGCAGGTCCAGCCCGTTCTCTTTCTGCATGTAAATATCCAGCAGAATCAGGTCAATCTGAACATCGCTATTAAAAATAACCTCTTTGGCTTTTTCCAGCGTTGAGGCGGTTCCGCAGCACTGAAAACCGGGGATCTGTGCGACATAGCGGCGGTTTAACTCCGCGACCATGGCGTCGTCATCGATAATAAAGACATTGATCATGTGCTGGCCCTCTCCCCATCCCAGGGTATTTGTACAAAAAATTGTGTGAAAACGCCAGGTTCGGATTCCACAAAAATATTGCCACCAAGACTTTCAACTTGTTGTTTAACAAGCGCTAAACCAACGCCGCGTTCAGTTCCTTTAGACGAGACGCCTTTATCAAAAATAGCGTCAAGGCGGTGCGGTTCAATGCCGGGACCATCGTCACTGACTTCACAATGTAGCCAACCATTGCGATAGTATAAGGAGACGCTGATCTCACCTCCTGACTGCTGTGCTAACGCGTCGATCGCGTTTTCAATCAGATTTCCGAGCGCGGTAATCAATACCGCAATTTGATCTTCATTGCCGCTGTCCGGTACCTGGCTGTCATGGCTAATCACCAGTTTGTGCCCTGAATCGGATGTGCGATTAATCTTACTAAGTAAAAAGCCAGCAATGACCGGCGATCTAATTTTGCCTAACAGTGAGCCGATCTCTTCCTGATAGTTGTTTGCCGTCTTAATAATATAGTCTTCAAGCTGCTTATAACTCTTCAGATGTAACAATCCCAGAATCACATGTAATTTATTCATGAATTCGTGGGATCGTTCACGGAGTGAGTCGGCATAGTTCACCATGCCATCCAGTCGCTGCATCAACTGGCGAACTTCCGTTTTGTCCCTGAAGGTGGAGATCGCGCCAATAATCTTGCCGTCGCTGCGAACCGGGACGGTATTAATGAGCAGCAACCGATCTTTGATGTTGATCTCTTCGTCGCGGTGCGACGTACCGTCGCGCAGCACTTCGCTGAGATCCACCACCTGCGACCATGCATGGCTGAGCGTGGAAAACTGGGGGTCATCCTGTGACTTACGGTAATCCAGCAACTCCTGGGCGGCCTCGTTGATTAACGTCACTTCGCCTTTGTCGTCAACGGCGATGACCCCCTCTTTGATTGATTGCAGCATCGCCTGGCGCTGTTCAAACAGGGTAGAAATTTCATACGGTTCCAGGCCAAACAGGATGCGTTTGAGCACTTTCACCAGCACCCATGTTCCCAGCAGGCCAACCAGCACGCCAAAAAGTACGGACCAGAGGATGCTGCCGCGACTGTCGTTAATCTGTTCGGTCACCCGACTCAGTTCCAGACCGATCGCCACCACCCCAATCTGGTGGTGATTGTCGTCATAAATGGGGGTGAAAACGCGCAGCGCCTGGGCGAGAAAGCCCCGGTTGATGGCGATATTCTCTTTGCCATCCAGCGCCAGCAAAATATCGTCGCCCTTAAATGGTTGCCCGATGCGTTGGGCTTCCGGATGAGAATAACGCAGGCTTTTCATGTCGGTGACAACAATGAACAGCATATCGTTTCGCTTGCGCACCGCTTCGGCAATCGCCTGAATCCCGCTATCCTCGGGTTTTTTCATCAACCCCGCACGGATCTCCGGCGAGTCTGCCAGCGTCCGGGCAACGGCCAGCGCTTTGTCTGCCAGCGCATCACGCGTCATGTGGCTGATTTGTGAGAAGTAGAACAGATGGACGACAAGCAAGACAGAAAACAACACGGCGCTGACCATCAGTATCACCGTCGTACCGAGTTTCATCGGCCGTTCACGTAGCTTGCGACAAGGCAGGGAGTGTCTCATGGTGGTCCCGGGTTCACAGTTCGTGTGGATATTATCCCTATTGGGACGCGTAATTCAAAGGTGGCAGGGAAATTCACTGGGGCAGGTGTCCCATTATCGGATCATTATTACGCAGGTCGGATCAGCAACCTGCGGCAATATAATCGCCGTTGGCGCTAATCGGGATCACCGTTAAGAACAGAATTGTGGCAAACAGGATCAGCACCACACCGCCGACTATTTTCGCTGCAGGCGCAAGCCATTTCAGATCGGGATGTCCTGTACCGAACCATGTGAGTGTCTGATTTCGGGCATAACGTACCGCCAGAGACAGTCCCATGATCGACAGCGCAGTGCCAAAGGACATGGTCATCACCGCTGCAATGCCCCAGGTGACGATACCGAGAGCATTGGAAAACAGCAGGATCATGATTGCCCCGCTGCATGGTCGGGCGCCGATGGCGAGAATCACCCCCAGCCGGGTTTTCCAGTTACCGTCCACCAGCGTCTGCCCGACGCCGTGATGTCCGCAGCCGCACTTCTCGTCATGGCTATGCAAGGGAGTAAATCGGGTGAAGGTTATCGGGCGTATGGATTTAAGTGCCTGATAAATGAGAAACGCGCCGAATCCGGCGATCAGCGCAGCGCTGATTTTTTCAACGTACCATCGGCTGGTGCTCAAATCGCCGGCTGCCAGGTTAAAGCCAATCGCGAGGATAAACACAAACAGGATCGCACTGACTCCTTGCATCAGGCTGCCAATAAAAGGCACGACCCGAGCAGCCAGCAGGCTTTCCTTATTGGTACTCAGATAGGTCGTCACGATGAACTTTCCGTGTCCCGGTCCGATGGCATGCAGTACGCCGTACAGAAACGCCCCCGTCAGTAACCAGAAACCGCCGCTGTACTGATGATTATTCAACTGCAGCAGATACATCACCAGATAGCGATGCAGGGTGATTTGCGTCGCCAGACACCACTGAATAAACGCCCCCCAGTGCAGATGCAGGGTATAGCCGATCCCAAACAGTGTCAGCGTCAGGAGTCCTGCCAGCGACAGGCGCAGAGAGGGATGGCGTCCGGATACGATCATGATTCAGTCTGGCTATGGGGATGATGAAACAGTATAGTCCGTTTACGGTAAGAACTCAGTTCACGCAGAAGGCTTTCTTCTTTTTGTATAACAAAAAATCATATTATTGCTAAATTAGCATAAAAAGTAATATGTTTCTGAACGCCAGGAATATTCATTTTGACCAGGAATACTCTTTTTGGCATACGTTCCAAAAATAAGAATTTTATTGCGCTTGCCTGACGGAATATATAAGCGCAATATAATTAATTATACAATGATTATGCTGTTGTTCTGTTTTTATCTCTTATATGTTTACAAAAATGTCATCTTCAGTTAAATCACTGCTTTTTATCAGATGAAAAATGATAAGAGTCTCATGGTTTTACCACTTTATTTTTCCATAAAAGCGCGTTTGATCATAATCAACCATCAGCCGTGTTTAGCCCTATATGATTACTTATTAATAATAACTATGGATGCAATGTGAGAAAAAAAGATGGAAATAAAAAAGTGGCTAAACACAACGCTGTCCCGACGGGATGCGGTGACAGGCACCGCAAAAATAGGTGCCGCTGTTGCACTCAGTAACGCGATTACGTTGCCTTTCTCTACCACCGCGCAGGCTGAAACGACCGACGCTCCTGCGCAAGGCGGCAATGGCGAAACCGTTCGCCACAGTGCCTGCCTGGTCAACTGTGGCAGCCGTTGCCCGCTGAAAGTGATCGTTAAAGATGACCGCATCGTGCGTATTGAACCGGAGGATGCAAAAGACGACGCGGTATTTGGCGAACATCAGATTCGTCCGTGTTTGCGCGGTCGTTCCAGTCGCTGGCGGGTATATAGTCCGGACCGGATTAAATATCCGATGAAACGCGTAGGTAAACGTGGCGAAGGGAAATTCAAACGTATTTCCTGGGATGAAGCGACAGCATTTATCGCTGCAGAATTAAAACGCGTGACGGAAAAATATGGCCGTGAGGCAATTTATTATAATTATCAGTCGGGCGCTTATTATCATACCCAGGGCACGCCTGCCTGGAAACGTCTGCTAAATCTTACCGGCGGCTATTTAAATTATCATAACACCTATTCCACGGCGCAAATTGCCACCGCAACGCCCTATACTCACGGCGTGTATGTCGGAAGTCACTTTACGCAAATTGCGCATTCCGATCTGGTGGTGCTGTTTGGTCTGAATTTGTCTGAAACGCGCATGTCTGGCGGCGGACAGGTAGAAGAGTTACGTCGTGCGCTGGAAGCCTCGAAAGCGCGGGTGATTATTATCGATCCGCGTTATACCGACTCGGTAGTTACCGAGCATGCCGAGTGGCTGCCGATTCGCCCGACGACCGATGCCGCGTTGGTGGCTGGTATCGCCCATACGTTGATTACCGAACAGTTGATCAATGAAGCCGAGGTGAATAAGTACTGCGTGGGCTATGACAGCAGCACGCTGCCTGAAGGCGCTGCGCCGAATGCCAGCTATAAAGACTACGTGATTGGTAAAGGTGATGACGGTATCGCTAAAACGCCGGAATGGGCGGCGGAGATCACGGGGCTTCCGGCGACGCGCATTCGCCAACTGGCGCGCGAAATCGCTTCGGCTCGTGCCTGTTACATTTGTCAGGGCTGGGGGCCGCAGCGTCACGCTAACGGCGAGCAAACCGTGCGCGCCATTCAGACGTTACCCGCACTGACGGGCCACTTTGGCCTGCCGGGCACCAATAACGGTAACTGGCCTTATGGCACCCCGTATGGCGTACCGCTGTTACCGATTTTGACCAACCCGATCAAGACCTCCATTCCGTGCTATCTGTGGACGGATGCGATTCAACGCCCGGAAATGATGACGGCCACCACGATGGGGGTGAAGGGGGCGGATAAACTGAAAACCGGCATCAAGCTGTTCTTCAACCAGGCCGGTAACACGCTGCTGAATCAGCACGGTGAAACCAACCGCACGCGCAAAATTCTCGCGGATGAAAGTTTGTGCGAAACCATTATCGTCATTGAAAACCACATGACGCCGAGCGCGAAGTACGCCGATCTCCTGCTGCCGGAAACCAGCTATCTCGAAGCGGAAGATCTGGTGGACAGCTCCTATGCCACGGGGTCTCACAACTACATGATCGCCTTGCAGAAAACGGTCACGCCGATGTGGGAAGTACGTAGCACCTACGATATTTGTGCTGATATCGCCGGGCATCTGGGGCTGCGTGAGCAGTACACCGAAGGGCGGACACAGGCGCAGTGGGCAGAAATGCACTATCAGCAGATCCGCGAGAAACGTCCGTACCTGCCGGAATGGTCGGTGGCGAAAGAGATGGGGGTCATTGACCAGCGCATCGCAACCGACAAACAGAGCCTGGCGTTTGCTGATTTCCGTGCCGATGCCGTGGCCAATCCGCTGACCACGCCATCCGGCAAGATTGAGATCTACTCGCAGGCGCTGGCCGATCTCGCGAAAGCGTGGACGCTGCCGGAAGGCGATCGCATCCCGGCGGTACCGGAGTTCTGCGCGGTGACAGAGTCGCATCTGAACAAAGCGCTGACCGCGAAGTATCCGCTGCAGTTAAGCGGTTTTCACACCAAAGGCCATACCCACTCAACCTATACCAA